>CAKSQT010000005.1 GCA_934486755.1 uncultured Eubacteriales bacterium | reverse complement strand
CACCTCGTTATCGCTCAAAATATCAACTATATTGCCGACGTCGCTCTTTGCTCCGTCCGACACAAAGACCTCGTCAGCCGATAATTCAACGCCGAAACTGCCGTAGCGTTTTGCTATTGCCTCCCTCAAAAAATCATAACCGTATTCGGGAGCATATCCTCTGAATGTTTCAGCTTTACCCATTTCGTCCGCCGCCTTTTTCATAGCGTCAACAACAACGCCCGACAGCGGAAGCGTAACATCGCCGATACCGAGCCTTACAATGTCGGCGTTGGGGTGGCTTTCGGTATACGCCCCTACCCTGTTTGCTATTTCCGAAAAGAGATAGCTTTTTTTAACGTTATTATAATTTTCGTTTATATTGATTTTAAGACTCATATTCAAACACTCCGTCGTAAACTTTTTCAGCCGCGCCCTCCATATATATATGACCGTCGGCGGCGTATTTAATTATTAAATTTCCGCATTTTAAATGCACGGTAACAGCCGTATCACGCTTGCAGAAACCGTTAAGCACGGCGGCGCACACGGCGGCGCAGGCGCCCGTTCCGCAAGCGAATGTCTCGCCGCTGCCGCGCTCCCAAACGCGCATTTCAAGGTTTTCGCTGTCAACAACCCTTATAAATTCGGTGTTGACCTGTTCAGGAAATATCGGCGCAAATTCAAAATCGGGACCTATCTTTTCAAGCTCCAATGACCTAACCTCATCACAGAAGACCACGGCGTGCGGATTGCCCATTGAAACCGCCGTTATTTTATATTTTCTGTCCTTTATTTCCGTTTCCCTGCCTACAATTTTATCGCCGTCAAGCAAAACGGGTATTTTTGAGGGTTCGAGTATCGGCTCGCCCATATCCACCGTAACGCTTTTAACCTTGCCGTTTTCGGCTTTTATACGCAGGGTCTTTATTCCGCTCAATGTTTCAACCGTAAGGGTATCCTTTACCGCTATTTTATTATCGTATATGTATTTCCCTACGCAGCGGATACCGTTACCGCACATTTTGCCCTCGCTTCCGTCAAGGTTGAACATACGCATCTTCGCGTCGGCAACCTTGCTCGGGCAAATGAGTATCACCCCGTCGCTCCCGACGCTCGTCCGTCTCGGAGACATTATTTTTGCAAGATATGCAGGATCGTCAACCGCATATTTAAAGCAATCTATATAAATATAATCGTTGCCTATTCCGTGCATTTTTGTAAAAGCTATTTTTTTTACCGACATATAAAAACCTACTCCCATTCCGAAAACACACAGCCGCAATAACGCTGTCTGTAAATATCATATTCTTTTGACAGAACTATCGACCGCTGATAGCCGCCGCGCTTTTTGAAGTCGGACGGCAGATATAAAACGCCGTGCCGCTCGGCTTCGCTTTCGCCTATTTGATTTATTAGGGCGGCGTTTTTATGCGGACTGACGGTAAGCGTGGTCGCAAACATATCAAACCCGTTTGCCGCGGCAAATTCGGCGGTTCTTAAAAGTCTTAATTCAAAGCATTTGGTGCAGCGCGCCCCGCCCTCAGGCTCATTTTCAAGACCCGAAACGTATTTAAAATACTCGTCAGGCGTTATGCTGTCCTCCTCAACCTCAACGCCGACGCAAAACGGAGCGATTTTGCAAAGTCTGTAAAGCTCGTCCCTGCGCTTTATGTATTCGGCGCGGTCGGTGATGTTAGGATTGCAGAAAAACACGGTTATATCAAAATATTTACTCAAATATTCAAGCACATAAGAAGAACAAGGCGCGCAACAGGCGTGCAGCAGCAGTTTCTTGCCGATTTCGCCGTTCAAAACGCGTTCAACAACCCTGTCCGTTTGAAGTTGATAATTAACCTTTTCCATTCGCATCTCTCCGAATACAAATCTACCACACAAAAGCTCCGTTGTCAACTGAAAAAGGCACCTGAATTCAGGTGCCTTACAATATATTTCAGTTTAAAATTTCCCCGTTCACGGATATTGTCACTACCTGCCACGGGATAAACTTTCCGCTGTTTTTAAGCGCCGTTACCGCCGCGTGTTCAAGACCGCCGCAACACGGCACCTCCATACGCACGACCATAACGCTTTTAATGTCGTTTTCGGCGATTATGCGCGTGAGTTTTTCGCTGTAATCAACATCATCCAATTTCGGGCAGCCTATAATTGTTACCTTTCCGCGCATAAATTCGCTGTGCAGATTTGCATAGGCGTAAGCGGTGCAGTCGGCGGCTATGAGCAGGTTTGCGCCGTCAAAATACGGCGCGTTGACAGGCACCAGTTTTATCTGACAGGGCCACTGCGCAAGCTGTGAGCTTATCGGCGCCGTCGTCTTCTTTTCGGCATCGGCGTTTCCCCTTTTAAGGGTCAGTGCCCTGTGGCCTGGACAGCCGCCCGAAGACTTTATCTGCTTTTTCTTTTTGTTTTCTTCAACAGCCTTTTCGTCGTAAGCCGCCGCTTCGCGCTCGGTAAAGGTTATGGCGCCCGTGGGACATTCAGGCAGACAGTCGCCGAGACCGTCGCAGTAATCGTCCCTGATAAGATGGGCTTTGCCGTCAACAAGCTCGATTGCGCCCTCGTGGCAGGCGGTCACGCAGGCTCCGCAGCCGTTGCATTTTTCTTCATCTATCTGAATTATTTTTCTTACCATAATTCGTACCTCCTTGAATTTATGGCATAATTATAGTACAATAATTTAAAAATTTATGTTGTTTTAACCACGAAAGTGAGAAAAAATGAAAATTATCAAAACACCGATATTAAACGATATAACCGACAGCGAATGGGAGCAAATGCTTGAACTCCTTTGCGTCCGCACCGATAAATATGCAAAAAATACGGTGATATTCCGCGCGGGTATGACGGTTTGTGAAATAGGAATAGTTAATTCGGGCAGTGTGAACATTGAAAACATCGACCCTTGGGGCAACAAAAGCATACTCGGCAATGTTTCCGCAGGCGGTGTGTTTGCCGAAACATACGCGCTTTGCAAGGAGCCGATGACGGTCTATGCCGTTGCCGCCGAAAACAGCGAAATAGTCTTTTTAAACATTGACCGACTGTTAAGCGCGGAAAATTCGGAATACACTTGGTATTTAAAGCTGTTGAAGAACATTTTGACTGTATCATCGCAAAAAAATCTTGCGCTTTCAAGCCGAATTTTCTTCACGGGGTCAAAAACCGTTCGCGGCAGGGTCTCGGCATATTTTTCCGCGATATACACAAAAACGGGGCGCGCGACCTTTCAAATTCCGTTCAACCGACAGCAAATGGCGGATTATCTCGGCGTGGAGCGCAGCGCGCTTTCCAAAGAGCTGTGCAAAATGCGTGACGACGGACTGATAGACTTTTACAAAAACACCTTTAAAATTAAAAAGCCGCTATAAAAATAAGGCGCCGCAAAAGCGGCGCCTGTTTGTTAATTGAAATTCATTTCAACCTTATGCTGTTTTTTATCGTTAAACAAGGGCAAAACATCGCTCTCATACGGTTTTCCGTCCACAGTAAGCGTATAGTCCCCGTCCTTTACGCGGACAAAGCCCTGCGGTTTTGTGACGGTGATCTCGTAATGCGTTCCGCTAAGGCAGACCTGCAACTCTCTTTCAAAATCGCTTTCTTTAAGGAGCGGCATAAACCGTATTTTTCCGCCGCTCGTATTAAGTCCGAGAAGCATTGTAACGGTGAGTAACAGCCAGCTTGACGTTCCGCTGAGGGTCGGTCCTATATTCTCCCCTGTATCGGCGTTGTTGTACTGCGTGCAAAATCTCGGGTTGCCGCATATTGTGAACGGCGATCTCATACAGGCATAGGGTACAATTTTTTCTATAAGCCAATAAGCCGTATCGCAAAGGCGCTTTGAAAGCTGCCTGTTTTCAACCTCGTTTGCCGCCTTAACCATAGACGCCGCCAGCATCATATTAGCGTGCTTGAAGATTCCGCCGTTTTCCCTATCCCCGAAGAAGAAGTTTGACGCAGAAACGTTGCTTGCAATTTTATCGTATCTTACCTCGCTGCTTAATTGGAAGCCGTGCGGCGTTTTGACGTATTTTTCAAGAGAATCAAGCATTATTGATATTTGTTCTTCGCTCGCAACGCCCGACAGCACCGACCAAGCGAATGAATTTATATAATAAGTGCCAGGTTTGCTCGGATTTGCGGAAAGCCCGTCGCCGCCTGCGCCCAGATATGAAAGCCCCGCTTTCTCAGGGCGGTTGAATAGCACTCGGCAGAAGAAATCGCCTTTCCAGGTGTGTTTTTGCAGTTTTTCGTAAAGTTCGCCCGAAAGGCCCGCCATTTTTTCGGCGTCCTCGACCATACCGCAGCCGTCAAAAAGGTTTTTCGCCGCGTCGGTCGCTACTTTAAGTAAAAAGCCGTTCATAACGCTCTCGGAGCCGTTGCTTACAAACGGATCGCCCCATTTGCCGCCGTTTTTTATCTGCTCGGAATAGCGTTTTTCTTTTTCCTTGCCGTCGATACAGTCGGGGTCTACCCTAAGGCAGTCGTTCCAGTCCGCGGCGTCAATAAGCGGCAGTCCGTGCTTGCCGACCGAGATTTTTGCCGAATACTCAATTATTGCCTTTACGGTTTCGTAAAGCGGTCTTTCCCCTCCGTCCGCCATAGGCACGTTCCGCTTTATAAAATCATAATCTCCCGTAAGGGACACATATCTGTCAAGCGCCTGCAAAAGCCAAAGTTGATCGTCCGAACTTACGCCCGCTTCCTTACCGTTCCAAAAGAAATTGTGATTTGCGTATCCCATTTTATAAACGTTTGAAGCCCATTGCGAAATGAAATCTTTTACGATATCCGCCCTGTCCATACCTATCCAATAGTACATTGCGGCATAAATATCCTGAATTTCCCTGAATCCTATCTCGCGGTAGCCTTTTTGAGTTTGGTCGAAGGAGCGCGAAACAAAGTTCTGATAATACACCTGATATGGCAGATTGCGGTTTACGTATGTTTCAAAGTCCTTGTCCCCGTCCTTTATTTTAAGAAACTCGGTATATTTTTCGGCAAATTTCTTTACTTCGTTTAAGGCGTTTGTCAGCGAATTTTTGTCCTTCAAAAATTCGTTCACGGCGCTTATTTCATCTAACATTGTTTCGGCGCCTTTGTAATCATCGGGGTGATCCTTTTCGCTTGTAAGACAGGTCAGATTGTCAATTTCCGCCGATTCGCCTGCGGGAATATCAAGCGCGGTTCCCACGGCAAAAAACGCAGGTCCCTTTCTCACGTGGCGGCAGTTGAGCTTTAAAGCGCCTTCGGGCTTTTCAAGCGTGCCGTTTCCCACAAACGCGTTATAATCAAAACAAAATTCGGTAGGATACACCGTTTCTTCACCGATGCGGGCAACCGAGGTATGAAACCTTAAATCGCCCTGCTCATATTCGGGATTATAATGATAGCACACCGCGGCAAGGTTGCCGTCACCGTCAAATACCGTTTCCGACTCCTCAATCACGGTCATATAAATAATATCCTCTTTAAGGCAGACCGTAGACCCGTTGCTGAGCATACCCGTATAGACGGTCTTTATGCTCCTGTCTGTCTTTGAGCGATTGACTATTTCGATTTTCTGCGCCTCCGCCGCCATAGGCATACCCTTTTTCTGCGGCAAAAGGAATATTGTCCGTTTTATTTCAAGTCCGCACGAAAGCGTATATTTTATAACCGTTCGGTTCTGGGAATGTATGCACTCGGCGTCCGTTATCCTGTCGTTTGACGGGTCGGCGGAATAGAAAATTATTTCGCCGTTTTCTATTATATAGAACTGACGGTTCGCAGGAAATCCGTTTTCATAGGGCGAATAATCCCAACGGGTCGCCAACACCTGAGTGTCGGCGTGAGAGCGGAAAGAACCTCTGCCCAAGCGGTCCACAACGCTTTTCGGAGTGCATTGCAGGACGTTACCGTAACCTATGCGGTTTCCGAGCAGCATATTTGTATAGTAATTAGGTCCGGGTGACGGAGATTTAAGGTCGCAGACAAGCTCGCCCCTGTCGTTTATTCTGCCGCCCCATTTATTTGCGCCCGAAACAAGCTCTGTTACCGCCTTTTCGGTATCGGTCGTCAGTACAACGCTTTCTGCGTTGCCCGATCCCGCATATATAACCTCGCATTTTTCGGTTTCGGAATTTATTTTTAAGAGCAACGAGCCGTTTTGCATAAGCTCGCGCAAGCCGCGGTCTTTTTCAAATATAACCGCGACCTTTTCGGCGATCGGAACATAGAATTCAAGCCCCGAGACGCACAGGACATTTTCCTTGCCGACGCCGCAGAATACCGCCGATACACAGCCGTTTATATACCCACCGAAAATGCTTTTTGCCGCAATTTCAGGCGTTATTTTTTCCTTTCGCGCCGCTTCGTAAAACAATCTTATCACCTCAAAACAATTAATGTAAGAATTATACAATAGAAAAAAGAATAAAGCAACAATATAAATCAACAATTAATTTCAGCGGACTTGCAAAACACAACGCATTTCATCATATAGTTAAATCGGTGATGAATATGTTTTTCAGTCTATTAGTGCAAATAGCGGCAAGTCTTTATTACTTTGCGCTCCACGTGACGGGCGCAGGGTCGTTTCCGCCGCCGTTGTCCGCCGCAAAAGAATCGGAACTGCTTGAAAAAAGCCGAAACGGCGATATGGAGGCGCGCAACAAGCTGATTGAGCATAATTTGCGGCTTGTCGCCCACATAGTAAAGAAGTATTATACCGCGCCCGCCGAGCAGGACGACCTTATTTCAATAGGCACAATAGGTCTTATAAAAGCGGTTTCCACATTCAACGGAGACAAGGGCATACGCCTTGCAACGTACGCCGCGCGGTGCATAGAAAACGAAATTCTTATGCATTTCAGGAATATGAAAAAAACACAGCAGGACGTATACATCAGCGACCCGATAGACACCGACAAGGACGGAAACGCTTTAACGCTTATCGACATTATAGCGGACAACAGCGACATAGCCGAGGAAATAGACAAAAAAATAAAGCTCGAAAAGCTCAGGGTTATAATAAACGGCTGTCTTGACGAGCGTGAAAAGAAAATAATTATTATGCGTTACGGGATAGGCGGAACTCCCGAGCTTACCCAGCGCGACATATCAAAGCGCCTTAACATATCCCGAAGTTATGTATCGCGTATAGAAAAATCCGCCCTTGAAAAATTAAGGCGTTGTTTTTAAATCAAACTGTCCCTTTGTTACTTCCTGCCTTTGAGGTTGATATTTTATTGACGTTTGCCTAATCAAATATGCCGACGCACCTATCGGCACAAGGCACAAAACCGCTGAAAACCTATGCAAAAGCATACAGGCAAAATACGCCGCGGCAACGCCGATATGAAAAGAAAGTATTGTTAAACCGAAATACTTTGCTTTTTCAAGCTGTTCGCGTTCGCCGTTGCACAAATACTCCATAAGTCCCGAGCTTGCCTGCTTTAAATTGTTGGTTGAGAAAATGGTCGAGCTTGTATAGCCGTATGTGCCGTGAAAAGCGCTCCACTGTGTAGACATCATAAAGAATATCGGCAAAATTGCGACTACGGGCTTCACAAAATCAGGTATAAAGCAAACGCCGACCGCAACAGCAGCCTCAACCGCCAAAGCATAACGCTGAGGATTTAAGTCGGTTTTATTTTTAACTATAACATACAATGCAATACCGAGAAAATAGACAATGACCGCAAGCACACGCAGGGCAAATTCGCGGAAGTTGCCGCCGAGCAGAGATATTACCATATCTATCATATTTTTGGTCTGTGCAGAAGCATAATTGCCGGCGTGAATTATGAGAGCGTATGCCCCCATAAATCCGCCGACAATGCACATCAAGAAATGTATTGCAATATCTTTTTTAGTATATACCGTCATTGTTTTTCAGCGGCGTCAACGGTTTCCGCCGTTATTGTTACCTTTTTAACGCTTTCATCTGACGGCGTTTCAAACATTATCGGCTGTAAAACGCCCTCTATTATAGAGCGCAAGCCCCTTGCGCCCGTCTTGCGTTCAATGGTAAGCTCGGCTATCCTTTCAAGAGCGTCGCGTTCAAAGACAAGCTCCACGCCGTCCATTTTGAAAAGCGCCTGATACTGCTTAACAACGGAATTTTTAGGTTCGGTCATAATTCTTATGAGCGTTTCCTTGTCCATTCCTTTGAGCGTTGTTATTACAGGCAGACGTCCGACCAGCTCTGGTATCAAGCCGAACTTGACAAGGTCCTGATGTGTCGCAACAGTGTTGAGCGCCTGCGCCTCAATGCTTTTCGGGGACTTAACATCCGCCCCGAAGCCAAGACTGCTGCCGCCCATACGGCGTTCGATTATCTTTTCGATACCGTCAAACGCGCCCGCGCAGATAAACAGGATATTGGTGGTGTCTATCTGAATAAACTCCTGCTGAGGGTGCTTTCTGCCCCCCTGCGGAGGAACGTTGGAAACCGTTCCTTCAAGGATTTTCAGCAACGCCTGCTGAACGCCCTCGCCGCTAACGTCACGCGTAATCGACGCATTTTCCGACTTTCTTGCTATCTTATCAATTTCGTCGACATATATAATGCCGTGTTCCGCCTTTTCAATATCGTAATCGGCGGCTTGGATAAGACGGAGAAGGATATTTTCAACATCTTCACCGACATAGCCTGCCTCGGTAAGCGTGGTAGCGTCGGTTATGGCTATCGGAACGTCAAGCGCGCGCGCCAATGTCTGCGCAAGCAGGGTCTTGCCGACGCCCGTAGGTCCGAGCATAAGAACGTTGCTCTTATTAAGCTCAACGTCGGTGTCTTCTTTCTTGAATATCCTCTTATAGTGATTGTAAACCGCAACGGCAAGGGTCTTTTTAGCATCGTCCTGACCGATAACGTATTCGTCAAGCTGAGCCTTTATCTCCTTGGGCTTGGGCAAAACAAATTCCTTTTCTTTTCCCTTTTTGGCAGGCTTTTTAACGGCGTCGTCAAATATCAGGGAGTTGCAGAATTCAATACAGCCGTCGCAAATATAAACGCCCGGTCCCTCAACAAGACGGTTCACCTCGTCCTGCGATTTGCCGCAGAACGAGCAATGTATCTCTTTATTGTTGTCGTTAGACATCCGTTCTACCTCTACCTTTTAGTGATTACCTTATCTATGAGACCGTATTCCGCGGCTTCGGCGGCGGACATAAAGTTGTCGCGGTCGGTATCGCGCTCGATAACTTCAAGCGGCTTGCCCGTAGCGTCGGCAAGAATTTGATTAATGTTGCTCCTGATTTTCTCAATATGGTGAGCGTGTATGAGAATATCGGCAGCCTGACCCTCGGCAGAGCCTAACGGCTGATGAATCATAATTTCGCTGTTGGGAAGCGCAAAACGCTTGCCCTTTTGACCCGAAGCCAGCAGGAACGCGCCCATACTTGCCGCCATACCCATACAAATAGTGCTTACGTCGCACTTTACGTACTGCATTGTATCGTAAATAGCCATACCAGCAGAAACCGAGCCGCCCGGGCTGTTGATGTAAAAGCTGATGTCCTTTTCGGGATCCTGACCTTCAAGATAGAGCATCTGAGCGATGATTATGCTTGCCGAAGCATTATCAACCTGATCGTTAAGCATAATTATACGGTCATTCAGCAATCTTGAAAAGATGTCATAGGAGCGTTCGCCCCTGCCCGTCTGTTCGATAACATAAGGTACTAAATTCATATCAATACTCATAACAAAACCTCCTGTATATATTATGAACACAGTTTTTAATTTATAAACAAAGGCAGCGTGACAGGTTAAAGTCCCGTCAGGCTATAAAACCCGATAGGTTTTGACACTATCGGGCTTTTAAACTTTATTCTGCGTCTGATTCTTTTTTAGCGGCAGTCTTCTTTGTTGTTGTTTTTTTAGCCGCGGTCTTTTTCTTTGCAGGTTCCTTTTTCTCGGTCTTTTCTTCAACCTCGGTTATTACGGCATTGTCCTTAATAAAGTCGATAGCCTTGCCGACAGCCAGATCCTTTGCGACCTCGCTTTCGGGGATAGCGGCCTTTACGCGGTCAAGCTCAACGCCGTAGTCCTTAGCCATTTTCTCATACTGCTCGTTGATTTCCTTTTCGTCGGCGGCTATATTTTCAAGCTCAACGATTTTTTCAAGAGCAAGTCTGAACTTAACCTGACCCTCAGCCTGAGGACGGAACGACTTTTTAAAGTCGTCTATATTGGAGCCTGTATATTTAAGATATGTTTCAAGGTTAAGACCCTGAGATTGCAGACGGTAAGCAAACTCCTCAACGCTCTGGTTAAGACGGTTTTCAAACATAGCCTCGGGAATATCGCCCTTAATGCTGTCAACTATCTGCTGAACAAGCTCGTTTTCAACATCTTCCTCGGCAGCTTTCTGCTTGCGTTCGAGGGTTTTATTCTTTATATCCTCTTTAAGAGCTTCAAGGGTATCGAACTCGCTTACGTCCTTAGCAAACTCGTCGTCAATTGTGGGAAGCTCGCGAACCTTTATTTCGTGGAGCTTTACTTTAAATACGGCTTCCTTGCCTGCAAGGTCTTTTGCACCGTATTCCTCGGGGAATGTTACGTTTACGTCAAATTCGTCGCCGATGTTCTTGCCGACTATCTGATCCTCAAAGCCGGGAATGAACTGACCCGAGCCGAGAACGAGGGAATGACCCTCCGCCTTGCCGCCGTCAAAAGCCTTTCCGTCAGCAAAGCCCTCGAAGTCGATTATAACGGTGTCGCCGTTTTCGGCGGCTCTGTCCTCAACAGAGATCATACGCGCATTTCTGTCAGCCATTGAGTTTATCTGAGCGTCAACCTCATTATCGTCAACCTTTGCGATAACCTTTTCGGCTTTAAGACCCTTATAATCGCCGATTTCTATTTCGGGGTATGTTGTAAGGGAAACCTTGAAATCTGCGCCGTCTTCCTTAGAAATGGAAACAAGCTCAAAGTCCATCTTATCGTCTATAACTTTAAGACCCGATTCCTTTATAGCGTCCTCAACCAAATCGTTGTAAAGAAGATTAAGCGCGTCCTCAAAGAAGATTTCCGAACCGTAATATGTTTCGATTATATGAAGGGGAGCTTTGCCCTTTCTGAAACCGGGAACATTTATTTTTTTACTGTTTTTCCTGTAAGCCTCTTTAATGGCGTCACGGAATTTTTCGCCGTCAACAGTTATTTCAAGCTGATACCTGTTGGAGCCGACATTCTTTGTTTCTTTTAAACTCATTTATTTATACCTCCGCACCCCGAAATTAATTCTATCGGGTTTACAATAGTTCGTTTCATTATATCACAACGCTTTAAATTTTTCCACATATTTTTTTAAAGTTCTGTAAATTTCTTTTATTTACAGACCAAAACAGGTGTAAAATCAACGCAATCGCACGAAACAAGGCGGAATTTCACCCCGTCATACTCTTTTTTTATGTTCCGTATTCCGCTGCCGTGTATATGTCCGTACCAAACCTCTGATATTCCGTGCTTTTTAATAACGTCAAAAATTTCGTGACACACCATATCGCCGTAAACGGGTGGATAATGCAAAAACGCCTTTACGGGAAGTCCCGTTTCCTCGGCGGCGGTCAGGGAAGTATCAAGTCTTGCCGCCTCGCGCAGGAGGATTTTTTCATTTTTCGCGTCGTCATAAAACCAGCCGCGAGTGCCTGCTATCGCGCAATTTTCGGCAACGGCGGCGTTATTGAAAACAACGTCTACCGTGTCAAACCCGTTTTCTTCAAAAAATTCTTTTAATTTTTTTACCGTTCCCCACCAAAGATCGTGGTTGCCCTTTAATATTATTTTTCTGCCTGGCAGGGCGTTTAAAAATTCAAAATCTTTTTTCGTTTCTTCAAGTTTAAGTCCCCACGAAAAGTCGCCCGGCAAAACGACCGTATCGCTGTCGGTTACTATCCGCCGCCAATTTTTTTCGATTTTTTCCACATAATCGTCCCAGCCTTTAAAAATATTCATAGGCTTGTCCGCACCGAAAGAAAGGTGAAGATCGGAAATTGCAAAAAGGCTCATTTTACCACCGCCCGCCGTACATAATTTTTTGTCATAGGTTAATAATACATTTGACCTGTTCAGGCAGGTCGGAAAGGACTTGATTTTTATGTCAGAATGTAAATGTGAAACCGCACTTTGTGTAGCGTGCAACGTATCCAACTGTGTGCATCACACGGAAAACGACACCTGCGCCGCAGGAAAAATTCAAGTTGGAAACCGCAACGCCTGCACCTGCAAGGAAACCTGCTGTGACACTTTTGAGTCACGATAACAGGGTACAAGCGTTGACAAAGTCGTTATTGACGACAACTCCCCACCGCAAAGTGGGGAGATTTTATTATTTTATTCCGAGACAGCCGTAAACATAAGACAGCATTTCGTCCTTTTTACATTCGTCCTTAAAGCGAACCTCGGCTTTTTCGAGCGCCGCTATCGGCGCGGGTATCTCGGTATCGGTTATTTCGGAAAGCCTGCGGACATTTTCAAACTCGCCGCCCGTCTGCCCGTCGGAAACCGCGCGCAGAACGTCCGCCGTAAACTTGTAGGGAGAAGCGGTAGAAGCCACTACCGTAACCCTGTTGTCGCCCGTTTTCTCAACATACTGCTTATAAACGTTCATGGCAACGGCGGTGTGGGTGTCGCACAGATAGCCGTAATCGTTGAACAGCCTGCCTATTATTTCAAGGGTCTGTTCATCATCACAGCAGCCGCCCCAGAAAAGTCCGTCGATTTTCTGTTTAATATCGGCGTTTACGGTGAATTTACCGTCCGCCGACAGCTCGCTTTGCATAGCGGCTACCGCTTTATCGTCATTCCCCGTAAGCTCAAACAACATTCTTTCAAGATTGCTTGAAATAAGAATATCCATAGACGGCGAAACGGTGGTATAAAAATGACGGTTGCGGTCATAGGTTCCTGTCCTTATAAAGTCGGTCAGAACGTTATTGGCGTTTGACGCGCATATCAGTTTGTTTATCGGCACGCCTATCTTTTTTGCATAGTATGCGGCAAGTATATTGCCGAAGTTGCCCGTAGGAACGACAACGTTAAAGCCGTCCGACAAATCCTCGCCGTTATTCTTCATATCGCAGTAAGCCGAGACATAGTAAACTATCTGCGGTGCAAGTCTGCCCCAATTTATAGAATTTGCGGAAGAAAACTTCATATTCTTACCGTCAAGCGCTTTTGCGACAGCGCCGTCGACAAATATTTTTTTAACGCCCGTCTGCGCGTCGTCAAAATTGCCCTTAATAGCGCAAACGTGAACGTTATTGCCTTTTTGCGAGCTCATTTGGAGCTTTTGCATAGGGCTTACGCCCTCGCTCGGGTAGAACACGATAATTTCCGTGCCCTCGACATCGCGGAAGCCTTCAAGCGCCGCCTTACCCGTATCGCCCGAGGTTGCGACCAATATTACCGTTTTTTTGCCTGCCGACACCTTTTTAGCCGATGTTGTAAGCAGATACGGAAGCAGTTGGAGCGCAAGGTCCTTAAAGGCGCAGGTGGGACCGTGCCACAGCTCCAAAACGTTTGTCTTTTCGCCCAGCTTTGCAAGCGGAGCGGGCTTATTATCGTCAAAGCTGTCTGTATACGCGCCCTTTACGCAGTAATCAAGCTCTTCCTCGGTAAAATCGTTAAGGAAGTATTTTAAAACGTATTTCGCCCTGCCGATATAATCAAGACCGCATAATTTTTCAAAATCCGCGCCGTCGAACGACGGAAAACTGTCGGGAACGAACAGTCCGCCCTCTGCGGATATACCCTGAGCTATCGCTCCCGCGGCGGTGGTCTTAACCTCTTTATTTCTTGTGCTTACATAATTCATTTTGTATCACCTGTTCTTTAATTCTTCCTTTATTCTATTATAATACCGCCGCTTTGTCAAAGGTTTCGCATATAATTATCGGCGTTTTTATAAAAAATTTTATCAAGAATACGGTCGCTTATGCTAAGACCGCTCAATCGGCAGTATAATTCGGGTATTTTTTCGGCGCTGTCAAGACATTTTTCCATTTCGCCGCCGTCAAAATCCGAGCCTATCGCTATATGGTCTTCAAGACCCATATCAAGCAGATGCACGATATTTTCATACAGCTTTTCGTTCACGTCCGCCCCCAAAAACGGCGGATAAAAGCACAGCCCGATAATCCCGCCGCGCTCGGCTATCAGCCTTATCTGTTCGTCGCTCAAATTCCGCGGAACATTGCAGACCTCTCGGCAGTTTGAATGGCTTGCGATAACCCTGTCGGCGCGCCATATAACCTGATAAAAGCTCTTATCGTTAAGGTGCGACACATCGCACACCATACCAACCTCGTTCATTTTTTTGATAACTCGTTTACCGAACGAAGTAAGACCCCTATCTGTCTTGCTTCCGCCCGCTATTCTGTTTTCGCCGTTCCACGTGAGCGTCATAAACCGAATACCGTCATTTTTGAGCGTTTCTATCCGCTCGGCGTCCTTTTCTATTACGGCGCCGCCCTCCACCGAGAATATGGGAGTAAGATTTTTCGGCTTGCCCGCGAGCTTTGCTTTTATATCGGAAAGTATTCGGTTATAGTTGCCGAACGGGTCGTCAATATCGTCGCGAATCCAAACGGCAAAGGTCTGAACCCAATTTTCAAACCTTTTCGCCGCCGAGGAATTTACGGAGGTAATATCATTGTCAAATCCGATACCGTTCAGACAACATTCATAGGCGGTATCGCAGTGAAGGTCAAAATAGTTCATTCAAAAAGCGTCCTTTATGTAGTTTAGAGAAAAGCTCTTTGTTCCGTCCGTCCTTTCGGATACCGTAACCTCGGCGACATCGAACCGCGGTTGAAGCTCCACCTTTAATTTGCGGTTAAAATCCAGCGCGGCGAGCAGTATTCTGCGCCTTTTGCCGCTGTCCACCGCCTCCGCACCGCTGACGGCATAGTTTTCGGAACGGGTCTTTACCTCTGTAAAAATAATATGCTCTTTGTCCTCCGCTATGACATCTATTTCGCCGAACCGCGTGCGGTAGTTCTGTTTTACTATTATACAGCCCTTTTTGCGAAGATAATCGGCGACCATATTTTCGCCGAGCCTGCCGATTTCCTTTATATCCATCACAATATCTTCTTTAAAAACGACAGCCTGTGTATTTCGCAGGGACCGTACTGCTTTATCAGCTCGGTATGCTCCTTTGTCCCGTAGCCTTTATGCTTTTTAAAGTTGTATTCGGGATACTTTTTGTCATATTCCAGCATTAATCGGTCACGCGTCACCTTGGCAAGTATCGACGCCGCCGCTATCGACATAGATTTTGAGTCACCCTTGACCGCGGTTTGACATGGGATTTTTATACCCTTAGGCACCTGATTGCCGTCCACCAGCGCAAAATCCGCCTTCACGGAAAGCCCCTCTATCGCGCGGTTCATCGCCGCAAAGGTTGCGTTAAGTATATTAATGCTCTCTATTTCTTCAAGCGTGCCGTAAGCCACGCAGAAAGACACCGCTTTTTCGGTTATAACCGAAAAAAGCTGTTCCCTTTTCTTTTCGGACAGCTTTTTAGAGTCGTTAAGACCCTCAATTTCCGTGCCGTAGGGCAGTATAACCGCCGCCGCGCACACGGGACCCGCAAGCGGACCTCTGCCCGCTTCATCCACACCGCAGATATTTAAAAAGCCGCTTTTCAAGACGGCGTTTTCAAGTTCGTAATCAGGCATTTTCATTCACCCTTTCAAGCGACACCGTTCCTATTTTACAGCTTCTGAATTCTTCCAGCAGCATATTCGCCGCGCGCTCGGTATCGGTCTCGCCGCCCCTTATAACCATTCCCCGCTTTTTGCCTATCTGGCAGAGAACGTCATAGGCGTCGCCCTCAAAATCAAGCTGACCGTAACGTTTTTCAAGCAGACCGCGGTAATCTTTACAGAGTATTTCAAGCAGTCTTACGCTGAGCAGCTCTGTATCAAGGATTTTATCCTTGACCGCTCCCGTAAACGCGAGGTGTTCGCCTACCGTTTTATCTTCAAACTTAGGCCACAGCACGCCTGGGGTATCAAGCAGTTCAAGCTGTTTATCAACCGTGAACCATTGATTGCCCCTTGTAACGCCAGGGCGGTTTTCGACCTTTGCCCTGCCGCCGCCCGCTATTCGGTTGATGAATGACGATTTTCCGACGTTAGGTATGCCGACGACCATAACTCTAAGCGGTTTCCCCACCATACCTTTTTCACGGTAATAATCAAGCCTGTCTTTAAGGGCGGTTTTAACGGTATCCTTAAATTTTGAAATGCCCTTGCCCGTTTTGCAGTCTATCGCTATGGCAAAAATGCCTTTATCCTCATAATAGCGTATCCATTCGGCAGTAACCGCGCTATCCGCCATATCGCACTTGTTAAGCAAAACTATCCTCGGTTTTGAGCCGATTATCTCGTTTAAATCGGGGTTGCGGCTGCTTATCGGAATACGAGCGTCAACCACCTCGGCAACGGCGTCGATAAGCGGAAGTATCTCTTTAATTCGGCGCTTAGTCTTCGCCATGTGACCTGGGAACCATTGTATACTCTGCCCCTCGGTCTGTTTTTGTTTGTTGTCACTTGTTTTTTTATTTTGTCGCATTTTAATTTTCTTCTTTTAATTGTCGTATTTTCTCTGCACTATCCAAAATATCGGATTGATATTCGGCAATAGCTTTTAAAATTTCAAATCTTTCTTCCTTGCTCTTTCCGTCTTTAATCAATTCGGCATTATGCGATTCTAAATTAGATAAAACCGTTAGTTCATTTATTGTGGCATAATCTCTGATGTTTGAAGTTTTTGCCAAATCGGGGTTAAGGTCTCTCCATTCTTTTGCGGTCGTATTAAACACCGCAACATTTAAAATATCCGCTTCTTCGGCATACTTTATCCATTCTTTATTTTTATAATGTTCACTATTCGGCAATATATAATTTTTGATAGCGTCAGTATGTATCAGATAGTTATTCTTAGTAAGTATTCTCTTTATGTCCCATTCCCTGTTTTGATTTTCTATTTGCTTTAATCTTTCAAATTCTTTTATCAAATACAGCTTGAAGACAGGGCTGATCGCAGACGCAAATTCAAATGCAATATCTTTATGTGCATACGTTCCGCCGTATCTGCCGCGTTTGGAATAAATACCGATTGCGTTTGTTTTTTCACACCATTCCGCAACGCTGAGGGTAAACGTGTGCAAACCCGAACTTTTTATAAACCCGTCGAATTCGACGGAATTAAAATTTGGATTGTAAATAGACTCCCAAGTTCCAAGAAATTCTAATGTAATACGATTTCTCAGCCAGTTTCTTATAATGTCGTCAGACTTTGATTTGCCTGCCTTATATTTTGCAAAATCAGATATACAGATATAATCATTATCATTAACACTAACTATATTTACCGAGATGTTTTGCACTTCAATAGTATTATTTTTCATAATATATCACTTTTCTTGTTCGTTTTATTTTCTGATCTTGCCTTAAAAATCTTGTACTTCTTAAAGTCTCCCCACCTTATTGAACGGGAAAATGCGCAAAACGGCGTGACCCAGCACGTAGCGGGTGTCTATCATTCCGTTTTCGCCGATTCTTGAATCACGGCTGTCAAGCGAGTTGCTACGGTTGTCGCCCATTACGAATATATGCCCCTCGGGAACAGTGACGGGAAAATCAATGTCGTATTTTGAGGTGGTTGGGGTTTTGGCATACGGCTCGTCAAGCTCGACGCCGTCAACCGAGACAACGCCGCGCTCAAAGTCAATATCCACCGTCTGCCCGCCGACGGCTATAACGCGTTTTATTATCGGTGGATCGCTCGTATCCTCCGACTGAACGGTATTGTCAACATTGCGGGACACCACAACTACGTCGCCCTGCTTCGGCGTATAGCCGAGATTGGATATTATAACCTTGTCATTTGAAAAGAGGGTGTTCTGCATAGAGGGTCCGTCGATCGTGGCGACCCTGAACACAAGGCTGAACAATATGACGACCGTGATTATCGCGGTCACCAAAACGTCTATCCACTCGAAAATATCCTCGCGGATACCGCCGCTCTTTTTGTTATTTTGAGTCTTCACATCGTCAAAAGCGTTAATGTTGACGTGAAAACCGACCTCCTCGGGAAGCTGTTCCTCAACATCATACGACCTCGGGGATTTATAGTTTTTGTAAAAGTCATCCATAGTATAGTCTCCAAATAGCAAAAAGGGACGGATTTCACACCGTCCCCTCGTTGGTTTATCAGATAAGCTCCTTAACCTTAGCAGCCTTACCGACTCTGTCACGCAGATAATAAAGCTTTGCCCTGCGTACACGACCCTTTCTTACAAGCTCAACCTTAGCTACGCTGGGTGAGTGCAAGGGGAACACACGCTCAACACCTACACCGTAGGAAACACGGCGAACGGTAAATGTTTCGGCAATACCGCTGTTGTTCTTGGCAATAACGGTTCCTTCAAAAACCTGAATTCTCTCTTTTTCGCCCTCTTTAATTCTTACGTGTACCTTTACGGTGCTTCCGATAAGTATTTCGGGAGCGTCAGCTTTGAGCATTCCTGCTGTGAGTTCTTTTACAGCGTCCATTTTTCTTCCTCCTAAAATTTTTCAGACGTTCATAACCACCGTTTCGGAAAGACAGAGGACCGTCCGTTTCAATGTCGAATTTTCGGCAATGAACCCACCCGTTAGGACGGGTGAAATCAAATGCTCATACATTTTATCACAAAGTCTTAAAAAAATCAAGCATTATTTTGCAAGAGTTCCGCCGTCGTTTTTCAGCAGTATCAGTATTCGCTCTTCGTCAAGCGTCTGCGTGTTTATATAAACCAAAATTTCCTCGCCGTTTTTGCCCGCGCAAAGCATTTCGTAGCACCGCAGTTCCTTGCCGTAGTCGGTCGGTATCAGCGCAAGCGAGGTCTGCTTCAAGGTCAGCGCTGGGCTTAAAGACAGCGCCGCCTGCTCGGACGGGAAACGCGGCGTTTCAAAGGCTCTGTCCTTGTGGTTGGCAAGATACCCGCCGCATTCAAGCAACATTATTTCGCCGTTATCCATTGCAACTCCCACCTTGATAAGGTCGGGGTAGCATATCGTCTCACCGTCAAGATAGGCGAAGTTCACAACGCAAACGCCCTCGTCGGTATAATAATATGTCTCGGTGAGGTCGGTCATTCCCATAGCGCCGAGATATTTTTTGGCTCTGCTCACGGCATTCGCATATTCTATATGCCCGTTTTCGGGTATGCGCAGCTTGCGCATATACTTTATATATCCGCCGAAGCGCGTAACGCTTACCGAAACGTTTTCGTTCCCGAAACGGTATGACGGGACCTTGCCCTCCTCGGACATTTGAAATTTCAGTTCGCCCGCGTTTTCACCCGCCGCCTCCCCTGCGCGCGAAAGCGCTTCCTCGCGCGTTATTTCGGGCGCGTTTGCAAGAAGCTCCGACTCGCTTTCAAGAATATGGTCGGAATAAGGTCCGTCATAAACCAGAGTGGGATAGTCCGAAAGGTCTTCTTCAAGGTCGTTGAGCGACGACGCAAGCGAGTCCTCGGGAACGGCGTCGGCGAGCTTTCTGTCAAGTTCCTTTACCCAATAATCAATATTGTCGTAGTTTATTTCGGCGTTTGAGACCGCCTCGGCTATTTTCTTCGACGTCTCGTAAAGCACCGATATATTCTGCCGTTGCTCCTCGGTTATATCGTTGCCGCTTATTACGCTTTTGGACACCGAAACGGCGTAATTTCCCACCTGTGAGAGAAATTTGTTTAAAACGGTAAGCTCGTTTTCCCCGAGCGGAAGCTGGGAAAGCGCCGTTTTTGCGGTCTGCGCCTCGCTTATAAGCTGAGCCGCCGTTTCGCTTATAAGTGCGGCGGAATTTACATACTCCGCTTTTTGAAGAATAAGCGAAATATTATTTATCCCCGCATTCAGCTCGCTGAGTGTTCTGGAATATCCGTTTTCAAGCTCCAAACGGTATCTTCGGTTGTCCGTATAATACTTTATGCCGAATCCCGCCGCCACGGCGATAGCCGCCGACAGGAGCGATATAAGTCTTATAAAATTTCTTTTCTTCATATATCCGCCTCCAAGGTATTTCACTTGGTATTATTTGCATAATAAGGCAGATTATTTATTTCAGTTGGAATGTATTTTTTTGTGAATGTCCTGCATTTTAAGGTCAAGGCGCGCTATGTCCTCGGCGCACTCCCTTAATTCCTTTGACACTTCCTCGCTGTCGTCTATGTTCTTTTTGTATTTCAGCTTGTGTTCAAGGCTTGCCCAAAAGTCCATCGCTATTGTGCGGAACTGCACCTCAACGCGCATAAATTTCTTCTGCGTTGAAAGAAATATCGGTATTTCGATTATAAGGTGCAGACTGCGGTAGCCGTTCGGCTTGGGATTTTTTATGTAGTCCTTGACCGCGACGACGCGCACGTCGTCCTGCAAGAACAGCTTTTCGGCAAGGGTGTAAATATCCTCGGGAAAGGAGCATATAACGCGTATTCCCGCAACGTCGTTGAGATTTTTTTCAATATTTTCTATGCTTACTTCAAGTCCCTTGCGTTGCAGCTTGTCTATTATGCTCTGCACGCTTTTTATGCGGCAGTTTATAGACTCAAACGGATTTCGCTCGTTCTGCAACGACAGCTCGTTGTTAAGAACGTCGAGCTTGGTTTTTACTTCCAGCATAGCACAGCGGTACTGCATCATAAGTTCGGCAAACGGCTTTGCCTCGTCAAAAAGCCTGCCCGTATCCTCCGCGCTTAAACTTGTAACATCTTTGAGTTTCATTTTCCTATTTCCTTGTACTGTGAGATATTTAACCCCTCATACCGATAGTTCTCAAAATAATTGAAAATTTCGTCCGCCGAACGGCTCACCTTGCAGAGCGACAGCGAATTTTCGGTCATAAAGCCGCCGCTTACCGCATTTTCGAGCAGTTTTTCAAGCGGGTCGAAATATCCGCTTATATTGTAGACCGCTATCGGCTTTGTGTGCTGTGAAAGCTGTTTTAAGGTGAGTATTTCAAAAAACTCGTCAAAGGTGCCTATACCGCCGGGTACCATAACAAACGCGTCGGAGCGCTGTTCCATTATCTGCTTGCGCTCGCGCATTGTGTCGGTGTATATCATCTCGTCGCAGCCGTCAAACAAAACTCCGTCAGCCTGAAAAAACTTCGGCGACACGCCGATTATTTTGCCGCCGCCTGAAACAACGCCGTTCGCCGCGGCGCCCATAAGTCCGTTCGCGCCTGCACCGTAAACAAGATTATGCCCGCGCTTTGCAAGCATTTTACCGAATTCGGTCGTTTTTTCTATGTATTCTCGGCTTATCGACTGACTTGACGCGCCGTATAAACAAATATTCATAACTTCTCCGTTTTTAAAAATTCTTCAAGTTCTGTAAGCTGACTTTCGCCGAACACCTTTATTCCGTTCATTTTAAGCAATGCCGCCGCAATTCCGTCGCCCGAAACAACCCTGCCCGTAAACGTTCCGTCATATATGCTTCCGCTTCCGCATGAGGGACTGCGTTCCTTTAAGACCGCCGCCGTGCAGCCGAATTTTTCGGCAAGCCTTAACGCCTCGTTTGCGCCTTTTATACACTTTTCGGTTATATCCGTTCCGTCTTTTCTGAACGCTCTGCCGTCTTTAAGCTCGGAGGGTATTCTGGGCGTTTCAAGTCCGCCCATAACTTCTGGACATATTGATATAAGCTGATATTTTTCTTTCAGCGCGTCAACCGCGCCGCAGGGTTTTGATTTCCCGTCATACCGACAGGAAACGCCCAAAAGACAGGCGCTTACAAGTATCTTTTTCATATTATCTTTTCTCCGTTTAAAACAACCGCCGTCAACTTCTCGCCCTCATAAACAAGTTTGAGCGAGAAAAACGGCGATTTTTCGTCTATCAGCCTTAAAAATATCTTATCGCCCTCCCAAAGAGGAAGATCTAACAGTTTATTTTTATCCACCCATTCGAGAACGCCCTCGTCGCACTCGCGCACCTCGCCCGAAAAGGAGTCGGAATGAAATATATGCATATATTCCGTTTCCCATTTGTCGGACACAAACGTGACTATACCGCAGTAGCGTGCCGATTTAAGGGTAAGTCCCGTTTCCTCGTAAACCTCGCGGATATTACATTCTTCGGGACTTTCCCTGTCTTCAAACTTTCCGCCTATGCCCACCCATTTATCCTTGTTGAGGTCGTTTTCCTTTTTCACGCGGTGAAGCATAAGATATTTTCCGTCTTTTTCAATGTGGCAAAGGGTAGTGTTGCGCATTTACTTCTTTTCCTTACTCTCGGTTGCCTGACTGCTTTCGACAGGAGCTTCGGGAACATATCCGTCCAGATAGAAAATTCCCGTGCTTTTGTTGTTTTGGTCGAAAATGTTGTTGTACTGAATTTTCTCGTACTCGTCAAGCAGGTCGGTATACGGCGATACGTCGCTCCACTTGTAGTAGTTGTTTTCGGCGTCTATATAACCCACCGTGTCGATAACGGGCAGGGTCTCGGACAGTTTAAGCAGATACTTGTTGTATTCGGTCATCTTAACGCCCGCGGTTTTAAGCACAAGGGACGACAGATAGTTGGCGCTTAATTTATCAACCGTTTTTTCCTCAATATCGTAGTTCGCCCAAATAAAGAACGGCGTCACGTGGCGGCTCTGCTCCTGCTCTATCGTGAGGTTTGAAAGATTTGCCACCCCAAGTATTTCGGAAATGAAGCCTGTTTCAACCGACGGCTGGTGGTCGCCGAACATACATATAACGGTAGGCTCCTTTACGTTTGAAAAATATTCTATAAGTCCCTTAAACGCGTCGTCGCTCGCCTTGACAAGCGAGAGGTACTTATTAGCCTTTATATAATCCTTGCTTGAAGACGTTGAATATATGCTTTCGTTGAAGTTCACACAGCTTGTGGTATAGCCGCCGTGATTTTGCATTGTTACGTTAAAGGCAAAATACGGAACCGATTTATCCCTGTTCTCGTAATTGTCGATAATCAGGCTGTAATCGTATGAGTCGCTTATATACTGTCTTAAAAGCATATTTCTGCCAGGATACGCCTGTTCAACAAGCTGTTGCAGATAGTTGGGGTCGGAGCCGTTCTCGGTGAACTGCGTCATAAGGTTTACATCCATAATCGTTTCAAGGCTGTCAAACTTGTTAAAGCCGAGATAGTTATAGACCTTTGTGCGGTTCCAGCCCTCCGCGTAATAGGGGTGCAGAGCGTAGGAAGAATATCCCTGACCTTCAAGCGTCGAGACCAGCGAAGCGATAGGATTTTTGATATAGAGCATATACGCGTTGCTGCCCGACGGCAAAAACGCCGTTGAGTGACCCGTTATAAACTCAAACTCTGTATTAGAAGTACCCGCGCCGATAACGGGAACATAAAGATTGCCCTTGACCGTATTCTCGGTAAGGCTGTGCATAAACGGCATATAGTCCTCGTTTGTGGTGAGGTTTCCGAGCGTTCCGAGGTCGGAAAGCGACTCGTTCATTATGCAGATAATATTCGGAGCGTTGCTGTCAACCTCGGGTTTGTTGTTATCCGAGCTGTCAACAATATCCGAAACATAACTGCTTACATCATTGGGGTCGTAGCCGTCAGGCTCGCTCATATAAAGGTATTTTGTGTTGCAGAAAAAGTTGAACACAAAGCCGTAGTTGTGGTAACCTCTCGTCTGGTTCCAGAAGTCGGGCCTTACGCCCATATCGGCGAATACGCTTGTACCGTAAAAAAGTATAAGAAGAACAGACGCAAAGGTTGCGGTGAAAACGCGGGATATGACCTTTGTAACCATGCCGTTTTTCGGGGTTTTTATGCGCACGCCGATAACCATTATAAGCACAAACAGCAGTATGGCCGTCATAACCTTGTAGGTAAGCGTATAGTTATAGGTGTTCGCAACGCCGACGGCGGTGGTAATGCTCAAAAAGTCCATCGGCAGAAACGGGGTGCCCCTGAAATCCATAATATAACTGTGCGCCACGGCAAACCCGAAAAGTATCGGGTTGACTATCAGCACAGGCAGTTTAAAGCTGCCCGACAGCGCAAAAACAATAAAATAAAAAATGAGTATAACCAGATAGTTCCCCAAAAATCCGAGATAGGTCATATTGTATATGAACACGTCGTTCAGACACTCGGTCATAGTCATTGTAAGCACGGGCATAAGTATCAGAAAAACGAAATGCGCCGTTTTGTCCGCCTTGTCGTTTTTTATCCGTATGCCGTAAGCCGCCAAAAGTCCTATTAAAAACGGCAGGCACAAAACCGCCGCAAGCAACAGCCACTTTGAGCGGAACTCCTGACTTGTGTATGCGCCCGCGTCAAGTATAACTGTCAAAAGCAGAACAGCGCACATCACTATGCCAGTTATGCGTGATTTTTTGGTTGAAACTATTTCAAAATTATCTTTAAAGAAATCCGTGATACCGTTTTTAACATCAGTATATGTCACCGAAAATTTCCTCCTGTAAAATAGAAGTCCTTTGCAATTATATCACATTACACAAAAAATACAACCGATAATTGTCGAAACAATGTTTTTAACAACCCCAAACCGCCCTATTTATGCGGTTTTAGGGGAATTTGTAAACAATTATCCGCCGAGAAGAAAACACGCAAAATGCAATTCGTAATTAATATATCAGTTTAATAGGATAAAAAATTAGAGTTTAGCAAGACAAAATAAGATTGACACACCTGCCTCCCTCTGACGAGGGAGGTGGATTTTTGCGTAAGCAAAAAGACGGAGGGAGAGAAATTTTTCACATAAAAAGGCGTTTTTTCTCTCCCTCAGTCAACTGCGTTGACAGCTCCCTCGTCAGAGGGAGCCAACAAATTTTTCAATTTTATCTCTGCTAAACTCTAATTTATATTATTTTTTTCTGTTAAGTTCCTTTGTTTTTCTTTCTATTTCTCTTGATAAATTTATTCCTGCTATAAACCCCATTTGAAAATATATTCCTCTTGTAACCGTTTCTCGGCTTGCCATTTCGTTGGAAACAGCGTCGCGTTCCTCTTGGTCTTCAAAATGTTCCTCCAAAAATTTATTTGTTTGCTTTTCCATATTCCTTATGGCAGTAGCAAAATCCAAGTCCTTGCTTTCCACCGCCGATTCGCCGTATCCTATAAGATAATTACTTATTTCTAATAACTTGCACCTTTTCATCATATCAGAAAATTCCATATTAACACCTCATTAAAAATTAAATATATACACAAATATTATAAAGGACACATATGTCCTTTGTCAAGAGAAAGTTTATTTGCCGTGCTATAATTGCCAATATAAACAAAAGGAGGCATATTTCCTATGAAAAAGTACTATGAAATTTTAAGAGATTTGAGAGAAGACAAAGACCTTGACCAAAAATCAGTCGCAAAAGCAATGGGAATTGATGTAAGCTATTATGGGAAATATGAAAGAGGAATACACCCACTTCCAATTGAAAGATTAGTTTTCCTTTGCAAATATTATAATGTTTCTGCTGATTATATTTTAGGATTGCCTGAAAATATGCCTTTCCCGAAAAGATAATAAAACAACAAAAAATAAAGTTTAGCAAGCAAAATAGGCTCCCATCTTTGAAAAGATGGGAGCCTTCTAATGTCTAACGTCTAAACGTGGAGAGAATAATTACGCATAAAAACACGTTTTTTCTCTCCCTCAGTCAACTGCGTTGACAGCTCCCTCGTCAGAGGGAGCCTGTCATTTTTTCAATTTTATTATCGCTAAACTCTAATTTTTTATCTCGTTAAACTGATATGTTAATTACGAATTACGAATTACGCATTACGCGTTACGAATTATTTCAGCTTTGCTACGTCAAAAGTGTTAAGCCCCGACGCCTTATAGGTTGCGTTTGTGTTTTCAACCGCATTTCCGAGACCCAAAACGTCCATTCCACCTGCGAGAGCGGCTTGAACGCCTGCTTCGGCGTCTTCAACTACCATACAGTCGGCAGGGTCGATACCTACGAGCTTTGCCGCGAGGAGGAAGACCTCGGGGTCGGGCTTGCTCTTGGTTATCTGGTTGCCGTCCGCCACCGCGTCAAAATAGGTGTCAAGACCGATACCTTTAAGGATAGCGGGGGTATTTTTGCTTGACGAGCCGATTGCCAGCTTTGCGCCGTTCGCCCTTAAAAACTCGCAAAAGTCCATAACGCCGGGAAGAACGTCGGCAGGGGTCAAGTCCTTGATATATTCGCGGTAGTAGTTATTTTTGCGCTCCGCCATTTCCGCCTTTTCCTCGGCGGTGTATGACTTTTTCGCTCTTTCAAGCACGATTTCAAGGCTTTCCATACGGCTGACGCCCCTGAGCCGCTGATTTATTTCACGGTCGAAATAAATGTTTTCCTCGTCGGCGAGCTTTTTCCAGCCCTTGTAATGACATTCGTCGGTGCAGACTATGACACCGTCCAAATCGAATATGACTGCTTTATATTTCAACTTCAACGCCCTCTTTTCCGACATTGTATACGTTGCCGCAAATGTTTATCGGCTCCGCATCTCCGTCAAGTGTGAATTTAGCCTTGCCGTTTCTTATATCAACGGTAAGAATTTTTCCTCTGTAAAGTATTTTGAACTGATAGCCTTTCCACTCTTTCGGGAGCGTAGGCTTGAAGAACAGCATATCGTCGTCCGAACGCATACCGCCGAAACCGTAAACAATGTTCATCCACGCGGCGGCGGCTGAGGTTACGTGCAGACCCTGATGTGTGTTGCGGTTATAATCGTCAAGGTCAAGACGGCTCGCATACTTTGCGTATTCATAAGCCTGATCGGCTTTGCCTATTTCTGCCGCGATTATCGAGTGAATTGACGGCGACAGCGAGCTTTCGTGGAAGCAACGCGCCTCATAGAAGTCGTAGTTTGCCTCTTTCTGTTCAAGCGTAAAGTCCTTTGAGAAGAAGAACAGCATAAGAACAACGTCGGGCTGTTTTAACATATTTACCCTGAAAATGCTGTCATAAGCCCAATACTTGTAGATCGGGACACGGTCGGGCGATATTGAGTTTACGTCAATATGCGGGAGGTCGAAATATCCGTCGTGCTGTTCAAACAGCTTGGTTTCGTCATCATAGGTGATACGCATTTTATCGGCTTTATACTGCCAATCGGCAAGCTCGCCGTCTTCAAGCGCGGGTATCTTTTCGGGACATTCCGCTTTCATTTCGTTTATCACGTCTATGGTGTAAAGGAACATCTTTTTAACCATATAGTTGGTATAGGTGTTGTTGTTCACCATCATGTGGAATTCGTCGGGTCCCATTACGCCGTAAAGACCGAAATCGCCGTTCTTGGGGCTGAATCCGCCGCGTGAGGCAAAGTAGCGGCTGACCTGAACAAGCAGTTCAACGCCGTATTTATAAAGGAATTCCTTATCCTTTAAGTTGGTGACATAGTGCCATACCGCATAGGCAACGGCGGCGGTAACGTGAATTTCAAGGTTGCCGTGCTGCCAAACGCCGCAGCTCTCGGTTCCGTCTATCGTAACCATCGGGAAGCAAGCGCCCTTGGTATCCTGCTCGATTGCCCTGTCCATAGCCTGCTTCAAGGTGTTATAGCGGTACATAATAAGGTTCTTTGCCGCCTGCGGATTATTGAACATATAGAACGGCAGGCAGTATGTTTCGGTATCCCAGAAAGTCCAGCCCGAATACTTTTCGCCTGTAAGACCCTTTGCGCCTATATTAAGCGAGCCGTCCTCGCCGTGATAGGTCTGGTGCAGGTTGAATATGCAGAAACGAACGCCCTGCTGGTTTTCCTCGTCGCCGTCGATAACGATGTCGAGCTTGCTCCAAACATTTTCCCAGAACTTTTCGTGGTCCGCCTTATAATCGTCATAACTGCGCGCAAAGAGCTTTGCGGCGCGCTCGGCGCTGTTTTTGATAAATTCGTTATCGGGAACGTTTTTATCCTTTTCGGTTATATTCACGCTAAGGCGTTCAAAGGTCTTTGTTTCGCCCGCGGTCAGCTTAAAGCTGTATTCCGCGCAGGACTTTTTATCCTCGGTAAAGAAGCGGTCTGGCTTCATATTCGCCTTAAATTCGGAGTAAACGCGCTGTCCGCTTGACTCGGTGCAGGCGGCTATACAGCCGTCAGCCTTGTATACCTCGTGCCAGAAGTTGCGGTTTTCTTCCTCGTGGAAAGGAGTAAAATCGGAGCCTGCAACGATTTTAATTTCGCCTGCAAATCCGTCCGACTCCAAAACGATTTTTTGAGCGGCTATTGCGCGCTCGGTCATTGAAATAAATCTTTCAAAGGTGAATTTAATGCCGTTCCACTTGAAGGTACGGGTAACGATACCGTGCTTCATATCAAGCTCGCGGTAAAAATCCTCAACCTTGCACTTTGCAAGGTCAAGCTCCTCACCGTTTGCGAAAATTCGGGTATATATCCAGTTGTTTGCGTTTATCATAAAACAGCAACGCTCGGACAAGCCCTTAAAATGCTCAAAATATGTAATCGGTTTTTCTTCCCAAACGCCGTTGAAGTAACTGCCTTTAAGGCTGTCGCCCGAATAGACCTCGTCAAAATAGCCTCTGGTTCCCATATACTCGTTGCCGAGCGAAAAGATACTTTCGGAGACCCTGCCCCTTTCGGGATTAAAGCCTGTTTCGGTTATTTTCCAAGGATCGACGCCGTAATACTTGATTGCTTCCTTTGCCATGTTGTATTATCTCTCCGTTAAATTTATTTTTTTAATTATATCAACATTTTTAATTTTTTACTTTCATTATAATGACATTTATTTGTAAAATAGTCACATTCTGTTTTTCTTTCCGCTATTTCTCTGACATTATATCAAAAGAATAAGAGAAAATATAATCGGGAGGGATTTTTGTGAATTTTTCGTCACTTGATTTAAGGCTTGCTTTTCTTTCCTCACTGCCGTATTACAACGACGGAACGTATTATTCGGACATATCTCCCGTTTTCCGATTTTTAATGTTCCGCTCGGCGTTTGCGATTGCGGCTGAGATGCTGACTCCCGAAGAAAGAAAAGATTTCATCGCAGGGTCGGGAATTGCCTGACCCTGCGACATAATTACTGCTCTGTTTTTGATGTTTCTTCTTCGCCGTCTTCGGCTTCATCGTTTTCAGCTTCATCGTTTTCGGTCTGCTGAATTTCCTCAGTCTCGCCGTCCTCAGTAACGCTGTCGAAAACATAGCCGTCGGTATCGGTAATGTCGGTAAAGACATCGTCGTATCCGTCGTCCGCCTCAGGATATTCGGTATATTTGCCGCGCGCGGTTTTTATTATAAACACGACTATAAGCGCAACTATTGCCAGCGCGGTCAGAATCATACATACGACTATTATCTTACCGCCGTTCGGCAGGGAGTTAAATCGGGTTATAAAACCGTCCTTTTGCTTTGCTGAGTTTTCCGAAAGTTTAAAATCAGGCTCGCGTTGGAGCGTATTCTGGATAGTATCATAGCGGTAAAAGCCGTATTTCCCGTTGCTGTAACATTCGGTTATGTAAAAATCGGACATTTTATCGTTTTCAAAAGCGTAGCACTTTACCGAAAATCCCGCAAGCTTAGCGGTTGTCGGATAAAATCCCGCGGGAGTTTTATCGGCGCTCGTTTTGTCGGTGAAAATATACACCGATTCGCCTATTGTCATATATTTAAGCGGTTCAAAGCTGTCTCCGTTTTTAACGAACGGCGCAGGCTGTTCGGACTCTGCCGATTTGAGATAATAAACGGTGTATGTGCCGTCGGTAGCAACGGCGACCTGTGCGCCGTTATAGTCCGCCGTGCCGACGTTAAAGCCGTTAAGCACAGCAACGCCCGACAGGTCTGACACAACGGTATACTCCGCACCGTCAACCGTGACAGTTCCTGTTTCCGCCGTCGGTTCGGACTGAACCGCGTCTGCGGGCTGCGAAGACTCAACCTCGTCCTGTTCGCTTCTTGTTATTTCAATAGTATATTTTTTCTGTGCTCCGCTCGGCGCGGTGACCGTTACAACGCGGGTATTCTTGCCGACGTTAAGCGCGGCTTTTCCGCTTACCTCTACCTTTGCGGCAGAATCCGCGGCGGTGGCGTAAACGCTGCACTTTGTCACGGAGTGCGGCACCGTCGCCGTATAAGAAGTGACCGCGGGGGTGAACTTAGGGGAGAGCGTTCCCGCGCTCAGGCTCAATTTTGACAGGTCGGCATTTGAAGACTGCACCGCGTCATTGACCGTAACTCGTGCGGAAGAACCCGTTACGTCTATATCATTGCCGTTAGAGTATTGGCAATCGGTCAGGGAGAATATTCCCGAGCCGCCTGCCTTTGACTTAAACGTAAATTCCGCGACAATCGACTGAACGCCCGTAGCGGTCGGAGCGAATTTTATCGCGCCGCCGCCGCCGTTTGCCGACACGGTGCTTGAAACATAATCAAACATATTCGGGTCATAATTAACAGTACCCGTAACGCCGTACATATCCTTGGCGCCGTCTGTTCTTACGGTGATTTTTACCGTAACGCTGTCGCCGACATTAATGCTGTTGCTGCTGAAAGACATTACGCTGCTTCCCGCGGCCGACGCGCTTATGACCGCGACCGAAAGCAAAACTGCCGCCGCGCAAAGCACACAAAAAAGTTTTTTTGCCGTTTTTAACATTCTTATCATTCCCCTTAATACAATGATTTAACGCCGATCAGATGCATTTGAATATTTGCAAGATCGGAAACTGTGATTCTGCCGTCATTATTAGTGTCCGCACCGCGTAAATTATTTCCCGTAAGTGTTCTGACCCCTATTAGGTGCATCTGAACGTTTGCAAGGTCGGAAACCGTGATTTTGCCGTCGCCGTTGGTGTCGCCGCGCATTATGGTTTCTGTCGGCGCGTTCTCAGTCGAAATCGTAACCGTGGCATTATTATCCGACTGAACATTTATGTAATACTCTGTTGAGTATTTTGTTTCGGCGGTGACCGTGAGTGCTATCCGCGTTGTTCCCGCAGGGAGGTTATATGTTGTAGTTCCCGTAAGGGTCGCCCCGTCGGGCAACGTCACCTTTATATGCGTGTTGCCGCTTATGTGCAGGTCATAATTATATGTATACATACTGAATGTCGGAGTAAGACCCGAAACCTCAATGTTTTTAAAGAAATAGTTATTTGCGGCGCCGCAGCTTGCAGGCTTAACTATCTCTTCGTCAGAAAGATCAGGGAAAACAGGTATTCTAAACACAAGGGTTTGTGAGGCGTTTTCGGTATACACATTGCCTTTGTTCATCAGCCTGCCCTTAGTGCAGGCGTCATAAACGGACTGTGCGTACTGGTGCAGCCAGCCAAGTCTTCTATGCACATCGAAATCCTTATAATAATATGTGTCCTGTCCTGCCTCGAAATAATTTCCTGCGTAGAACTTCGCGCCTCCGATTATGGAGGCCTCGGGTGAGTTCCAACCCTCGTTTTTTGCCCTTGTAAGACCGTTTACAACAACGTTGCTTCCCGACGCGCCGACGTTAAAGAAGTTGTAATATCCTTCGTACCCGGGGTAATTTCCCGAAATTAGCGGAGAAGTACCGCCCGAACCCTGCTCCTGTATTATTGTGGAGGCGATAAAATAGGGACTTACGCCCGTCTGATCCGCGGCTCTCATAATTATTCCGATATACGCTTCGGTATTAAGAAACGTGCCCGAGACTATGCGGCGCACGCCCGCCTCGTTTTCAATATTCCGTTCATAGCCTTGTTTTAGGAACATAAAAATATCATTTACATTAAGAAAATTTCTCGGGTCCATATAATAGGCTATGACCTGTTTTGCCGCGCCCGTCCAATTTCCGTAAAATATATATTCAGATGTGTTCCAATCGTATGAGCCCAAATCCATAGACCACCAGGATTGCCCGAAGCTCTTTTCCACCTGCTTACGCTGGTTTATGGATTCCTCATCCACAATAGACCAAAAAGAGCGGGATACTGAGTCTGCCTGAAACACCCAATTCGGATACATTGCGTGTATAACCCGAAGTTTATCCCTGTAACTCTCGGGGAACTGCGCCAACTGCTGTTCAAAGGAAGCGTCGGGATTATAATAGGTCACGCTTAGGTATTGGTTATAAACATACCCTTCCTTACCGTCATATCTTATATGATACCATTTGGAGCCGTATGAAGAACTAACTGCTGCGCCGTCAACCTCACCAAGCACCTCAACGGTAGCACCGTTTTTTAACTTGAAATTTATATTGCTTGTTGTGTTGGGTTGCGCTCTTACGCGCAAATTATCGTCAATTCCGACCACAACACCCGTTCCCGTTGCGGCAAAGACATTAAAACAAAGGCTTGACAGCGACACCGCAAATACGGCAACGCAAAGCAACAAACAGCACAACTTCCTAAACAGCTTCATTTTTTCGCCTCCACACAACTACTCACAATAATTATATAGTGAAGAAAAAATTATGTCAACCAATTTCGACAATATTTTACATTTATCGGTAAAAAAAGCATAAAAAAATCCAACGCTGTTGTTAAACAACGTTGGATTTTTTATTAAGTTACGCATTGCGAAATACGCATTGCGAATTTTTTAGCACACACATCATCAGCGCAAGCGGGGCGTTCCCCCCTGTCGCATAGGCGACTGCGCTACGGACAATGTGAGTGCTAAAATCAGAGAATCAGATTAACTCGATAATCGCCATCTCGGCAGCGTCTCCTCTGCGGGGACCTGTCTTTGTTATACGGCAATATCCGCCGTTTACATCAGCATACTTGGGGGCAATCTCGTTGTAAAGCTTGTTTACAACCTCCTCCTTCGTAATAAACGCCAAAGCCTGACGCTTGCTGTGAAGGCTGTTATCCTTAGCGAGTGTAATATACTTCTCCGCCATTGATCTTACTTCCTTAGCACGGGTTTCGGTTGTTTCCACCCTACCGTTTTCAAACAGATAGGTTACCATACCCCTGAGCATAGCAATTCTATGATCGCTGGTTCTTCCGAGTTTACGGGTACCTGGCATTCATATTCACTCCTTACCGATAGTATTTTATTCGTCGTCCTTTTTGAGGTTGAAGCCAAACGAATTGAGCTTGGCGATAACTTCTTCAAGTGACTTACGGCCGAGGTTTCTTACCTTCATCATATCCTCCTCGGATTTGTTGATAAGATCTTCAACCGTGTTGATGCCCGCACGCTTTAAGCAGTTAAAGCTGCGTACAGACAAGTCGAGTTCGTCGATAGTAAGATCGAGAACCTTTTCCTTTTCGCTGTCGTCCTTTTCCGCCATTATGCTTGCACCTTCGCACGCGCCCTCTGTAAGGTCGAGGAACAGCTCAAAATGCTCAATGAGGATCTTAGCCGACATTGAAACGGCTTCGTTGGCTCTGATAGAACCGTCTGTCCAAACCTCTAAGGTCAGCTTGCCCTTATCGGTAACGTTGCCGACACGGGTATTGTCAACCGCGAAGTTTGCTTTGAGAACAGGCGTATAAATAGAGTCTACGGGTATTACACCGATAATGCTCTGTGCAGACTTGTTCTGTTCAGCCGAAACATAGCCCCTGCCCTTATCAAGCGTCATTTCCATACTGAATTTGGCGCCCGCTTCAAGAGTGGCAATATGCATTTCGGGGTTAAGAATTTCAACCTCTGAATCAGCTTTTATAGAAGCTGCGGTAACCTCGCCCGGTCCCTCGGCTTCGATATAAATCTTCTTGGCGGTATCTGCGTGAAGTTTCGCGATAAGTCCCTTTATGTTAAGGATAATCTCTGTTACGTCTTCCTTAACGCCTGGGATTGTGGAAAACTCATGCACAACGCCGTCAATCTTAACCGAAGTAACGGCAACACCGGGAAGAATGGAGAGCAAAACACGTCTCATACTGTTGCCGAGAGTGGTTGCGTATCCTCTTTCAAGCGGTTCCATAACGAATTTGCCGTATGTGCCGTTAGGGGTCATTTCAACGGTTTCTATTCTGGGCTTTTCAATTTCTATCATTTAAAAGCTCCGTTTCTCCGCACCGTAAATTTAGATGCACCGCGCTCGGTACGGGGAGCGCCGTGATAATTCTAATTATTACTTAGAATAGAACTCAACGATGAGCTGCTCGTCAACAGGAGCCTCTATCTGATCTCTGTTCGGGAGATTGATCACCTTAGCCGAGAGCTTGTCGCGGTCAACGTCGATCCACTGCGGAACGGGTTTAGCGCTGTTAGCTTCAACAACCGCTTTGATCTTCTCGCTTGAACGGCTCTTTTCGCAGATCGTTATTACGTCGCCAGCCTTTAAGAGATAGGAAGCGATGTCAACACGCTTACCGTTTACCTCAAAATGTCCGTGACCTACAAGCTGTCTTGCTTCTGCTCTTGAAGAAGCAAAGCCCGATCTGTAAACAACGTTATCAAGACGGCTTTCGAGAATTCTTAACAGGTTATCGCCTGTAACGCCCTGTTTTCTCTCGGCAACCTCAAAATAATGATGGAACTGATTTTCCTGAACACCATAGAAACGTCTTGCAGTCTGCTTAGCGCGAAGCTGCATTCCGTATTCAGATGACTTCTTTCTACCCTGTCCGTGCTGACCAGGAGCATAACCCCTGAGACCTACGGAGCATTTTTCAGAATAGCAGCGCTCGCCTTTAAGGAACAACTTCTGACCCTCGCGGCGGCAGAGTCTGCAAACTGCACCGGTATATCTTGCCATCTATTACACCTCCAAATTTTTTAACTGTAAAACAGTGATTTCTATTGAACGATTATACGCGTCTTCTCTTGGGAGGACGGCAACCGTTGTGCGGAATCGGGGTAACGTCCTTTATAAGGCTTACCTCTAAACCTGCGGATTGAAGCGCGCGAATGGCAGCTTCACGTCCTGCACCCGGACCCTTAACATATACTTCAACAGTTTTAAGACCGTGCTCCATAGCGGCTTTTGCAGCGGTTTCCGCAGCACTCTGAGCAGCAAACGGAGTAGATTTTCTGGAACCTCTGAAACCTAATTCACCTGCGGAAGCCCAAGAAAGAGCGTTTCCCTGTGTATCGGTGATGGTAACGATGGTATTGTTGAAGGTCGACTGGATATGAGCGGCACCACGTTCAATATTCTTTTTCTCACGGCGGCGGCGTGTAGCCGTCGTCTTGCCTTTTGCAGCAGCCATATTATCTTCCTCCTACTTATTTCTTCTTGTTAGCTATGGTCTTCTTCGGACCCTTGCGTGTACGTGCGTTCGTCTTTGAGCGCTGACCCCTTACGGGCAGACCCTTACGATGGCGCAGACCGCGATAGCTTCCGATTTCAATAAGTCTTTTGATATCAAATGCGATCGTGCGGCGACGGTCACCCTCTACTTGAAGGTTGTGGTCGATGTACTCACGCAGCTTTGAAATATCATCTTCGGTTAAGTCCTTGACTCTGGTATCGGGATTGATGCCCGTATCAGCAAGGATTTTTTTAGATGTTGTAAGACCGATACCGAATATATAAGTGAGTCCTATTTCAACACGCTTCTCGTTCGGAAGGTCAACACCAGCAATACGTGCCATTTATCAAAGCACCTCCATATTTTTTCTCAGCGCAATCAACCCTGACGCTGTTTGTGCTTGGGATTTTCACAGATAACCATGACTTTACCCTTGCGCTTAATGATTTTGCATTTTTCGCAAATCTTTTTAACAGAAGGTCTGACTTTCATTTGGATTTTACCTCCTTATAATTTTGACCGTTTATTTGGAACGCCAGGTTATGCGTCCCTTTGACAGATCATACGGCGACATTTCAACCGTTACCTTATCTCCCGGCAATATGCGTATGAAGTTCATACGAAGTTTGCCTGAAATATGGGCAAGAATGATATGTCCTCCTTGAATTTCTACCTTGAACATTGCGTTAGGCATAGCCTCAACAACGACGCCTTCAAGCTCTATCATATCCTCTTTCGACATTATGCTTCCTCCTTTATTTCACCGCGTTCCCGATAATCCGCGAGCGCTTTTTTAAGTGATTTGTTGGTTTTGTAACTGTTTTCGGGAAGTACGGTGCTTGTAAAAGCAATATGCTTTACGTTTTTGCGTTTCGGCCGTTGAAGCGGACGTTCTTTTCCGTCACAGACGAAAACCGAGCCGTTTTCTTCAAAGACCGCAACCATAAACCGTCCCTTGTCGCGTCCCGCTTTGGAACAAACTATTTGACCTTTCATAATGCACCTCAAACAAGAGTCATTATCTGCGGTCCGTCGCTCGTTACGGCGATAGTATGTTCAAAATGGGCGGACAGAGAACCGTCCCTTGTCAAAACAGTCCAGCCGTCTGGCATCACCTTAACGTCGGGCTTTCCGACGTTGACCATAGGTTCTATGGCTATTGTCATACCAGGTAAAAGGCGGATTCCCCTGCCAGGGGTGCCGAAATTCGGAACCTCAGGGGCTTCGTGCAGGTGGGTACCCACGCCGTGTCCGACAAACTGTCTTACAACCGAATACCCTCTTGCTTCAACATACCTCTGCACAGCGCTGCCTATATCGCCGATCCTGTTGCCTGCACACGCCGCTTTAATGCCTTCGTAAAGGCTTTCCCTCGTCGTGTCCATCAGCCGCTTTGCCTCGTCGGATACATCTCCGCAGGCAAATGTGGCAGCATTATCGCCGTGATAACCGTCGAACTTGGCGCCGAGATCGACGCTGACAATATCTCCGGCTTTCAGCTTGCGCTTTGAAGTGGGTATGCCGTGAATAACCTCGTTGTTTACAGATATACAGGCAGTTGCGGGATAGCCTTCGTAGTTTTTGAAGTTGGGCTCGCCGCCCTGACTTCTTATATACTCCTCGGCTAACCTATCGAGCTCCGCGGTTGTGACCCCAGGCTCTACTGCCTTACCTACAATTTGTAATGCTCCCGCCGAGATTCTGCAAGCCTCTTTCATAATTTTAAGCTCGCGTCCCGTTTTAAGCACTATCATACGCTAAATCTCCAATGCTTTGAGGACAAGAGCGGTTGTATCCTCAACCTTATCCTGACCCTCAACAGTGAGCAGCTTGCCCTTGGACTTATAAAAATCTTTGAGCGGCTCGGTCTGTTCGTGATAAACGCTAAGACGGTTCATAACGGTTTCGGGTTCGTCATCCTTGCGGATTACGAGCTCGCCGTTACAAAGATTGCAAACTCCCTCTTTTTCGGGTTTCTTGAACTCGGTGTGGTAGCTTGCGCCGCACTGTCCGCAAACGCGTCTGCCCGACATACGCTTAACGATCTCCTCGTCCGCAACCTCGATAGAAAGTGCGGCGTCAATATCGCAGCCCATTTTTTCGAGCGCTTCTGCCTGCGGAATAGTTCTCGGAAATCCGTCGAGAATGAAGCCGTTCTTGCAATCGTCCTCGGCAAGGCGTTCCTTGATGATGCCGATAACGACATCGTCGGGAACCAAATTGCCTGCGTCAATGTAAGATTTAGCCTTTAAACCCATTTCAGTACCGTTTTTAAGTGCAGCACGGATAATGTTGCCGGTCGAAATGGTAGGAATATGATATTTTTCAGAGATTATCTCTGCCTGGGTGCCTTTTCCCGCACCCGGGGCTCCTAAAAGTATGAGCTTCATAGTATACTCCTTTTTAATTAATCAAGAAATCCCTTATAATGACGCATCATCATCTGAGATTCAAGATTACGAACGGTATCAAGTGCAACACCGACCATAATCAGTACCGAAGTACCGCCGAGCGAAATATTAATTCCGCCGACAGAGCCGATAACGATAGGCAGTATCGCAATAACGCTGAGGAACAGTGCGCCCAAAAGCGTTATTCTTGAAAGTATTTTGGAAATAAAGTCTGTGGTCGGCTTGCCCGGACGTATACCAGGTATAGCGCCGCCGTTTTTACGCAGATTGTTTGCCATTTCAACAGGATTGAATTGGATAGTTGCATAGAAATATGCAAAAGCGATTATCAAGATGAAATAGATAACTGCGTAGAAAATTCCTCTTACGCTGAACAGCGAGAAGACTTTATACCAAACGCTTTGCTGATTTTTCATAATCGAAAGCGCCATAGTCGGCAGCATAAGAATACTTGAAGCGAAGATTATCGGCATAACGCCCGACATATTAACCTTGATCGGGATATGCGTGTTCTGTCCGCCGTACATCTTATTACCGACAACGCGTTTCGCGTACTGAACGGGAACTCTGCGCTCCGCCGCGGTCATCCAGACTATAAATCCGATAACCACCAAGAACAGAAGCACTATTCCGATAACAGCCGCCTGCTTACCGAGCTTCCAATAGGAAACGAGGGTATTGAGAGCCTGCGGACCGCGCGAAATGATACCTGCGAAAAGAAGTATCGAAATACCGTTGCCGATACCCTTAACGTCTATCTGTTCACCGAGCCACATTACAAGAGCCGAACCCGCGGTAAACGCAAGCACTATAACGAATGCCGCGAAAACGACCACACCGCCCGAAACGCTCAGGTAATTGCTTCTCTTTAAATAGATAAAGTATGCGGTTCCCTGAATAAGAGCAAGGATTACCGTTGCATAACGTGTAATCTGCGCCAGCTTTTTCTGACCCTCCTCGCCCTCTTTCGCAAGACGTTCAAGAGCTGGGATAGCTACACAGAGAAGCTGGATTATAATTGAGGAGTTGATGTACGGGGTAACCGACATAGCGAAGATCGCGCCGTACTCCAAACCGCCTCCGGTGAGTATCGAAAGGTAACTGAAAAATTCGTTGGTAGCGCCCGAATCGTTAGCCGACTTTAAAGCGGCAACGTCGATATACGGTACCGGAATTACCGAGCCGATACGGAAGATAAGGACAATAAATACCGTAAAGAGTATTTTATTGCGAAGCTCCTTGACCTTCCAGGCATTTCTTAATGTTTCTAACATCAGATCACCTCAGCCTTTCCGCCTGCTGAATTGATTTTTTCAGCGGCAGATGCAGAGAAGGCGTTGAGCTTAACGGTGAGTTTCTTTGTAATCTTTCCGTTACCCAGAACCTTAATCGGAAGGTTTGCCTTCTTGATTATTCCCTTTTCGGTAAGAGCAGCTGCGTCTACAACGGCGCCATCCTCGAACACTTCAAGAGCGGAAACGTTAATAGCTGCCCATTCCTCAGCAAATATATTGTTAAAGCCACGCTTAGGAACACGTCTTTGAAGCGGCATCTGACCGCCTTCAAATCCGGGTCTCATACCGTGACCGGCACGAGCCTTCTGACCCTTGTGACCCTTTCCGGCTGTTTTACCGTTGCCGGAACCATGACCTCTGCCTATGCGCTTTGCCTCCTTAGTGGAGCCGAAAGCCGGAGATAATTCATGCATTTTCATTGTTCGCACCTCCTTGCTTAATCTGCGGTTTGCACCGCAACGCCGCGAAAGCGGCTTTTTATGGGAAAATTAACCCTCGATAACCTTAACGAGGTGACTGACCTTGTTGAGTTTACCCTTTGTCTGCTCATTGTCGGGCTGAACCTTTATGTCGCCGACCTTGTGAAGACCGAGAGATTCAACAGTTGCAATCTGGTCCTTCTTGGAGCCGATTACGCTTTTAACAAGCTGAATTTTAAGACCTGCGGTCTTTTTCTTTCCTGCCATAATCCTGCTCCTCCTTAACCTACAATTTCCTTGACGGACTTACCACGGATAGCGGCAACCTCCTCAGCGCTGCGAAGCGAAGCGAGACCTGCTACTGTGGCACGTACTACATTGCAAGGATTGTTTGAACGTAAAGCCTTGGTACGAATATCGGAAATTCCGACAGTCTCAACAACGGCACGTACTGCGCCGCCGGCGATAACGCCTGTACCAGGTGCAGCGGGTTTCATAAGAACGCGGCCTGCGCCGAATTCGCCGATTACCTCGTGCGGAATTGTTGTACCCTTTAAAGAAACCTTAATAAGGTTCTTCTTGGCGTCTTCAATACCCTTGCGGATAGCGTCGGGTACTTCGCCTGCTTTACCGAGACCGTAGCCTACTATGCCGTTACCGTCTCCTACGACAACCAAAGCCGCGAACTTCATAATGCGTCCGCCCTTAACGGTCTTGGAAACACGGTTTATAGAAACTACGCGCTCTTTTAAATCTAATGTTGATGCGTCAATATTTGTAGCCAAAAGTATTCCTCCTTTTTAGAACTTGAGGCCGCCCTCGCGGGCACCTTCGGCAAGCTCCTTGACACGGCCGTGATAAATGTATCCGCCGCGGTCAAAAACAACCTCGGTGATGCCCTTTTCAGCGGCACGTTTAGCAATTAACTGTCCAACCTTGCGTGCACCCTCTGCATTGCCGCCAGAAATTCCGAAATCCTTTTCGTTGGAACCTGCTGCTGCGAGAGTAACGCCGTTTACATCGTCGATAAGCTGGGCGTAAATGTTGCTGTTGGAGCGGAATACATCAAGGCGAGGACAATTCGGCGTACCGCTGATCTTAGAACGAACGCGGGCGTGACGTTTAAGTCTTGCCTGATTGCTGTTTGGTTTATTAACCATTGTTTGTACACTCCTTTATTATTTCTTTGCACCCTTGGCGGCTTTACCTTCTTTACGGCGAATATGCTCATCGGCATATTTGATACCTTTGCCCTTATAAGGCTCGGGCGGACGCTTTTCGCGTACCTCAGCCGCAAACTGACCGACCTTTTGCTTATCGGCACCGCTTATAACGATTTTGTTCGGTGACGGTACATCTATTGTGATGCCGTCTATCTCGGAAACCGTTACCTGATGCGAGAAACCGAGATTCATTACAAGATTTTTACCCTGCTTCTGCGCACGGTAACCTACACCGTTTACTTCGAGTTCCTTTGTGAAACCGTTTGTAACGCCCTCAACCATATTGGCAACAAGGGTACGTGTAAGACCGTGAAGTGCGCGGTGCTGACTGTCATCTGTCGGGCGGGTAACGATTATTTCATTGCCCTCAACAGCGATTGTGATCTCGGGATTGAAGGTGTTTTTGAGCTCACCCTTAGGTCCCTTTACGGTAACCTCAGAACCGTTGATCTTAACGTCCACACCAGCAGGAATTGCGATAGGTTTCTTTCCTATTCTTGACATTCCAATGCACCTCCTTACCAGACGAACGCGAGGACTTCGCCGCCGACGTTGGCTTTGCGTGCCTGCTTGTCTGTCATTATTCCCTTAGAGGTGGAAAGGATAGCTATTCCGAGGCCTCTCATGACCTTCGGCATATCCTCAACATTGGTGTAAATACGCAGACCGGGCTTTGAAACCCTGCGGATTCCCGTGATTATCTGCGATTTATTCTGGCCGTACTTCAACGTGATGTGAATTACGCCCTGCTTTCCGTCGTCTTCGACCTGAAAGCCGCTAATATATCCTTCGTCAAGTAAGATCTGCGCGATCGCTTTCTTAACATTTGACGCAGGAACATCAACCGAATCGTGTTTCGCTGATGATGCGTTACGGATTCTCGTAAGCATATCGGCTATTGTATCGGTGATTTGCATGCCGTCAACCTCCTTTAGCTTTTTGCCTTACCAGCTTGCCTTCTTCACTCCGGGGATCTCGCCCTTGTAAGCAAGCTCTCTGAAGCATATACGGCAGATGCCGTACTTGCGAAGATAGGCGTGCGGGCGGCCACAGATCTTACATCTGTTGTACTGTCTTGTTGAAAACTTAGCGGGTCTTGCCTGCTTAATCTTCATAGATGTTTTAGCCATATTTCCTTCTCCTTACTTCGCAAACGGAGCGCCCATAAGCGTTAATAACTCGCGGGCTTCTTCATCCGTTTTTGCGGTTGTGACAAAAATTATGTCCATACCGCGAACCTTATCAATTTTGTCATATTCGATCTCGGGGAATATCAACTGCTCCTTAACGCCCATAGCAAAATTGCCGCGGCCGTCGAAAGCGTTGGGGTTGATGCCTCTGAAATCTCTTACTCTCGGGAGAGCGGCGTTGAAAAGTCTTTCAACAAATTCATACATACGCTCACCGCGAAGTGTAACCTTTGCGCCGATCGGCATTCCCTCACGGAGCTTGAAGTTCGCAACCGACTTCTTAGCGCGGCAGGGTATTGCCTTCTGACCGGTGATTAAACCGAGGTCGCGGACGATAGCGTCGATAACCTTGGAATTTTCCTTTGCCTCACCGGCACCTACATTGATAACGACTTTATCGAGCTTCGGGATTTGCATGACGCTCTTATAGCCGAATTTTGTCATCAGTGCGGGAGCAATCGAATTTTTATATTCATTCGACAGTGTTGACATGTCATGTCCTCCTTACTCTTAAAAAGTCTCGCCGCACTTTTTGCACATGCGGTCCTTTTTGCCGTCTTCGTAGATTTTTGTTCCTACTCTGGTCGGCTTATTGCACTTGGGGCAAACAACCTGAACCTTTGAAGCGTAAATTGCGCCCTCGGTCTCGATTATACCCGAAGCATCGCCCGCCTTTTTCGGCTTAACGTGCTTCTTAACCTTGTTGATGCCCTCAACTATAACTTTACCCTCTTTGGGGCTGACTTGAAGTACCTTACCAGTCTTCTTGCGATCCTTCTTGTCTCCTGTGAGGAGGATTACGGTATCGCCTGTTTTAACGTGAAGCTTACTCATACTTTTCTACCTCCCATTAAAGCACTTCCGGAGCGAGGGACAGGATCTTTGTATAATCTCTGTCGCGCAGCTCACGGGCTACTGGCCCGAAAATACGGGTACCTCTCGGGTTCTTGTCGTCACGGATAAGAACAGCCGCATTTTCATCGAATCTGATGTATGTGCCGTCATTGCGACGCAGGCCTTTTGCGGAACGAACCACAACGGCTTTTACAACATCGCCCTTCTTAACAGTACCGCCGGGAGCGGCCTTCTTTACGGAAGCAACGATGACATCGCCAATGTTGGCATACCTCCTTTTGGAGCCTCCAAGAACACGGATGCACATAATTTCCTTAGCACCGGTATTGTCAGCAACCTTGAGGTAACTCTGTTGTTGTATCACAGTGGTTTCCTCCTTGTAAGACTACTTAGCCTTTTCGATTATTTCGGCCACACGCCATCTCTTATCTTTGGAAAGCGGTCTTGTTTCCATAATAAGAACTCTGTCGCCAACTCCGCAGGAGTTGTTCTCATCGTGAGCCTTCAATTTGATTGTGTTTTTGATTATCTTCTTATAGAGGGGATGCTTTACGTTGTCCTCAATAGCAACAACAACGGTTTTATCCATCTTATCGCTTACAACCTTACCCACTCTTGTTTTACGAAGGTTTCTTTCGCTCATTTAGCTTTACCTCCCAACTTTAAGCGTTAGCGCTGTCGTTCTTGATCTCGTTCTCGCGGATTATTGTCTTAACGCGAGCGATGTCTTTCTTGACAGCAACGATACGCATGGGGTTTTCGAGCTGATTAATGGCGAGTTGGAAACGCAGATTGAATAATTCTTCTTTGAGCTTTGCCAACTGCTCATTGAGCTCGGGTAAAGTGTTTTCTCTGATTTCCTTTGCTTTCATTACTGCTCACCACCCATTTCCTGCTTGCAAATAAATTTGCACTTGATCGGGAGCTTGTTAGCGGCAAGACGCATAGCTTCACGAGCCAGCTCCTCGCTTACGCCTCCGATCTCGAACATAACACGGCCAGGTTTAACGACCGCTACCCAATATTCGGGAGCGCCTTTACCTGAACCCATTCGGGTTCCAGCGGGCTTTTGTGTTATCGGCTTATCCGGGAAAATCTTTATCCATACCTGACCGCCACGTTTGATGTAACGGGTCATAGCGACACGCGCAGCTTCGATCTGGTTAGAGGTTATCCACGCAGGCTCTAACGCTTGAAGACCGAAATCGCCGTGTGTGACATTGGTTCCGCGTGTAGCGGCGCCTGTAAGTCTGCCACGGTGAACTCTGCGGTATTTAACACGTTTAGGCATTAACATTAGCGGGCTCCTCCTTCCTTTTTGTGAGCGCGGTTATCGCTGAGGATCTCACCCTTGTATATCCAAACCTTTACACCGATACGTCCGTAAGTGGTGTTTGCCTCGGCAAAACCGTAGTCGATGTCGGCGCGGAGTGTTTGAAGCGGGATAGTTCCCTCGTGATACTGTTCGCTTCTTGCGATTTCGGCACCGCCGAGACGGCCCGATACCTGAGTTTTGATACCCTTAACTCCGAGGCGCATCGCTCTGCCTATTGAGAGCTTCATTGCGCGGCGGAAAGAGATACGCTTTTCAAGCTGAGCGGCGATATTCTCTGCAACCAACTGAGCGTTGGTGTCGGGGCTCTTAATCTCAACAATGTTTATGATGACAGGCTTGCCGAGCTTCTGCTGGCAGGCTGCACGCAGCTTTTCAATTTCGCTGCCGTTGCGTCCGATGACCATACCCGGCTTTGCGCAGTGGATATGAAGTCTCACACGCTTGTCGTCACGTTCGATTTCGATTTTTGCAATACCTGCTGAATAAAGTGTCTTTTTCAGGTATTTACGGAGGTTGTAGTCCTCAACCAATGTGTCACCGAAGGTGCTGTCATTGGCAAACCAACGTGAGTCCCAGTTTTTGATTACGCCTACACGGAAACCGTGCGGATTAACTTTCTGGCCCATAGTTTAACCTCCTTCTTAATCTTCGCGTTCTTTAAGAACGATTGTCATATGGCTTGTTCTCTTTAATATTCTGTGAGCTCTGCCGTGATCCTTCGGACGGATCCTTTTAAGGGTCGGTCCAGGGCAGACAAAGCACTCTGCAACATAAAGTTTAGAAGTGTCCATATTTTTATTTTCAGCGTTTGCTATCGCTGATGCTAAAAGCTTCTCTAAATACTCGCAAGCAGACTTAGGAGTAAATTTGAGTATAGCCATAGCTTTGTCAGCATCTTGATTGCGGATAAGATCCAAAACAATCTTCACCTTGCGGGGTGAAATGCGGGCGTATTTCAATATTGCCCTTGCTTCCATAGTTAAACTCTCCTTTCAGCCGCTTACTTACCGCTGGTTTTTGAACCTGCGTGGCCTTTGAATGTTCTTGTGGGCGCAAACTCACCGAGCTTGTGACCAACCATATCCTCAGTTACATAAACCGGAACGTGCTTACGTCCGTCATGTACCGCAAACGTGTGTCCGACGAAATCGGGGAATATGGTCGATGAACGGCTCCAAGTTTTGAGAACGCGTTTCTCGCCGGCTTCATTCATTTCCTGAACCCTTTTAAGAAGTACTTCTTGTACGTAAGGGCCCTTTTTAATGCTTCTTCCCATTATTCAATCTCCTTTCGTCTGACTATTTACGGCGCTTTACGATATACTTATCGCTCTGCTTATTCTTCTGACGGGTCTTATAGCCGAGGGTCGGTTTACCCCAAGGAGTAACCGGTCCTGGACGTCCGACAGGTGATTTACCTTCACCGCCGCCGTGGGGGTGGTCGCAGGGGTTCATTACAGAACCGCGGACTGTCGGTCTCCAACCCATGTGACGCTTACGGCCTGCTTTACCGTAATTTACGTTTGCGTGCTCGGGGTTGGATACGATACCGATGGTAGCCATACACTTGTCGGCAACGTTACGTAATTCACCCGAGGGCAAACGCAAAAGCGCCATTCCGTTTTCCTTAGCCATAAGCTGAGCCATATTACCTGCCGAACGGGCAAGCTGAGCGCCCTTGCCAGGATAAAGCTCAATGTTATGAACAAAAGTACCTACGGGGATATTTATAAGCGGAAGTGCGTTGCCAGGCTTAATGTCGGCGTCAGGTCCGCTGATAACCGTATCGCCTACCTTCAAATCCTGAGGAGCGATTATATAACGCTTCTCGCCGTCCTCATACTGAACGAGGGCGATGAAGGCTGAACGGTTCGGGTCATATTCAAGGGTAAGAACGGTTGCGGGGATACCGAAACGCTCTCTCTTGAAATCTATAACCCTGTATTTTCTGCGGTTTCCGCCGCCTCTGTGGCGGACGGTGATCCTGCCGTAGCTGTTGCGTCCGGCATTCTTCTTGATCGGTTCAAGCAGGCTTCTTTCGGGGGCTGTCTTGGTAAGACCTGAATAATCCATAGTGGTCATATTACGACGGCCGTTTGAAGTCGGCTTGTAATGCTTAATTGCCATTTGTTTCACTCTCCTATTTTGGCTTAGCGAAGCCTTGCGGCTTCATACATCACCGGAAATGTCGCTGCGCTCTTCGGTCGGGGATGCTGTTCGCAAAATTAAAATTTTGACTGCACTCTATCCCCGCCAATACCACCCCTGTGTTCTTGAAAACGCTTTCGGCGTTTTCGCCTACAAGGTGTTTTTTCGCCGCACGTGTCGCCGAAAAAACCGCGGTTCAGCGCAAATTTCCAATCAAAACGGACTTAGATAAGACCGTCAAAGAACTCTATCGGCTTGGAATCGGCTTTAAGAGTAACTATTGCTTTCTTCCAGGAAGAGGTGTAGCCGCTGTAACGGCCCATACGTCTTGCCTGTCCTCTTACGTTGATCGTGTTTACCTTTGCAACGTCAACCTTAAAGAGCTTTTCAACTGCGTCGGCTATTTCGATCTTGTTAGCGTCCTTAGCTACCTTAAAGGTGTATTTTTTTCCGGCGATTCCTGCCATACTCTTTTCGGTGATTACCGGGGCGATAATGATGTCCTGTGCGGTTTTCATTATGCGTACACCTCCTCAATCTTTGCTGCGGCACCCTTTACCAATACAAGGGTATCGGCATTGATGATGTCGTATGTGTTGATTGTGTTGATCTGAGTTGACTTGGTGTTTGCGATGTTAGCAATGCTCTTAACCGCAAACGCGTTATTGTCTTCAAGTACAACAAGAGTCTTCTTCTTAGCTCCGATAGCGTTCAGGCAATCAACAACCGTTTTGGTCTTATAGGCGTCGAGTTTGAGTTCGTCAAGCACGATAATATCGCCTGTGAGGAACTTATCCGACAAAGCGGATTTGAGAGCCAATCTCTTGACCTTTTTATTGAGAGAATAAGAATAATCTCTCGGCTTCGGTGCGTGAACGATACCGCCGTGTCTCCACTGAGGCGCTCTTATTGAGCCCTGTCTTGCGTGGCCTGTACCCTTCTGTCTCCACGGCTTTCTGCCGCCGCCGGAAACCTCGGTACGGGTCAGAGTGGATTGTGTGCCCTGACGCTGATTTGCAAGATAATTGACAACAGCCATATGCATAACAACCGCATTGGGTTCGATGCCGAAAACCGCATCGCTGAGAGTTATCTCACCCACGCTCTTGCCCGTCATATCTACTACTGCTATATTAGGCATAATTCAAAACACTCCTTCCCTTAGGCTTTAACGCTGTCGAAAAGAACAACTATTCCGCCTTTGGGGCCGGGAACGGCGCCCTTAACAGCGATTATATTCTTCTCTGCGTCAACCTTAACTACACTCAGGTTCTGAACGGTTACGCGTTCATTACCGAGATGTCCTGCCATCTTTTTGCCCTTGAATACACGTGAAGGACTTGAACAGGCGCCGAGTGAGCCGCCGTGGCGTGCCACAGGACCTGTACCGTGAGACTCTTTGAGTCTGTGGAAATTCCAGCGCTTGATAGTGCCAGCATATCCTTTACCTTTTGAAGTTCCTCTTACGTCTACCGAATCACCCTCGGCAAATACGTCAGCCTTAATAATATCGCCGACGTTCATAGCGCTTACATCGTCAAAACGGAACTCTCTGAGTACCTTTTTGGGAGCAACGTCGCCTTTTGCGAAGTGACCCTTCATCGGGCCGTTTACCTTAGAAGCTTTGAGGTCGCCGTAGCCTACCTGAACTGCTTCATAGCCGTCGTTCTCTACTGTCTTCTTCTGTGCGATAACACAGGGACCCGCTTCTATAACGGTTACGGGAACGACATTTCCGTTTGCATCAAAAAGCTGGGTCATACCGAGCTTCTTGCCAACGATTCCCTTTTGCATTTGTTTTTCCTCCTTTGGTTATTGGTTGGCTTTCGCCAACTTGACCACACCGCGAATGAATTAGAGCTTAATCTCTATTTCAACTCCGGCGGGAAGCTCAAGACCTGTCAGCGCTTCAACTGTTTTGTTGGAAGGTCTGATTACGTCTATAAGCCTTTTGTGCGTCCTCATTTCAAATTGCTCACGGCTGTCCTTATATTTATGAACAGCGCGGAGGATTGTTACGACTTCCTTTTCGGTGGGGAGCGGTACGGGACCTGAAACCCTTGCACCTGTACGTTTAGCGGTTTCCACTATCTTCTCAGCGGACTGGTCGACAAGCGCGTGGTCGTAACCTTTAACTCGAATTCGGATTTTTTCTTTCACTGCCATGTGAAATTCGCCTCCTTAAATAGTTGGCGGGCAAAACTTACACCGTGCCGTGTATTTCATCACGGTACAATATAAAACCGGCAATTGCTGGGGTCGCAGACAATTCCGGACAGCAGATTACTCTGCCGTTGCGCACAGGGTCGCAAGAATCCCTTATGCACCATCCTGTTCTTTCGCCCGGTTTAAAATCGGACATACTCCGCAGAAATTTCCCGACTCGGCGGTCGGCCACCTCCTGCATCAACGCATGTTTTACGCCGCAATAAGACAGCGTACCTTGGTATATTAACACACTTAATGCCGAAAATCAAGCCTTTTTTTGCAAAAAAATCAATCTTTTTTCAGTCGTACGATATATGGACAAAATCCGTCTTCATTTAATATATATAGTGTTTGTTTTCGGGGTGCTTATATATAAATGTATAAAAAACCTTAAATTGATTAGCAACGTCACCGCCGTCGGCATAAAATAGAGCGCAGGACTATATTAACAAGGAGGAACGGGCTATGATAATAGAACTGAAAAACGTTGACCTTACCTATCAGTCTCCCGACGGCGAGGTCGAGGCCCTTAAAGATATTTCGTTCGGAATAGAGGAAGGAGAATTTGTAAGCATTGTGGGACCTTCGGGCTGTGGAAAGTCTACACTCCTGTCGCTTATAGCGGGACTTGAAAAGCATTGCGGCGGCAAAGTAACGGTTGACGGCGAGGAAATAACGGGAACGACCGAAAAGATAGGCTTTATGCCGCAACGCGACCACCTTTTTGAATGGCTCACAATATGGAACAACGTGACGCTCGGTCTTAAAATACGGCATATAAACGACGAAGCGCACAAAGCGCACGTGCGCGAGCTTTTGGAAAAATACGGACTTATTGATTTTGCAAACAAACGACCCTCTCAGCTTTCGGGCGGTATGCGCCAGCGCTGCGCGCTGATACGAACGCTTGCGTCAGACCCGAAGATACTGCTGCTTGACGAGCCGTTTTCGGCGCTTGACTACCAGACAAGGCTTGCGGTATCCGCCGATATATACGAAATCATACGCCGCGAGAAAAAGACTGCGCTTCTCGTCACCCACGATATATCCGAAGCGATAAGTATGTCGGACCGTGTGCTTGTGCTTTCAAAGCGCCCCGCACATATAAAGGCGATACACGAATTGGGCGATATGAAAAAGCTGTCTCCTATGGAAAGACGGGATACGCACGAGTTTCACACATTTTTCAATCAGATATGGAAGGAGCTGGACGTAAATGCCTGAGAACACTCCTTCAAAAATGCGCATAGAATATCTACGTGCAAGGAAAAGAAAAAACATATTTGTTCATACGGTGCAAATATTCCTGCTTGTCGCCGTTTTCGGACTGTGGGAGATTGCGGCGCGCGCAGGGCTTATTGACGCTTTTATAGTAAGCAGTCCTTCGAGGATTGTCGCCACGGTAATTTCGCTTCAACGTTCGGGCGACCTTTGGCTGCATATAGGCACCTCGTGTCTTGAAACGGTGATAGGCTTTACCGTCGGCACGGTGCTTGGCACCGTGATAGCCGCGGGGCTTTGGTGGAGCAAGACGGTTTCGCGGATATTAGACCCGTATCTTGTGGTATTGAACGCCCTGCCGAAAACCGCGCTCGGTCCGATATTTATAGTCTGGATAGGCGCAGGTACCGCGTCCATTATAGCAATGACGCTCGCGATTTCAATAGTCGTCACGATACTGAATATGCACGTCGGATTTATTTCCACCGATCCGCAAAAGCTGCGCCTTATGAGCGCGCTCGGAGCAAATCGCAGACAGATATTTAAAAATCTTGTATTTCCCGCGAATTACGATACGCTGTTCAACACGCTCAAAGTAAACGTAGGACTTTCGTGGGTCGGAGTAATAATGGGAGAATTTCTCGTATCTAAGGCAGGTCTTGGATACCTTATCGTTTACGGTTCGCAGGTATTTAATATGGACCTTGTAATGGCTACGGTTTTGCTTCTCGCCGTCGCCGCTGTGGTGATGTACCAAGGCATTATTCGGCTTGAATCAATAATAAAAAAGCATTTAGAGTAGGAGCTGGTTAGATGAAAAAATTTTTATGCGTTTTATGTTCGTTTTGTATGCTTGCGGCGGTAGGCTGCGGCGCGAAAGAGGAAAAGACCGCAAAAAAGGTTAAGATAAGCCTTAACGAGGTTACGCACTCGGTGTTCTACGCACCGCAGTATGTTGCGCTGTCCAAAGGCTTTTTCGAGGACGAGGGACTTGAAATAGAGCTTACAAACGGCGGCGGCGCCGACAAGGTTATGACCGCCGTGCTTACAGGTCAGTCGGATATAGGTCTTGCGGGACCCGAGGCGAGCATATACGTTCTCAATCAGGGTAAGGAGAACTACCCGAAAATATTTGCACAGCTTACCAAGCGCGACGGCTCGTTTTTGGTCGGCAGAACCGATAAAGAATTTTCGTGGGAGGACCTTAGAGGCAAAACCATCATAGGCGGCAGAGCAGGCGGCGTTCCCGAAATGACGCTTGAATACGTAATGCGCCTTAACGGCATAATTCCGCAAAAGGACGCTACTGTCGATACGACAGTTCAGTTTAATATGATGGCGGGCGCCTTCACAGGCGGCAACGGCGACTATGTCACCCTGTTTGAACCCACCGCAACCGAGATAGAAAAAGAGGGCAAGGGATATATTCTTACCTCAATAGGCAAGGAAAGCGGCGAAATTCCTTATACCGCCTATTTTGCTTCGGATAGCTATATAAAGGAAAACAGCGACGTTATACAGCGCTTTACAAACGCCGTAGCGCGCGGACAGAAGTGGGTAAAGGAGCATACCGCCGAGGAAATAGCCAAGGCTATCACCGATCAGTTCCCCGACTCAAAGGTTGAGACTCTGACCTCGGTAGCGCAGCGTTATAAGGACATTGACGCCTGGAACGACACCCCCGTTATGAAAAAAGAGGCGCTTGAAAGACTTGAAACGGTTATGGAAACCGCGGGCGAGCTTGAACACAGCGCTTGGGTTGATTTTGAAAAGTTGGTTGACAACAGCTTCGCAAAAAATGTAAAATAATTTTCTTTTCGGTATTGAAAATCCCCCGATTATATACTATACTTAATAGGTGTTAATTCGTGTTTTCCCGATACGGCCTCCGCCGTGTCGGGTCACACTCTGGGGGATTTTTAATATGGTTAAGAAAATTACTGCTTTATTACTTTGCATTTTAATGCTGACAGCCGTTGGCTGTAATAAAAAGAAAAAAGAGGATACCGAGAGTTCCGCTCCGTCCGAGGTTGAATCTCAGATAGCGGCTCCGTCCATTCTCAATCCGCTTACGGGTGTTGCCGACATTTCGGCAGACAAGGCAACCACCCGTCCCGTTGCCGTAATGGTGAACAACATCTCGATAGCCCAGCCTGTTCAGACAGGTCTTGCGAAAGCGGACATTGTTTACGAAACCGAGGTTGAGGGCGGCATAACCCGTCTTATGGCGGTATATCAGGACATATCCAAGGTTGAGCGCATAGGCACCGTCCGCTCGGCGCGCTATGTATACATAGACCTCGCAATGGGTCACAACGCAATATATGTTCACCACGGTCAGGACCCGAACTACGCAAAGCCGCACTTAAAGGATACCGACGATTTCACCGTATCCGAAGGCAATTACGGCGTTCGCACCAAAAACGGTCTTGCCTCCGAGCATACGCTTTACGCCTACGGCGACAAGCTGTGGAGCGGTCTTGTGAAGGACGGCTGGAAGACCGAAAACAAATCATCTGCCCCGTGGCAGACCTTTGCCGACGCAACCGCGCCCGTTTCGTTCGCAAGTCCCTGTTCCTCTGTCAGCGTGCCTTTTTCGACAAGCTGTAAGACCACATTCAATTATGACGCGGCTTCGGGCAAATACATACGCTATTTCAACGGAACGCTCCGCACCGATTATCTCACAGGCGAAAGCGAGCAGTTTAAAAACGTTTTCGTACTTATGACGACAATAAAGAGCTATCCGATAGCAAAATACAGAAACATATCGCTTGATTCGGGCGACGGATACTATTGCGTAAACGGCACCTATACTCCTATAAAGTGGAGCAAGGGCAGCGCTTCAAGCTCATTCAAGTTCACCAATGCCGACGGCACTCCGCTTACCGTAAACCCAGGCAACTCGTGGGTGTGCATAGCGTCCTCTTCGACCTCACAGCCCTCTTTCAGCTGATACAAAACAAGTCAAAGCAGTTCTTGTTTAAACAGGAACTGCTTTATTTTATTGTTGGAAAATGTCATTTTCTGTGGTATACTGTTTAGGCGAGTTCGGATTATTACCGCCCGCCTATTAACCTATCACACTGGGGTGATAACAATGAGAATGAGAAAAAAGAAAAATCTTGAACAGCGCCTTGCCGCCGTTTCGGACATTCTTTATATAAGCGACAGCGAGGACAGGAACTTCAACACCTCGATAAAAAACAAGGAGTATATAGAACTTGCCGAATTTTTCGGGAGCGATAAACCGCTCTATCTCGAAATCGGGTGCGGCAAGGGCAGGTTTGCCGCCGAATTTGCCAAGCGCAATCCCGATATAAACCTGCTTGCGGTGGAAAAGAACGCAAACGTTATTGTTGAAGCGTGCGAAACCGCAAAGGGAGAGGAAATAAAAAATCTGCGCTTTTTAAAATGCGGCGCGGAATACCTTGAACGCCACCTGAAACCGAACAGCGTTTCAAGAATATTTCTCAACTTTTCCTGCCCCTTTCCGAAAAACAGCTACGCTTCGCACCGCCTGACCCACGAGCGTTTTCTTGAAATCTACAAGCGGTTAATGGCAAGCGGCGCCGAAATACACCAAAAAACCGACAATATGCACTTTTTTGAATTTTCGCTTGAACAGCTGAGCGGTTCGGGCTTTGCGCTTAAAAACGTATCCCTCGACCTGCACGCAAGCGGCTTTGAGGGCAATATAGTGACCGAATACGAGCAGAAGTTTTCCTCGCTCGGAATGCCGATATATCGGCTTGAAGCATACGTAAAGGACGGTTGTAAAAATGATTGATTTTCATATTGAGCGGCTCTCTCCGCTGTGCGCCGAGTTTGGTCTTGAAATAAACAGGGAAATTACCGACCGCCTTAACGCCTACGGCAACCTTTTGCTTGAATGGAATGAGAAGATAAACCTCACCGCTATAACCGAGCCCGAAGAAATTTTATATAAGCATTTTTATGACAGTCTGCTCTTTCTTAAAAACGCCGAAATACCGCAAAGCGGCACGGTTATTGACGTAGGAACAGGCGCGGGCTTCCCTGGCGTTGTGCTTAAAACGGCGCGCCCCGATATAAAAATAACCCTGCTTGACGGACTTAATAAACGAATAACGTTTTTAACAGAGCTTTGCGGGAGCTTGGGGCTTGACGGGGTGACCGCTTTGCACAGCCGAGCCGAGGAGGCGGCACAGTCTGCGGAGCATAGAGAAAAATACGACGTTGTCTGCGCGCGCGCGGTGGCGGCTATGCCCGTTTTGCTTGAATACTGCCTGCCGTTTGCCAAAATAGGCGGAGCCTTTACCGCTATGAAGGGTCCGTCCGCCGAAGAAGAATTAAAGCTCTGCGCTAAGGCGATACCCCTGCTCGGAGGGGACAAACCGAATATTATATGCGAAACACTGCCCAATAATGACAGCCGAACCTTTATAACCTTTAAAAAAATATCGCATACTCCGCCAAAATACCCCAGAAATCCCGCAAAAATACGAAAACAACCGCTTTAAAACGGTTGTTTTTGTTGTTTTAGAGCGAATTTGCCCGATGTGTTTTTCTTTACAAATTTAAAAATATCTGCCATAATTTAGATACAGTTTCCAAGGAGGCGCCGTATGCACACAATCGCAGAGAAAAAACTGCTTATGCTTAAACCGAGTGAAATACGTCCATCGCTGAACCGTCCCAGACGGGAGTTTGACGAATACGAGTTGCAGGCGCTCGCCGACAGCATTTCGGAAAACGGAATTATACAGCCGATTTCGGTGCGCCGCACCCGTGAAGGGCACTATGAGCTTATTTCGGGCGAACGCCGACTGCGCGCCGCCGCTATGGCGGGACTTCGGCGCGTGCCGTGCATACTGCACAAGGTTGACGACTGCACCGCCGCCGTATACGCCGTTGTTGAAAATATGCAGCGCAGCAGGCTCGGCTTTTTTGAGGAGGCGCAGTCGCTTGACCGAATAATCGACCTGTACGGACTTTCTCAAAGCGAGGCTGCCGTGCGTTTCGGAATGTCACGCACCGCGCTTTCAAGTAAACTGCGGCTTTTAAGACTGAGCCGCGACCAACGCAAGCGCATAACCGACGCGGGACTTACGGAAAGACACGCGCGTTCGCTGTTACGGCTTCCCGATTACAAGCGCGACGAGGCGCTTGACCGTATGATAAAATGCGATATGGCGCCCGACGAGGCGGACGAGCTTGTTTTCAACATTCTAAACCCCGAATATACAAAAGAAGCAAGACCCCAACCCGAACGCACAGTATGCGAAGAAAAACCCGAGCCTGTGCGCAAGGTCGTTATCGGCGATGTACGGCTGTTTTCAAACAGTCTTACCAAGCTGGTCGATACCCTGCAAAGCGCGGGAATAAACGCCAGCGCGCGCAAGTATGAAAACGAGCGCTATATCGAATACAAGGTTCGCATCGGAAAAGAATCCCCCGAAAGCGGACGCTTTAAACAGTTAAAAATCTGTTAGACCTTTTAAAACGGAAATGCCCGCGCCTCCCCCTGCGCGTTCATCTCCGCGGTACTAACGGTTTTTAAATATCCATATTCATCCCCATAAAGCAAAGTGCCGAGTTTTCCGCTCGGCATTTTGCTTTGTAAAACTTTTTTCTTTTAATATTTTTTGAAATAAAACATTGACATTTGCTCTGCGATTATATATAATTATTAGGCTGTGTTGATATATTGCAAGCACGGTTGAATTATACAACTTTATATATCGAGATGTGGCTCAGTTTGGTAGCTTTGAGTTCGACCGCCGCCTGTGGCGGATACAGGGAGAACGAAAAGGCGCTGAAACACGAGCAGAGCGACGCGCTCCAAGCGAGCTATGCGAGATTGTTTCGAGTGTAAGCTGCGTAGCAGCGCTCTTTGGAAACATCAAACTAATTTATTTTACAATTTAATATTTATATATCGAGATGTGGCTCAGTTTGGTAGCTTTGAGTTCGACCGCCGCCTGTGGCGGATACAGGGAGAACGAAA
>CAKSQT010000004.1 GCA_934486755.1 uncultured Eubacteriales bacterium | reverse complement strand
AACGGTATACCGGCAATTATCCCCGAGGATTTATTCAACCGTGTGCAGGAACGCATGGCGGCAAACAAAAAAGCCCCGGCTAAACATAAAGCCGAGGACGAATACCTGCTGACAACAAAACTGTTTTGCGGAAAATGCCAATGCTATATGGTCGGTGAAAGCGGAACAGGCAGGAACAAGGTTCACCGTTATTACAAATGTGCAAGCGTAAAAAATCACAAGGACTGTGACAAGAAAACAGTTAAAAAAGAATGGATTGAAAATCTTGTAATCGAGCAGATCAAGAAGTTGATTTTTGACGATGAGCTGATTGAGAAACTTGCCGATACGGTAATGAAATTGCAAAGCAAGGAAAACACCGCACTGCCGCTGCTCAAAAAGCGTTTTGCCGATACGCAAAAATCCATTGATAATATGCTTGATGCCATTCAACAAGGTATTTTAACCGCTTCTACAAAAGAACGGCTCGAAAGCCTTGAAAAGCAAAAAAGCGAACTTTCCGTTCAGATTATCAAGGAAGAAATGGCAAAGCCAACGCTTTCCCGTGAACAAATTATTTTTTGGTTTCATCGGTTCAGAAAGCTTAATACCAAGAGGCTTGACCACCGTCGCAGGCTGATTGACAGCTTTGTCAATGCAATTATCCTTTATGACGACAGGATTACGTTTACATTCAACTACAAAGACGGCACTAAAACAATCAATTTCACCGAGCTTGAAAAATCAGGCTTGGGTTCGGATATTAATGCACTCGCTGCACCATTGCTCAAAGCTCTCAATTTCGGGCTTTGAGCATATTTTTTGCCTCGAATTTAAAAAGCGTTGTAAGGGAAATTTGATTTTTCTTACAACGCTTTTTTCGCAATAATGTATTTAAGAAAACAATTATTCTTTCTGTGACTTTCGGGTAAAATATTAAAAAACACTCGGAGGGGAAAAGAATGAAAGGACGAATTATTACGGCAAAAATAATTGCCGAATTTAAGGAACATCTAATCTTAGAGGAAAGGAGTGCGACAACAGTTGAGAAGTATATCCGTGATGTCAAAGCGTTTTCTGTATATACGCAAAACCCTGATATTACAAAAGAAACTGTAATCGCATACAAGAAGCATTTACAAGAAAACTATGCCGTGCGCCTTAACCGTTTCAACAAATTTCAAAACATCGGGGTCGGCGTTAAGACCGTAAAGCAGACCGTAGGGTATTGAGTAATCCCAATTAACGGGGATTGACACAAGCCCTGGGTGGACGTCTTTCCAACATTCTATTGTGAGCAGTACGTTGCCTGTTTCGGCACATCGGTTGAAGACCAACATATCGTAAAACTGCGGCGTGTCCTCAATCTCTATCTGCGGATGGTTTTTTTCAAGGTCGTTGCGCAAAAAATCGTTCACGCCCGAATCTCCCTTGCTTACCATCATAAGCGTTTCGCCGTATAGATCTTCAATATCTATACGGTCTTTTTTTGCGAGCCGATGTTCGCGCGATACGGCGATCATCTTTTTATATCTTCCGAGGGGCAAGAAGTTGCAGAGCGAAAGCCACGCCTTCGAGTCGCACACGCCGACCAAAAAATCAAACTTCTCGCCGAGCTTGCCAATCTCGCTCAAAATACCCTCGTGATTGTCCTCAAACGGGACAAGGTGAAGACGGTAGTCGGGAAAGCTCTGGTTCACTTTGTACCATAGGTCCATAAACGGTTTTTCAGCACCTTGCTATTGAGGTGCCTGGCGAAAACGCCAGAACCGAGTGGTGCGAGAAGGTAACCGATGAAGAATGTGATATGCGGGTTTGGATTAATAGGTATTAGATGTCGGTGTGCTTTGCACCCATAATAATTCGTAATGCGTAATTCGTAATTAAAATACCCGTTTAACGGGATAAAAAATTAGAGTTTAGCGGAAATAAAATTGAAAATGCCGTTGGTGCCCTCTGACGAGGGAACTGTCAACGTAGTTGACTGAGGGAGAGAAAAGACCGCCTTTTTATGTGAAAAATTTCTCTCCCTCCGTCTTTTTGATGGGTTGATGAGGGTTGAACCCGTCACGCCTACAAATAATAATTTTTTGTCTTTTCTTGTCTCATCACTTGTAATACGACAGCCTTACAATAATAAACGCAAGCAAGGCGGTAAAAGACGGCAAGTGAAACCGTAACGTGTTCAACCCTCATCAACCTAGGCAAGCGGTAATAATCCGAATCCGCCTAAAACGGCGTCTTTTCGGCGTATTTTCACTTGTCGTCGTTGCAAGGCGACAGCCTTGCTGCCTTCTCCGCATAAAAATCCACTCTAAAATACACTCTTTTTAGGTCGCAGATTTTACGTGTAGCAGATTTTTTGCAGGGCAAGGCACAAAACGCAGTTAATCCTTTCGGATTAACGAGTATTTTAACAAAGCAATGCGAAAAATCTGCACACGAAAAACGGGTTCGGATTTATTACCGCTTGCCTACGCAAAAATCCACCTCCCTCGTCAGAGGGAGGCGGGTAAATCAATCTTATTTTTTCTGCTAAACTCTAATTTATATTATTTTTTTCTATTAAGTTCTTTTGTTTTTCTTTCTATTTCTCTTGATAAATTTATTCCTGCTATAAATCCCATTTGAAAATATATTTCTCTTGTAACCGTTTCTCGGCTTGCCATTTCGTTGGAAACAGCGTCGCGTTCCTCTTGGTATTCAAAATGTTCCTCCAAAAATTTATTTGTTTGCTTTTCCATATTTCTTATAGCAGCAGCAAAATCCAAATCCTTACTTTCTACTGCCGATTCACCGTATCCGATAAGATAGTTGCTTATTTCTAATAACTTACACCTTTTCATCATATCCGAAAATTCCATATTTTTTTACCTCACAAAAATATTTTAAATTAGATTATACACCATATATGATGTAATGTCAATACACCATATATGGTGTTTGTTATAATTTTTAATATTTGTTGCAGGGGTGTAGTATAATGAAAAAATACTATGAAGTTTTAAGAGATTTAAGGGAAGATAGAGAACCGAAAACAAATCAAAAAGATATTGCAAAAATTCTGGGTACAACACAGCAATATTACAGTGAATATGAAAAAGGCAACCGACCTTTACCGATTGAACATTTAATAACTCTTTGCAAGTATTATAATGTTTCTGCCGACTATATTTTGGGTCTGCCTGAAAATATGCCTTTCCCGAAAAGGTGATAAAACAGCAGAAAATTAGAGTTTAGCAGAAATAAAATTGAAAAATTTGTTGGCGCCCTCTGACGAGGGAGCTGTCAACGCAGTTGACTGAGGGAGAGAAAAAACCGTGTTTTTATGCGGAGAATTTGTCTCTCCCTCCGTCTTTTTGCTTACGCAAAAATCCACCTCCCTCGTCAGAGGGAGGCAGGTGTGTCAATCTTATTTTGTCTTGCTAAACTCTAATTTTTTATCCTATTAAACTGATATATTAATTACGCATTACGAATTACGAATTATCGCAGGTGTCTCTGTTTCGTTTAGTGCGCTGTATTCAGCTGGGCGTCAAAAAACTCCATTTTAAAGCCTTGGTCGGGTATTTCGAGGGAGAGCGGCAGACCCGTTGGGGCAATCGAAAGGCGGTATTTGCCGTTTTCGGTGCCTGCGTTTATGAAAAGCTCGTTGCCGTCGTTTATCACGGGGTCTTCGCTGTTCATAACATCGCAAAGCACATCTATCATAGCGGTGTAAGCGCCGCACACAGGCAGGTCTTTCAGCTTTTCGGTTGCGGAAATGCCGTCAAATTCCGTTGTTATGTCACCGTTTTTGACGGCGAATTTAAGTCCTTTCAGCTCGTCGGGCGAGGTTACCTCGGCTGAAATCGCGCCGTCCTCCGAAACGGTGCAGGCGGCGGTATAACATTCGTTATAGCAGGTTATTTCGGCATTGAAAGATATGCCTTTTAATACGGGTTTTACCGAGGAACGCTTCTCGGAACAGCCGCAAAGGGACAAAACTACGAAAACTATGCAAATTAATTTTTTCACAGACACACGTCCTTTCAAAAACGTGCGCTGCTCCCGTTAAAGCTGTTCAATAATATCCGACGGCAGCATAGCGTGCTGACTGCGTTTTTCGGCGGCTTTATCGCCTGCCAAACCGTGAAGATAGACCGCGGCCTTTGCGGCGGCGAGCGGTTCCATACCCTGTGCTAATAGGGAAACGAGTATTCCCGAAAGGACGTCGCCGCTGCCTCCTGTCGCCATACCCGCGTTGCCTGTTGTGTTGAAGAACACCTCGCCGTCAGCCGAGGCGATAACGGTGTTCGCGCCTTTCAGAACCACGGTACAGCCGTATTTTTTCGCAAAGGATACGGCACAGCCGATTCGGTCGGACTCAACCTCTTTTACGGATATTCCGCACAGCCGCGACATCTCGCCCGGGTGCGGAGTGATTATAACGGGAGCATTGCACTCTCGTAATATATCTATGCTTCGGCTTACCGCGTTTATTCCGTCAGCGTCTATAACCGCGGGGACGGTTGCGGTTTTTAGGACGGTTTTGGTTATTTCAAGCGTGTCCTCTGTGTCTTTAAGACCGCAGCCGACAAGCACCGCGTCGGCGTTTTCAAGAGCTTTGTATATATTTTTATCGCCGCTGTCGGGCGAGCCGTTTTCGCCCTGCTTTACAGGAACGCACACACATTCGGGCGCGCAGGCGGTAAAGGCCTCATAAATGCTTTCGGGGATAACGGCTTTAAGTATGCCGACTCCGCTTCTCAGCGCCGCCCTTGCCGAGAGTATAGCCGCGCCTGCCATACCGTAACTTCCGCAGATATTGAGCGCCGTGCCGTAGGTGCCTTTATGGGAGTTGCGGCGGCGTTTTTTGAACACGGGTGCCTCAATGGTGCGGTAATCGTATCCGCAGGGCGTTACGCCGATGTCGGCAACGGCGACCTCGCCGCAGTAATCCAAGCCGTCGGGCAGGAAGAAGCACGGCTTTAACGCTATAAAGGTTACGGTCATATCGGCATCGACCGCCGCGCCTTTTACTTCGCCGCTGTCGCAGAAAACACCGCTCGGTATATCAAGAGAAATTCTAACGGCGTTTTTTGAATTTATTTCATCTATGACCTGTGCGGGTCTGCCCGTAACCGCGCGGTCAAGCCCTATTCCGAATATTGCGTCGATTATTATATCCGCTCCGCCGTCAACCGAACCGACAACGGGAATGTCGGAAAGCTCTGAAAAATAGAGTCTTGCGTTTTCGGTTTTAGGCTCGCCGAGCGGCGTCATAACCGAAACGTCGGCGCCGAGCCGTTTAAGCTCCGCCGCGGCGACAAAACCGTCGCCCCCGTTGTTTCCGCTTCCGCAAACAACGGTTATTTTTTTGCCGTTCGCGGTATAGCGGCTGTCGATAATCCGCGCGGCGCGCGTGCCTGCGTTAAGCATAAGCTGTTCATAAGAAAAAGCGCCGCTTTGAACGGCGTTCTCCTCCGACCTTTTGATTAAAGTCTTTGTAAGTACCATCATAGCGGCGACACTCCTTATTATTTAAAAGCGCTGTTTGCGATAAAGCGGGGCAGGAATTTGACTATGCCCGAACGCATACGCTCGTCGGGTGCGAATACGATAAGCGCATTACCCTTGCCCTCGCGCGACACCACCATTTTATAGGCGGCAGGATCGTCTGTATTGCAGGCGATAACCTTTGCGGCGTAGCTTGCCGTATCTCTTGCGTTGGGGTTGTATTTTTCAAGCACAGTCACGTTTGAAAGCTCGAACGTGATAATACGGCGGCGGGTCTTTTTGGACATTATTCGGTCAATATCCACCGTGCCGTTGGTGAGTATGTATTCATATTCAAGGTTGTATCTCGAACTCCATTTATACGCGCCGAAAATAACGCCTGCGATAAGCAAGAGCGCGATAGAAGAAAAATAACTGAAAATAAATATTGAAAGCACCGTTACCAGCACGCCTGCCAAAAGCCAAATACCGCAAACGGCGGCTACCGTTTTGCCCGTTTTTCTTATAGGCAATATCTGTTCAAAAAAAGTATCCATAACTGTCCTCGCTTTTATGTTTTGACAATATTATACACCAACTATGTGTATACTTGCAATATAAATCGTATTAGTATATAATAAAATTAATTATTTATTAACAAAGAGGTGTTTTATTTGCGTATAAAAGACGGATACACACTTGAAAAAAGAGAAAACGGTACCGCGGTTATCGCCCCCGACGGGTCGGATACGCATATTTTGCTCAACGAAATATCGGAATATCTTTGGGAGCTTGCAAAAACGGGCGTTTCAAAGACCGAAATGTTGAACCGACTGCTTGACAGGTTTGATATTTCCACTGTGCTTGCGCTCGGCACTATTGATACTTTTTTAAAGACGCTTAACGGAAACGGAATAACGGAAAATGAAAAAGGGTAACTCCGCGGCGCTTTTGTGGACGGCGGAGCGCACTAAGAAATATATACCCGCGGTAGCGGTCATTACGGTTTTAAATATTCTGCTTGCCCTCAGCTACATTGCGCTTGCTCTGGTTTCGCGCAACGTTATTGACATTGCAACCGCCGACAGGAAGGGCGATTTGATAAGGACAGGCTCTCTGCTGTTTTTAATAGTTGTGTTACAGGTCGTAACGGGCGCCGCGATCTCGCTTTTAAGGTCGTATGTCACGGGGAAGATAACCATTTCCCTGCGCGATTATCTGTTTACGGTCACGGTACGCAAGGAATACGGCAGAATAACAAGCCATCATTCGGGCGATCTGCTTAACCGCTTTACTTCTGACGTTGATGTGGTCGTTTCAAGCGCCGTCAGCATAATTCCGAGCGTTGCGTCCACCGTCGCAAAGATAATTGCGGGCATAGGCACGCTGATTTTCTTAAACAAAACGGTTGCGCTTGTTATATTGGTAATAGGCGTGGCGGTTCCCGCCCTCGGCAGAATAATAAACCGAAAATACAAGTATCTGCACAAGGAAAGTCAGCGCACCGAGGGGCAAACGCGCTCGTTTTTGCAGGAGTGCTTTCAGAATGTAGTCGTTATCAAATCGTTTGTCAGCGAAAAGCCCTTTGTTGTAAAACTCAACCGCTATATGGACGAAAATTTCCGCTTTAAAATGAAAAGGACGGGCGTTTCGGTGTTCGCAAACATCGGTCTTTACTCGTTTTTCTCGCTTGGCTACTACGCCGCTCTGGTGTGGGGCGCGGGACTTATTTCGGGCGGAGCCATAACATACGGAACGCTTATGGCGTTTTTACAGCTTATATCCCAGCTTCGCGCGCCTTTGCAGAACGTTTCGGGAATAATACCGCAGTATTATTCTGCGGTGGCTTCTGCGGAACGGCTTATGGAGCTTGAAAACGGCGAGGACGATGCACCCGAACCCGAAAAAGAAAAACTCCTTAAATTAAGAAAGGAGTTTGAGAGCATAAATATTAAAAATGTTTCCTTTGCCTACGATAGCGACGACGTGCTTGAAAACTACACCTTTGACATTCAAAAGGGGCGTATCGTTGCGGTAACGGGCGAGTCGGGCTGCGGAAAAAGCACGCTGTTCAAGCTGTTGCTGGGTCTTTACGAACCGACGGGAGGAAGCATTGAAGTAAACGGAAAAATCCCCGTAAACGCCGCAACGAGGGGTCTGTTTTCCTATGTTCCTCAGGGAAATTTGATACTTTCGGGTACGATAAAGGAAAATCTTACCTTATGCGACGGCGCCGTTTCGGACGAACAAATAGAAAAGGCGGCAAAAGCCGCCGAAATATACGATTTTATAATGTCGCTGCCTAACGGGTTCGATACCGTTATTTCGGAGCGCGGTTCGGGTCTCTCCGAGGGTCAGTTACAGCGGGTTGCGATAGCTCGCGCGCTTATTTACGACGCGCCGATACTGTTGCTTGACGAATCTACCTCGGCTCTTGACGAGCAGACCGAAACAAAACTGCTTTCAAACATAAAAGCTATGTCGGACAAGACGGTGGTATTTATAACCCACCGCAACACAAGCATAGGTATATGCGACGTTATAGTTCACGCCGAGCCAGACGGATTTAAAATTATCAAGGGCTAATTTTCCAAGGGCGGCGTGAAAAGACCGATCGACGGCGGGTTAAAGCTCCAAACTCCGAACAGAACCGCGAGCAAAACAAGCAGGAAAAGCGAAACGAAAACCGCCGTTCTGCTTTCAAGCATACCGTTTTTGATAATGCAGTTACGCACCGCAAGGGTGATGAACAGACCGACAAAGAATATCGCTATATTTACCGCTTCCACCGTAAATCCAAGCACACCCGAATAGGTGTAGAACAGCGATATCATAGAGATTATTCCCGCGATTATTCCCGCTGTTACGGCGGGAATATAATTTTTAACGCGCTTGCCTGCCGCAAAATATTCAAACACCGAATAAATCAAGGTTGGATAGAATATAAGTTTCTGGTGTTCCCAAATGCTTTCGCTTACGGGAGCGAATACGCCGATTATATCGTTGTAATTTGACCAATCATAAAAGAAATGCCACAGCGTTCCGACCGTACCGATAATGATAAATGCGAGTATATTTAGTTTTTTACCCATTTTTATCCCCCTCTTTTTAAATATTATGTCCTGAAAAAAGGAATAATGTCGGAAAGTTTTTTATTGTTTATAGAATGTTAAAAAATAACAGAAAATTATTTGATAAAATGTTTTTACTGAATGGAGGAGTATTGATGATAGAAGTTAAAGGGCTGAGCAAGCGTTACGGCGCTCATCTTGCCGTAAACAATGTCAGTTTCAACATCGAAAAAGGCGAGATAGTCGGATTTTTGGGACCCAACGGCGCAGGCAAATCCACTATAATGAACATCATAACGGGGTATTTGTCAATGACCTGCGGCGAGGTTAAAATCGACGGGTTCGACATTTCCGAAGAACCGCAGTCGGCAAAGCGCCGCATAGGCTATCTGCCCGAAATACCGCCGCTTTATGTCGATATGAAGGTTAAGGAATACCTTAATTTTATATATGACCTTAAAAAGGTTAAGTTCCCGAAAAAAGCGCACATAGATGAAATTATGCGCCTTGTAAAGGTTGACGATGTTGCCGACCGACTTATAAAAAACCTTTCAAAGGGATACAGACAGCGCGTCGGTTTCGCGCAGGCGCTTGTCGGCAATCCCGACGTGCTTATACTTGACGAGCCTACCGTCGGACTTGACCCGAAGCAGATAATAGAAATAAGGGAGCTTATAACCAAGCTCGGCAGAAATCACACCATAATACTTTCATCGCATATTCTTTCCGAGATACAGGCGGTGTGCAAGCGGGTTATCATTATAAATAAGGGAAATCTTATCGCCGACGGCACACCCGAACAGCTTTCCGAAAAGCTGTCGGACGACAGCTCGCTTGAAGCGCGCATAAAGGGTGACGAGACGGAAATATTAAATGCCCTTCGGGGTATAGACGGCGTTTCGTCGGTCGAATCGCTCGGAAGCCGTGAAAACGGGGCATACGATTTTATTATAAAACCCGAACATTCCGCCGACGTACGCGAAGAAGTGTTCAGGCGCGCGGCCGGCAGCGGCAACGTTCTTCTGAGCTTAAAGAGCAACGAAATGACGCTTGAACAGATATTCCTGCGCCTTACCGAAAATGCGGATAACGACACCGTCCGCCGTCTGCTCGGGGCGGAAGAAACAAACGGGGAGGAGAACGAATAATGAAAGCGGTTTTTAAAAGAGAATTTAAAGCATATTTTTCAACGCCCGTGGGATTTATTGTGCTTGCGGCATATTATTTCTTTTTGGGACTGTATTTTGCGCTTATATATTCAAGCGGCGTTCCGAACGTGACGGGCGTTATAACCGCAATGTCGTCGGTGGTCGTTTTCACTATGCCCGTGCTTACAATGCGGCTTATGAGCGAGGACAGGCGGTTAAAGGTCGATCAGGCGCTTCTCACCGCTCCCGTCAGCCTTACCTCAATAGTTATGGGCAAATTCCTTGCCGCGCTCAGCGTGTTTGCGCTCGGGTTTGCGCCTACGGTGATATTTGAAATAATCGTCGCGTGCTATGTCAGCGTAAATTTGCTGTCATTTTTATACGCTCTGCTCGGCGTACTTCTGCTCGGAAGCGCGCTTATCGCTATCGGTATGTTTATTTCCTCGCTGACCGAAAGCCCCGTTGTTTCGGCGATTATGACCCTGGTGGTAAACATCATAGTTCTTTATATGTCGAGCTTTGCCTCAATGGTCAAGACGGAATTCCTCTCCAAAATATTTGAAAAGGCGGCGTTTATAACGGCGTTTGAGAGCTTTGGAGAAAACGTCTTCTCGGTTAAGGACGTAATCTACTTTGCAAGCATTGCGGCGGCGTTCCTGTTTTTGTCCGTCCGCTCGCTTGACAAGAGAAGATGGGCGTAAGGGGGTAATAATATGAATAAAAATAATACTTCCGAGAAAAAATCGGCAAAAATAAAAAACACCGCCATTCTTAAAAAAGGCGGATATTCGGCGGCGGTAACCGCGGCGGTGCTGGCGGCGCTGGTTATACTCAACGTGCTGGTTTCGGTTCTGTCCGACCGCATAGGTCTTGAATTTGATATGTCTTCGGATAAATTAAATTCCATAACCGCGGAAAATCTTGAATATATTAAAGGTTTAAAGGACGGCGTTACCGTCACCGTTTGCGCCGATGAGGAAAATTTTGCGTCGCAGTATATGACCGAATACGCGAAATACTACTTCAACACCTACGGCAACAACGACCTTAAATATTACAAGCAGACCGCAAGGCTGATAGAAAGCTACCGTGCGGCAAACAAGAATATTACGGTAAGGTATATCGACACGCAGGATACCGCGTTTACCGAGATTTCGCAAAAATATCCCGACGAGAAGATATATTACGGCGATATAATCGTGTCGGACAACGGCTCCGACCGATACAAGCACATCACCTTTAACGATATTTACGAGCTTGCCGACGAGAGCGGATACGCTTCATACGGATATTCAAACTATTCGATAGGCGGCAACAATATTGAAACAAAACTCACAAGCGCTATTTCCTATGTGACAAGCGGCGTTTCCAAAAAGGTCGCTCTGCTTACGGGTCATTCCGCAAACGATTACACCGCCGATTTTGTTTCCGTGCTTAAAGACAATAACTACACGGTGGACACAATTTCCGACGCTATGGTAAACACAATTTCCGACGAGTATGACGCGGTTTGCATTGCCGCTCCTACGGGGGATTATCTTGAAAGCGAAATAACCGCGCTTTCAAACTTCCTTGAAAACGGCGGCAAGCTGAACAAGGGTCTTATCTATTTTGCCGACGCGGCAAATCCGCGGCTTCCCGTTTTAGAGGCGTTTTTGGAAAGCTGGGGAATAAAGACCCTTGACGGTATTTTGTACGAAACGAACGCAAACTACCGCACCGAGGACAGCGCAACCACAATGCTGATAACCCCCGCTTCCGACGAGGGAATAACCAAGAACACAGGCTACTGCATAGCGGGCTACAACGTTCCGCTTGAAGCGACCGACGCCGCCGACGAAAACACAACCGCAACCGCGTTTATGACAACCTCGGACAGCGTTGTAACCGCCCCCGCAGGCAGTACGTCCGATTGGAGCGCCGACGGCGAGACCAAAAAACAGTATGCGGCGGCAATAATGTCCGAAAAAACGTCGGACGGCACAAGCAGCCGAGTTATCGCTTTCGGCAGTATCGAGTATATACACTCCGACTGGATTTCAAATTCAAGGCTTTCCAATATGAACGTTGCCGTTTCGGCGGCGGAATATGCCGCTCACGCAGAGGACGGCGGTATGACCTTTGTTACCAAAAAGATAACCGACGAGAGCTTTGCGGAGTCTGTAACCGCTTCGTCCTCGGCTGTTGTCCGCACGGTGTTTATGTTCATACTTCCCGTTGCGGTTCTGGTGGCAGGAATATACGTTTTTGTTAAGAGAAGGAATGCGTGATGAAAGATAACAACGAATTTTCAACCGTGTTTTCGGCGCCGTCGGAGCATGGGGACAGGGCGGTAAACGTCCGCCGAAGAAAACGGACGGTGATAACCGCCTGCCTTGCGGCTACGGTTCTGCTTGCGGCGGCAACCGTTTTGATAGTTAAGCTGGTTCCTAAAAAGGACGATACCGCGTCGGACAAAGACCAAATAGGCTCGGTATCGGTTCTGTCCTTAAAAAACGACGATATAAAAACCGTGAAAATAACCAACCAAAACGGTCAGTTTGATTTCTATTCGGAGGAAGAAACCGTTACGGACGACTCCTCCTCCGAATCGACCGTAACAAAATGGTATGCCGACAGTTACGAAAAGGATAAGACCGACAGCGACAGCATAAGCTCAGCCGTAAGCGGCGCCGCAAACATCACCGCCGTGACCGAAATAACCAAAAAAACCGCCGCGCAATGCGGTTTTGACGGCCCCACGGCGACGGCGGAAATTACTATGAATGATTCCTCGGTCGTTACGGTGCTTGTCGGCGGCAAATCGCCCGATAAATCGGGAACATACCTTAAAATTGCCGACAGCGACAGTATCTATCTTGTAGAGGATTCAGTCGCCGAAGCGTTCGATATTTCGGAGCAGAGTTTTATTAATCAGGAGTAAATTATTTTAAAAAACTCTTTGTTATGTTAAAAACAGGATTACAGCGATATTTTCAACCAATTAATGTCAATATTGCCCGAACGGTTGACAATCAGAAAAAAATAGTATAAACTATGAAAGCAGTAGGGACTGCATTTTTCCAAACGAAGAATGCAGTCTGTCTTTTTGCGTTCACTATTATATACAGAACGGAGAACTCAAAATGTCAGAAATGAAAAAGTGCGATGTTGCAATAATCGGCGGCGGAATAGGCGGTCTTATGGCGGCTTACAGGCTGAAACAGAATACGCCTGATGTAAGCATTATTATAACCGAGCGCGGAAACACCCTTGAAAACAGGCATTGCCCCGCAGGGAAGAACAATGGCTGTGTTCATTGCAAAACTTGCAGTATAACCAGCGGTTTTGCGGGCGCGGGAGCATTTTCGGACGGCAAGTTCAACCTCGGAACCGCATACGGCGGCACTCTCGGCGAGGAATTGGGCGACGACGTTGCAAATCAGTATATAAACGAAGTTGATAAAATACTCAACAAATACTGCACCTCGGGCATACCCAAGGTATACAAGTCGAACGAGGCGCTCAAACTCAAATGTATACAGAATAATCTGCGCCTGCTTGATATGAACGTTAAGCACCTCGGCACCGATAACAACTACCTCACAATGCAGAACCTTATAAATGCCCTCGGCGAACACGGCGTGGAAATGTATTCGTTCTACGATTGCGATACGGTCGAAAAGACCGAAAACGGATACATGCTTGATTATACCAACGGCGAGAAGATAGCCGCCGAGAAAATTATAATCGCAACGGGCAGGGGCGGCGCAAACTTCGTCGCGAATTTCTGCCGTTCGTTCGGCGTTCATATGCGTTCAAATTATGTTGACATCGGCGTGCGCGTTGAAATGAAGGATATTATCTGGAAAGAATTTTCCGACCAGATATACGAGCCGAAAATACTTTATAAGACCAAGACCTTTGAAGACAGGTGCCGTATGTTCTGCTTTAACAAGGGCGGTCTTGTGTCGGCGGAGAATAACCACGGGATAATAACCGCAAACGGACATTCCTTTGCTGAGGCGGATAAAAAGACCGACAACTGCAACTTTGCAATTCTTTCAAGCATAAGGTTTACAGAGCCTTTCGACCAGCCGACAGAGTATGCCGAGAGCATTTCGCGTCTTGCCAATATGATAGGCAAGGGCGGCGTTTTGGTACAGCGCTTCGGCGATCTGGTAAGGGGAAGGCGCACCAACGACCACCGTCTGGGTCAGAACACCGTTATCCCCACCCTTAAAGCGACTGCGGGCGATATTTCGCTTGCCTTGCCGCACAGAATACTCACCAATATAATAGAAACCATCTATGCGCTTGATAAGGTGGCGCCCGGAACCGCTAACGACGATACCTTGCTTTACGGTTGTGAAAGTAAGTATTATTCAATCCGTCCCGAGTTCAAGAACGACAGCTTTGAGCTTATAGACAACGTTTATATTATAGGTGACGGTAGCGGTATCTGCCGCGGACTTTCGCAGTCGGGCGCAATGGGCATATATGTCGCCGACCGTATGACAGCAAAATAAGTAAGACAAGCGGTTTTCCGACCTAAAACGTCGGGAAACCGCTGTTGTTAATTTAAACAATTTGAATTTTCGGCGTTGCGGCAAACTGTAAATTTAGCCGAAGATATAAAAAAATGTCATAATTTGTTGACAATTTGTTTTCATTGTGTTACGATAAGGACAGTCAATTGAATATTGTTGCCAATATAGTTTTGGATGTATGGCCCAAATGTTTCTACCGCAACGCCGAGTTAAGTTGCGACTATTGGTTATTTACTCTTGTTACCTCTTTTTTGTGGCACGGGTGTAGGTGTATTGGCAAACAGACTTTTTCAGTCTGTTTTTTTGTTTATTGTAAATAAGGAAGGCAGCAGTATGAAGGCGTTAGAAGAAAAAATTTTAAAAGAAGGAAAGGTCTTACCCGGAAACATTTTAAAGGTCGGTTCTTTCCTCAATCATCAGATAGATGTGGACTTCATTATGGAAATGGGCAAAGAAATCGCCCGAATTTTTTCCGATGAAGACGTGAATAAGATACTCACCATTGAAACCTCGGGTATACCGATTGCGGTGGGTGCCGCGGCGGCGATGCACGTCCCCGTCGTTTTCGCCAAGAAGCATAAATCAAGCAATGTTTCGGGCGATGTTTATAAAACCGTGGTTCATTCATATACTCACGGTACGGATTATAACGTTGTTGTCGAAAAGGACTATTTGAACAGCGGCGACAATGTGCTTATAATAGACGATTTTCTTGCAAACGGCAAGGCGCTTTTGGGTCTGATTGATATTATCGGACAGGCAGGGGCGCAGGTAGTCGGCGCGTCCTGCGCTATTGAAAAGGGATTTCAGCACGGTGGCGATTCGCTCAGGGCTGACGGCATAAGGGTCGAATCCCTCGCGATAATAGACAGTATGGACGATTGCTCCATAACCTTCCGCGAAATACAAACTGCGGAAATTTAACTTCGATGTAATTTTATTTACATATAAATTTTAGGAGGAACAAACATGAAAAAGCTCATCTCTGCACTTCTTGCGGTTGCAATGCTCTTCGCTTTTGCAGCCTGCGGGTCATCGAACGACGGTGGCAAGGACAAAAGTAAACTCAAAGTAGGTTTCATCTTCCTTCACGATGAAAACTCAACCTATGACCTCAACTTCATCAACGCTGCTAAGGCCGCTTGCGACAAGCTCGGCGTTGAGTATGTTGCAAAGACCAACATACCTGAGTCAAACGAGTGCTATGAAGCAGCCGCTGACCTTGTAGACCGCGGATGCGACATCGTTTTCGCTGATTCTTTCGGTCACGAGCAGTATGTTTTGAAGGCTGCTAAGGAATTCAAGGACGTTGAATTCTGCCACGCAACAGGAACAATGGCTCACACCGAGAAGCTCGCTAACTTCCACAACGCTTTTGCTTCAATCTATGAGGGACGTTACCTTGCAGGTATTGCCGCTGGTATGAAGCTCAACGAAATGATCGAAGCCGGTCAGTTTACCGCTGACGAGGCTAAAATCGGCTACGTAGGCGCTTTCACCTATGCAGAGGTTATTTCAGGTTACACCTCTTTCTTCCTCGGCGCACGCTCCGTTTGCCCGACCGCTACTATGGACGTTCAGTTCACAGGCAGCTGGTACGATGAAACTTCCGAGAAGGAAGCCGCTACGACCCTTATCAACGGCGGATGCAAGCTCATAAGCCAGCACGCTGACTCAATGGGCGCTCCTACCGCTTGCGAGAACGCTAAGGTTCCGAACGTTTCCTACAACGGAAGCACAAAGGCTGCTTGCCCGAATACATTTATCGTTTCTTCACGTATCAATTGGGAGCCTTATTTCGAGTACATCATCAATTGCAAGCTCGACGGCAAGGCAATAGACACCGACTGGTGCGGCGACCTTTCAACAGGCTCTGTTGTTCTCACCGAGGTCAATGAGCAGGCTGCTGCAAAGGGAACACAGGAAGCTATCGACGCCGCTACTGCTGACCTTGAAGCAGGCAACATTAAGGTATTCGATACTTCTAAGTTCACCGTAAAGGGCGCTGTTGTTGAGTCCTATATGGCAGACGTTGACACCGACGCTGATTACACTCCCGACACCGAGGTTGTTTCCGACGGCAGCTTCCATGAGTCTGAGAAGCGTTCAGCTCCTTACTTCGACCTTCGCATTGACGGTATAACCACCCTCAACGAGAAGTTCTAAGAGAGTTATAATAACGAAAGGCGGGACAGATTATTGTCCCGCCTGAAATTGTTTTTAATTTTGAAAAGATTACCAAGAGAGTTTAGCGATTTTTTCAAAATTAAGATACAGGGAGGAAGAAAAATGCAGTCGGCTCCGGCTATACAGTTAAAAAACATTACCAAGAGGTTCGGCAATATAGTTGCCAACAAGGAGGTTTCCCTTTTCGCAAACAGGGGCGAGATACTTTCGATACTCGGCGAAAACGGAAGCGGTAAAACCACCCTTATGAATATGATTTCGGGTATTTATTTCCCCGACGAGGGCGAAATATTTATCGACGGCAAGGAGGTCGTTATCCGCTCCCCGAAGGACGCTTACGACTATAAGATAGGAATGATCCATCAGCACTTTAAGCTGGTTGACGTTTTCACAGCCGCGGAAAATATCGTTCTCGGCCTTAAAGAGGAGGGCGGCTTTAACATAAAGCGCTCCGCCAAAAAAGTCAAGGAAATAAGCGAGCAATACGGCTTTGAGATAGACCTTAATAAGAAGATATATGAAATGTCGGTATCCGAAAAGCAGACGGTTGAGATAATTAAGGTTCTTTACCGCGGCGCCGATATTCTTATTCTTGACGAGCCGACCGCCGTTCTCACTCCGCAGGAAACGCAGAAGCTGTTTGCGGTCCTCCGCCGTATGCGCGACGACGGTAAGGCGATAATCATAATCACCCACAAGCTGCACGAGGTTCTTTCCCTTTCCGACCGCGTTTCGGTTCTGCGAAAGGGCGAATATATCGGCACGGTAAACACCGCCGAAACAAGCGAATCCGAGCTTACCGAAATGATGGTGGGCAAAAAGGTCGAGCTTAATATCGAGCGCACCGAGCCTGAAAATCCGCAGGAAAGAATTGTGGTCAAAAACGTAAACTGCCTTAGCCGCGAGGGCGTAAAGCTGATAGACGACGTTTCGTTCACCGCCTATTCGGGTGAAATACTCGGTATAGCGGGCATTGCGGGAAGCGGTCAGCGCGAACTGCTTGAAGCCATTGCGGGTCTTCAACGCATACAGTCGGGCGAAATAATCTATAACGACCCCAAAACGGGAAAAGAAGAAAATTTAAAGGACAAAACCCCCATGCAGATACGCGAGCTGGGCGTTCGTCTGTCCTTCGTTCCTGAGGACAGGCTCGGTATGGGTCTTGTCGGAAATATGGATATTGTCGATAATATGATGCTCCGCAGTTACCGCAAGGGTAAATCGGTATTTTTGGAGCGCAAGGCGCCTAAGGACCTTGCAAATTCTATAATCGAACAGCTTGAAGTCGTAACTCCGAGCGCCAACACCCCCGTAAGACGTCTTTCGGGCGGTAACGTTCAAAAGGTGCTTGTCGGACGTGAAATAGCCGCGTCGCCCACCGTTTTAATGGCGGCGTACCCCGTAAGAGGACTTGACATTAACTCATCTTATATGATATACAACCTGCTTAATCAGCAGAAAGAAAAGGGCGTTGCCGTTATATTCGTCGGCGAGGATCTTGACGTTTTGATAGGTCTTTGCGACAGGATAATGGTTATCGGCTCGGGAAAGATAACGGGAATAGTTGACGGACGTACCGCAACCAAGGAAGAAATAGGGCTGTTGATGACAAAGTCGGCGCACGACACCGAGGATAAGGAGGAAGCACACGATGAAAAGTAATCAGAACAAGGTAAACGAGCCTCTTTTTCACATAGCAAAGCGTGCCGCTATTCCTTGGTGGCAGGCGTGGCTTGTAAGGGTGATAGCCGTAGCGGCGGCTCTGCTTGTCAGCGCTGTTGTAACCGTTTTGCTTACGGGCGAAAATCCGATAAGGGTCTACGCCACTATGATTGACGGCGCAATAGGCACCGAACGCCGTGTTTGGGGTCTTGTGCAGAACGTGGCAATGCTTCTGTGCGTGTCGCTTGCCGTTACCCCCGCCTTTAAAATGCGGTTCTGGAACATCGGCGCCGAGGGTCAGGTGCTTGTAGGCGGTCTTGCAACCGCCGCTTGTATGATTCTTTTCGGCGACAAGCTGCCAGCGGCAATCCTGTTCCCCGTTATAATTGTTGCAAGTATGCTCGCAGGAGCTATTTGGGCGGTAATACCTGCAATATTCAAGGCAAGGTGGAACACCAACGAAACGCTGTTCACCCTTATGATGAACTACATAGCAATTCAGTTGGTCGCATTTTTCGTTTATAAATGGTCTGTTCCGAAGGGCTCGGGTCAGATAGGCGTTATAAACGCCGCAACCGAGGCAGGCTGGCTGCCCTCGCTCGGCGGATACGATTATCTTCTTAATATAATCATAGTAGCCGCAATAACGGTGTTTATGTATATATTCCTTAAATACAGCAAACGCGGATACGAAATATCCGTAGTCGGCGAGAGCGAGAACACCGCCCGTTACATAGGAATAAACGTTAAAAAGGTCATTATAAAAACAATGCTCCTTTCGGGCGCTATCTGCGGTATCGCGGGTCTTCTGCTCGTTTCGGGCACCGACCACACCATAACGCGCGACACCGCCGCAGGCAGAGGCTTTACCGCAATAATGGTATCCTGGCTTGCTAAATTCAATCCGCTGTTTATGGCGCTTACCTCGCTTCTTATAGTGTTCCTTCAAAAAGGCTCTACCGAAATTTCCACGATTTACGAGCTTAATAAATCGTTCTCCGATATTATAACGGGTATAATCATATTCTTTATAATCGGCAGTGAATTTTTCATTAATTACACACTTAAATTCCGCAAACCGCAGAAAGGAGAGGCTGAATAATGATAGCAGCATTTATCCAAAGAGCAGTTATGCAGGGCGTGCCGCTTTTGTTCGGCTCGACGGGTGAGATAATCACCGAAAAATCGGGCAACCTTAACCTTGGAATACCTGGAATTATGTATGTCGGCGGTATAAGCGGCGTTATCGGAGCGTTTATCTATGAGCAGTCGGCAAACGGCAATATAAATCCGTTTCTTGCGGTTATGATACCTCTGCTTTCGTGCATTGTAGGTTCGCTTTTAATGGGACTTATATACTCATTTTTAACGGTAACTTTAAGAGCAAATCAAAACGTTACGGGTCTTGCGCTTACCACTTTCGGCGTCGGCTTCGGTAACTTCTTCGGCGGTTCGCTTATAAAGCTCGTAAAAAGCGACCTGCCGTCTATAAACCTCACCGCAACAAGCAACTGTTTCAGAACCGAGCTCCCCTTTGCGGAAAAGCTCGGCTGGTTCGGCAAGATATTCCTGTCTTACAGCTTTCTTGCCTATGCGTCGATAATAATAGCGGTTTTGGCTTCGTTCGTGCTTAACAGAACAAGAACGGGACTTAATCTCCGCGCTGTCGGCGAAAATCCCGCCACGGCTGACGCCGCAGGTATAAGCGTAGGAAAATATAAGTATCTTTCCACCTGCATAGGTAGCGTTATCGCGGGTCTCGGCGGACTTTACTACGTAATGGACTATGCAAACGGCGTTTGGTCTAACGACGGCTTCGGCGACCGCGGCTGGCTTGCTATCGCGCTTGTTATATTCGCGGTTTGGAAACCGAATGTCAGCATTTTGGGCTCTATCCTTTTCGGCGGACTTTTCATAGTTCACAACTATATCCCCAATCTCGCCGTAAGCACACAGGAGCTTTTCAAAATGCTCCCCTATGTCGTAACGATAGTGGTTCTTGTAATAATCAGTATGCGTGAGCGCAGAGAAAATCAGCCGCCCGCACATCTCGGATTGTCTTATTTCCGCGAGGAAAGATAGTATTAAAATTAGAAATCGGCAAAAGCATTTCAATGCTTTTGCCGATTTTTTATGCCCGAAAGGTAAACTTTTTGCCCAAAAGGAAAATTTTTTGCTATTTTACCGCCGTTTTGGGTGTTATATAATTAAGTTGTAAAATAAACAGCATTGTGGGGGTAATTATGCAATCCAAGTTAAAAGCATCAAAACACAGTAAGTTGCGCGCAAACATACCTCTGTTCCTGTTGGCTCTGCCCGGAATAGTATATATGATTTGCTTTAACTATCTGCCGATGTTCGGCGTGGTCGTCGCCTTTAAGGATTATAACTACGTTGACGGTATTTTTAATTCGCAATGGGTCGGCTTTAAGTATTTCAAATACTTCTTCGCTTCCAACGACATTGTCTACATAATGCGCAATACGCTGATTTATAACATTTTGTTTATGTTCTTAAAACAGTTCCTTTGCGTTTTGGTCGCTATTTTCCTTTATGAGATAACCAAAAAATATTTCCTTAAAATATACCAGACCTCAATAATCCTGCCTAACTTTATTTCGTGGGTTTTGGTGGCATATATCGGCTATGCGCTTTTCTCCAACGAAACGGGTATTTTAAACGCCGTGCTTAAAGGCTTGGGCAAAGAGGGAATATCGTGGTATACCGAGTCTAAATATTGGCCTTTCATATTGACCTTGTTTGAAATGTGGAAGGGCGTAGGTATGGGCTGTATAATCTACTACGCCGCGCTTATGGGCGTTGACGAGAGCCTGTTTGAAGCGGCGGCTATCGACGGCGCAAACCGTTTTCAGCAGATAATTAAAATATCTTTGCCGACAATTCTTCCCACGGTCTGCATTATGATGATACTTGCCGTCGGCGGTATAATGGGCGGCGATTTCGGTCTGTTCTTCCAGCTCCCGCGTAACTCGGGCGCGCTTTACCCCGTGACCAACGTTATCAGCACGTATACATATTATCTGTTCAGGGACGGTAATTTCAGCCTTTCGGCGGCTGTCGGTCTGTTCCAGAACGTTGTCGGACTTGTGCTTACCCTCGGGACCAATGCTGTCGTTAAGAAGATAAATCCCGAAAATGCTATGTATTAAGGGGGCGGTATAAATGAAAAAAAGATTTTCCTTGTCTAAACTTCCTATTCACATATTCTTTATAATCTACTCGCTTTTGTGTATACTCCCCTTTATCCTTATTTTGTCTATATCTTTTTCAGATGAAAATGATATAATAAATAATGGATTTGCCCTTATACCGCAGCATTTCAGTGCCGACGCGTACAAGCAGATATTCGGCAACCCAAGCTCGCTTTTGCAGGCGTATCTTGTGACTATTGTATACGCCGTCGGCGGCACGCTTCTTAAAATACTTATAGAAGCTATGATGGGATATGTGCTTTCGCGCGATATATGCGCATTTAAAAAGCCGCTTAACGCAATGCTCGTAATAACAATGTTCTTTAACGGCGGACTTATCCCGTCCTATATAATCAACACACAGTGGTTCCATCTGGGCGACTCTATTTGGATATATCTGCTTTCGGGACTTATGGGAGCGTATAACGTATTCGTTTTCAGAACGTTCTTCTCCACCATTCCGAAATCGCTTATCGAATCGGCAATGCTGGACGGCGCATCGGAAATGAATATTCTGCGCATAATAGTAATACCGCTTTCAAAGCCCGTTTTGGCTACATTTTCGTTTATGAGCCTTATCGCCAAGTGGAACGATTATACCACTTCAATGTACTATATAACCGAGCCAAAGCTCTACACGCTGCAATACCTGCTCCAAAACATACTCAACGAGGCGGAGTTCTTAAAAAGCCTTAAAGAGTCAATGCCCGGGCTTGCCGACGTTGTCGCCGTGCCGAGTGAAACGCTCAAATACGCAATGTGTATACTTGCGGCAGGACCTATGGTTATCGTGTTCCCCGCATTCCAGAAGTATTTTGCAAAGGGCATGGTTGTAGGCGCGGTAAAGGGATAAGGTTCAGAAGTCTTTATTAAAAGGGGTGAGAGAATGTTCAGCATAATAATCGCCGAGGACGAGGATTTTATACGCAGAGGAATAAAAGATCTTATTCTTGAAGAACTGTCCGATGTTGAGGTCATCGGCGAATTTGCCAACGGCGAAAGCGTTATAGATCTCCTCAAAAAACAGAGAGCGGACCTTGTTATAACCGATATACGCATGCCAAAGGTTGACGGTATAGAGGTAGCAAAGTATATATATGAACATTCACTCAATATACCCATAATTATGATAACGGCATACCGCAACTTTGAATATGCCAAGGACGCGCTTAACTATAACGTTAAGACCCTTATAACCAAACCGATAGATTTTGACGAGCTTATCGCCAATATAAACGAAGTAAAGCAGGCAAAGGAATCAAGGGTTCTGCTTGAAGACGCATACCGCGCGTCGGACGACCTTATTAAGAAACACAACGATATTTGCAACGCGCTTTTCAAGTTTACCTCGGGAAGAATTGACTACGAGGAGCTTATGAGCGAATATCCCGAAAACATAAAAAAATACGGCGGGTATCCCTGCTATATAGTAGAATTTCGGCTTGATATGCGCGGTTTCGGAAACAATCCCGAATGGGAAAACTTTTGCGATATTTCCAACAACAGCTTCGAGGCGTTTTGCCTGCAATCGGGCAAAAAGAGCGCAAGCGTTCTCTTGATAGTGTATGAAAAGGACGCCGAAGCGGTTTTAAACAGCTATGTTTCCGAGGTAAAGAAGTTTGTAAAAACAAATTACAGCATAGGCGTTATGAGCAAAAGCACCGAATACCGCAATTTTCTGATGATTCCGATAGAGAATATGCGGGGTCTTGTATCGCTGTATACGGGTTATATGCTTAGCAACAGCGTTCTTGCGGACGACCTGCTTGAAAAGCTGTACGATAATTCCACCGAAACGTGGTTCAGAAATTTCCTTTATGCGGTTATCAACAACTTAAAGGAAAACGTTGAAATGGATACCGACAGGTTTTTAATACCCGCAAAATTCGCCTCGGATAAGACCGAGATAAGAAGGATATTTTACGATATACAAAAGAATGTCGTTGCGGGAACCGACAGCAAGATATACTCCATTAAGGCGTATATCTCCGCCCATTACAGCGAAAACATCTCGCTTGACAGCGTGGCTTCGGCGTTCAACCTTAATACAACATATTTAAGCCGAATGTTTAAAAAGGAAACGGGCGAAAAGTTTGCTGACTATATTATTCGGTTCAAAATTAAAAAGGCAAAGGAGCTAATAGCCGACGGAAGTTATGATACCCAGCAGATATGCGAAAAAATAGGTTATAACAGCGTCAGCTATTTTTCAAAGGTTTTCAAGGCATATACGGGTATGACCTTAAAGCAGTACCGTGATTCATTCGGAGAATAGGTTTATGAACAGAAGACTGAATTTTGTTTTTAGAAAAAATTTTCTTACGGTCAGTGTGTATATTATCATACTGGCCGCTATTGCAATTATGCTGTTCGTTTCGCAGAATATCTATTCAAGCCGCAAGGAAATTCGGCTTATAGAAAGCAACAATACGGGCAGGGTGGAGCTTTCGCTTAAAAACACGCTTGAACAGGTCGCGCTGTCCTGCCGATACTTTTCAAACGAGGTAATACTCTCTGACCCGAGCGACACCCAAAGCTATTCCGCAAATGTCAATCTGATAAAGAAAAAGGCGGAGGTGGTATTCAACACCTGCACGGCGGTTCAGAGCATACGGGTTGAAACGGCGGACGGCACCTTTAAATATAATATCGGGGAACAGTGCAAATACGACCTCGGCAAGTGTTACGGAAAAATAGGCGACGTAAAGCTGTACGAGTGCAGGGACGAGGTTGGAACTAATCTGGTGCTTGCCTATGAAACCGACGAGTCGCTCTACGGCAGAAACAACGTTTATTTTGCCCTTAACAGCCGATATGTGTCGGATACCGTGCTTAACCCCGACAATAACGAATACATAATCGACAAGGACGGAAAAATAGTCGTATCAAACCGTTACCGCCTGTTGGGCGAGGAGCTAAGCAAGGTCTACGGCGAAAATTTCAGGTATAAAGAGGGCGAGACCTTAAAGCTCCGTCTTAACGACGGGAAGTATTTTGTTTACGCAAAGGATTACGAGGATTTTGATTTAAGAATACTTTCGGTGAGCAAAACGGGCACCTACACGCCGTGGCAAAACAATTTGGTGATTTTAAGTCTGGTAACGTTTCTGGTAATATCCTCAATAATAATAGCCTATGTAATTATAAGAACGACCTACCGTCCGATAGAGGAAATACTTCAAAAGGTCGGGGATATGGCGTATATGGAGGACGAAACATACAACGAAATACAGTATGTTTCCGATAAGTTCAGGCGTATCGAATCGTCAAACCGCGAGCTTTCCGATATAGTTGACGAAAAGGTAGACGAGCTTACAAAACAGCACATAGCCGCGTTGCAGGCGCAGATATGTCCGCATTTTACATACAACACGCTTGACACGATAAATTGGATAGCCTTTAACGAAACGGGCAAGCGCAACAACGATATTTCGGTTGCGGTGCGCAGTCTTTCCGAGCTTTTCAGGTCAAGTATGGACATTAACGAGATATTCAGAAGCGTAAGGGAAGAAATTGAGTTTACCAAGCTGTATATAAATATCATTCATATAAGAAGAAAAAACGTTTTTGATATTGAATGGAATGTTGACGAATCGATGCTTGATTACAGCATACTGAAACTGAGCATACAGCCGCTTATAGAAAATATATCGCTTCACGCGGTTGACGACGCACACCCCAAGGTAAAGATAAACATATCCATACAGCCTGCGGGCGACGACCGAATTAAGGTAATAGTGTCGGACGACGGCGCGGGTATAGAACAGCAGAAGCTGCACGATATTCGCAGTAATATAAACAATTTCTTTGATAAGGAGCATAACATAGGGCTTAAAAACGTTAACGAGCGGTTACAGCTTGTCTACGGCGAGGACTCTCAGCTCTACATATCAAGCATAAGCGGAAACGGCACGGTCTGCACATTTACCTGCTCGAAGTTCAAAAAGAGCGATATACAGGACGCAATGCAGTAAAATTAAAAATTTCAAATAAATTACGGAGGCAGAATTATGGAATTTTATAAAGGCATAGGAAAAATCAAATATGAGGGTGCGGACTCAAAAAATCCGCTTTCGTTCAAGTATTACAACCCCGAGGAGACCGTCGGCGGTAAGACAATGCGCGAACAGCTTAAATTCGCAATGTCCTATTGGCACACAATGTGCTACGGCGGAACCGATATGTTCGGCACCGACACGCTCATAAAAAACTACGGCGAGAGCGACGCTATGGCGCTTGCCAAAAACAAGGTGTTTGCCGCTTTTGAACTTATGGAAAAGCTGGATATGGATTATTTTTGTTTCCATGACCGCGACATAGCGCCCGAGGCGGATACTCTGCTTGAAACCGATAAAAGGCTTGACGTTATAACCGATCTGATAGAGGGCGAAATGAAACGCACGGGCAAAAAGCTCCTCTGGGGAACCGCCAACTGCTTCGGAAACAAAAGGTATATGCACGGCGCAGGCACCGCTCCGAACGCCGATGTGTTCGCGTTCGCGGCGGCTCAGATAAAAAAGGCGGTTGAAATAACAACCCGCCTGAACGGTTCGGGATATGTTTTTTGGGGCGGCAGAGAGGGTTATGAAACCCTTTTAAACACGAATATGGCGCTTGAACAGGACAATATGGCAAGGCTTATGCGTATGGTTGTGGATTATGCGCGTTCAATTGGCTTTAAGGGCGATTTTTACATTGAGCCTAAGCCGAAGGAGCCTACCAAGCACCAGTACGATTTCGACACCGCGACGGTTCTTGCGTTCCTGCGCAAATATGACCTTTTAAACGACTTTAAGATGAACATTGAGGCTAACCACGCTACCCTTGCGGGACATACGTTCCAGCACGAATTAAGAGTGGCAAGGGACAACGGCGTTTTCGGCTCGATAGACGCAAATCAGGGCGATTTACAGCTCGGCTGGGATACCGACCAGTTCCCGACCAACGCCTACGACACCGCAATGTGTATGTATGAGGTGTTAAAGGCAGGCGGATTTACAAACGGCGGACTGAACTTCGACTCCAAAACAAGGCGCGGTTCAAATACATACGAGGACATTTTCTATGCGTATATAGCAGGTATGGATACCTTTGCTTTGGGACTTAGAATTGCCGACAGGCTTATAAAGGACGGCAGAATAGACGAATTTGTCGCCGAGAGATACGCTTCGTATAACACGGGTATCGGCAAAAAGATAATCGAAGGCACCGCAACCATTGAAGAGCTTGAAAAATATGCTCTTGATATGGGCGACGTCAAGACCAACATAAGCGGAAGACAGGAGTATTTGGAATCGGTTGTAAATTCCGTAATGTTCAGGGGATAAAGCAATGAGATACATAATAGGTATAGACCTCGGCACGTCTGGCACAAAGACCGTTATGTTTGATGAAAACGGCAATATAATTGCCGACAGTCTTTGCGAATATCCGCTTTACCGTCCGCAAAACGGCTGGGCGGAGCAGGACCCTGACGATTGGTGGAACGCCGCCGTTAAGACCGTAAAGGCGGTCATAGAAAAAAGCGGCGCCGACCCTGCCGATATTAAGGGCATAGGCATTTCGGGGCAGATGCACGGACTTGTAATGCTTGATAAAGAAAACAGGGTTTTAAGAAAATCTATAATATGGTGCGACCAGCGCACCGCCGCCGAGTGCGAGGATATTGAAAACGCGGTGGGCAGGGAACGTCTTATAGAAATTACCGCTAACCCCGCGCTTACAGGCTTTACCGCCTCAAAAATTCTTTGGGTGCGCAAAAACGAGCCTGAAATATACAAAAACTGCGCTCATATACTTCTGCCTAAGGATTACGTCAGGTTCAAGCTTACGGGCGAATACGCAACCGACGTGTCGGACGCGTCTGGTATGCAGCTTTTGGATATTGCAAACCGCTGTTGGTCGGACGAGGTGCTTGAAAAGCTGAAAATAGACAAAGCGCTGCTCGGCAAGGTTTACGAATCGCAGGAAATTACGGGATATGTAACCGAATCCGCCGCCCGTCTTACAGGGCTTGCCGCAGGAACCGCCGTTGTGGGCGGCGCGGGCGACAATGCCGCCGCGGCGGTAGGCACGGGAACCGTGAACGACAGCGACGCTTTCACAACAATAGGCACGTCGGGCGTTGTTTATGTTCATACAAAGCAGATGAAGCTCGATAAAGCGGGCAGGGTGCATACCTTCTGCTGTGCCGTGCCGAATGAATGGCACGTTATGGGCGTAACGCAGGCGGCGGGACTTTCGTTAAAATGGTTTAAGGACGAGTTCTGCGCCGATATTGCAGGGCTTGCCAAAGCGGAAAACAAAAAAACCTACGCTTTTCTTGACGAAAAGGCGGAGCAGTCGGGCGTGGGCGCTAAAAGGCTTATATATCTGCCCTATCTTATGGGGGAAAGAACCCCGCATCTCGACCCGTACGCAAGGGGCGTTTTCTTCGGACTTAATACCGTTCACAACCGCTATGATATGGTGCGCGCGGTTATGGAGGGCGTCGGATATTCGCTGTGGGACTGCCTTTCGGTTTTCGGCGAAATGGGTGTAGGCGTTAATAAAATGCTTGCCTGCGGGGGCGGCGGAACAAGCCGACTGTGGCGGCAGATGCTTTCGGATATGTACGGCTTAAACGTGTCAAAGACCGACTCGCCCGAAGCGCCCGCGCTCGGCGCCGCCATTCTCGCAATGGTGGGAACGGGGATATATCCGTCGGTTAAAACCGCCTGCGAAAAGATAATAAAGGTCGGCGAAACGGCACGCCCGAACTGTGAAAACGGCAAAAAATACGCCGAAATATACCGAATTTATAAAGATTTATATATTAATTTAAAGCAGAGCTTTAAAGACCTTTCAAGAATAGGAGATTGATTATGGCTACAAAAATGTCTATGGCTGATTTACAGCTTGTCGATTACGAGGGCGAGGATACCCAAAGGGTCGCCGTGCTTGACGAACCCTTTAAAATGAGCGTTCGCAACGCTAAAATACCCGTTCCGAAGGATAACGAGGTGCGTGTTAAAATAAAGTGGGTCGGAATTTGCGGCAGCGATTTGGAGGCTTATCGCGGCACCCGTTCGCCCGAATTTGTTTCTATCCCCGCAAGGCTCGGTCACGAGGTATCGGGAATAATTGATATGGTGGGCGACAAGGTAATAGGAGTAAAGGTCGGCGATAAGGTGACCTGCCGTTACGTCTGGGGCGCTTATGCCGAATATATAGTCTGCAAGCCGTTCAACGTTAAGGTGCTTCCGCCCGATTTCCCTATGCTTGAAATAAGCCCTATCGAGGTATTGCCGGGCATTATCCACGCGGCGGAGCTGGGCAAAATAGACCAGACCAAAAACGTGCTTATAATGGGACAGGGCGTAAGCGGTCTTATAATGACCCAAGTGGTGTCGCAGTTCAGCCCTAAAAACCTTGTCTGCACCGACCTCGACCCCAAAAAGCTGGAACTTGCCGAGAAATACGGCGCGACCCATACATATTTACTGCCCGATAAGGACGCCGCCACAATGGATTACTGCGGCAAGGATTTCCCCGACGGGTTTGACGTTGTAATTCCCTGCCTTTTGGAGGGCGACGGCGTTATAGACGCTATCGAGTGCGCCGCTATGTGCGCGAGAATAGTTATGTACGGCTGTATAGGCGTTTGCCGAAAGCCGATAGATTTCTTCAAGGCGCACAGAAAGAGGTTGGAATTCTATCTCACCGAGCCGCGCCGCGATATAGATATGAGAAGATTTTTCCAAGAGGGAATACAAATGGTTATGGACGGAATGGTAAATACCTCCGAAATGATAACCGATAAATTCCCGCTTGAAAAGATACAGGAGGCTTTTGAGCTGAGGAACAACAGTCCCAAGGGGCATATTCACGTTGTAATAGATTGCGAGGCAGGAAAGAATGGAGAAGATCTCTCTTAACGGTATATGGAAACTCCGCACCGACAGCGAGGAAAACGGACTTGCGCAGAATTGGGCAAGCGAGCCGATAAAAAAGGAATATGAGCTTAAAATCCCAGGCTGTATACAACAGCTTGACGAATTAAAGGACGAATTTCCTCCGCACAACGATATGCGCAACGGCTATCTCGGCACATATTTTCTCGAAAGGGAATTTGAACTGCCGAAGTTGGGCGAAAACGAGCATATATGTCTTCACTTTTCGGGTGTTGCGCCGTCCTGTCATATATGGGTGAACGGCAAATACGCCGCCAAAAACATATACGGTCTTAATGGTATAAATATTGACGTTACAGGGCTTGTAAATAAAGGCTTAAACCGCGTTACCGTCGCTGTAACCGAGCAGTATGCTTCGCTTATCACGGGTATGCGCTTTTGCGGTATGAACTGGTCGGGCATTTACAGCGAGGCTTGCGTTTATGTTGAGTCCTCCGTTCGGGTTGAAAATTCATACATTTCATACAGCGGCGGCGCCGCGTGCTGCGAGGGAATATTGCTCGGCGAAAAGGGCAGTACCGTAAAGCTCAATGTGCAAATGGGCGGCAATTCTGCCGAAACGGATATTACTTTAAACGGCGAAAAAGAGGAATTCTGCGTTCCCGTAAGCACAGAAGGACTGCCGCTCTGGTCATACAGAAGTCCTGACCTTGTTGATGTAAGGGTGACCGTGACCGATAGGTTCGGCAACAGCTCGGTTGAAGAATATAAAACGGGTCTGCGCGAGATTAAGACAAAGGGCAACCGCATTACTGTAAACGGTATACCGACCTTTTTCGCAGGCACAGGCTCAGAATACTATTCGCCGCAGATAGCGCCGCTTACCGACAGGGATATAATTGTAAAACGCTATGAGGCGCTCAAAAAACACGGCTTCAACTTTTACCGCTGTCATACCTACGTACCGACCGACGAGGAAATGAGCATAGCCGACGAAATGGGTATAATGCTTGACGTTGAGTTCGGCTTGGTGTCAAACTTCAATAAGACCACGCCCGAGGACAAGGGCTTTGAAATGTTAAAGCAGTTTATTCTCGACACGCGCCGCCATCCGTCGGTATTTATATACTGTCTCGGCAACGAGGGCTCACAGCTTATGGTTGAAAGCGTTATCGAGCGCAACAAGGCAAAACTCGGTTATAAGCTGATAAAGGAAAACACCAAAAATCAGCTTGCAATTCCCTGCTTCGGTCTGCAAGGCGAGCTTCCCGAAATTCCGAGCGACCTTGAAACTCCGCACCTGTGGAGCGAAGATTTCCGCCTTTCCTATGACGGACTTACGGATATTCCGTGGAAAGCGTTGGAGGAAACGACAAACGGCAAGCCTGCCCTTATCCACGAATACGGCAAGTTCGGCGTTTGGCCGAGCGTTAAGGAGGAGCAGGACTGCACCGTGCCTTTCGGCATAAAATCCGACCACGGCACACAGGCGCATAATTGGCTTAAAAAGAACGGTCTTGAAAGTATTGAGGAAAGGCTTATATCAAATTCCAGAAAAAGCGCGGTTTCTTTCAGCAAAATAATACTTGAAGAAGCGCGCCGCCAGCCCTATGTAAGCGGATACGCGCTGTGGACGTTTTTCAGGCGGTCTTGCTCAAATGCGGGTCTTTCGGACGACTGCGGAATAAACTACAACGGCGACCCCGATATTTTCAAAAACGGCGTTAATTCCGACGTGGCGGTTTTGATGAACAGAGGGTTCCAAAACAGAGCGCTGGAATGTAACATTCGCCAAAGCCTTGATTTCAGCATTTCGAATTTTTCCGACCGCGATGTAAGCGGAACGCTTGCCGTAACGCTTACCTGCGGCGGCGCGGTCATAGCGAAAAAAAGCAAAAAGACCTCGGCTGAAATGGGCGAAACAAAAAAGGCTTTAACGTTCGATTTCAGCGTTCCCGAAAAATACGGCAATAAAAAACTGCTTATCACGGCGGTTTTGGAGACGGAAAATAAGACCGCCCGAAACGAGTGGGATTTTTGGGCGTTCGATACGGCGGTTGATTACACCGAGCTGTACCTGCATACAGAGGACATAAATCTGTTCCGTGCGCTCAAAAAAATATTCCCCAATGCCGAGCGGCTTTCCTCGGTTGACTCGGTGGTTATCGGTTGCCGAAGCTGGAAAAATCCTCAGCTTGCGAAAACTGCGGGCAGGGATAAATCAATTCCTATCGTAACCGATGTATATGACGGCGTAATAAAGGAATGTATAAAGAACGGTAACAGGGTCGTCATTCTTGACAGTGGCAGGCTTCCCGAAAGCTGGCTGCTGCCGCCGATATGCTCAGACCTCGGCGACCGCGATACAGGCAGATTTTTTTCCTCCTTCCGCGCGGGGTGGGACAAGGGAAACCTTGTGACCCTTGTGGAAAAGGATAAACTGCTCGGCGATTTCCCGAACGACGGTTACTGCGACCTGCATTTTTACGATACCGTTCAGGCGGCGCGTATTATGCGCCCCGAAAGTATAAAAGAGGAATTCGGCAGTGCCCAAAACATCATTGAGTCGCTCTCTAAAATTCCTGTTGAAAAGGGCGACGAAATAATTGTTCAGGACCCCAACGCCATAAAGGAACGCAGCGACGCCGCTAAGGTCAGCTTTAACGCACGCTTGCAGGGCTATCTTGTGCGGGCAGGCAAAAACGTTGTAATTTCAACAATGAAGCTGACCGATAATCCGTCGGGAATTGCCCTTATCAAAAATATTGTCAATAATTTTGACTGAGTTGTTAAAGTTATCGCACAAATAATTAAATATTTTTACCTCCTGCCAATGCTAAAATATATTTAGTGCGACAGGAGGTATTTTTCTATGCTGAAATATGATATTGCGGTTGCAGGCGGAGGAATTTCGGGAATATGCGCGGCGATAGCCGCGGCAAGGCAGGGCTGTACGGTTGCTCTCGTGCAGGACAGGTCGGTGCTGGGCGGAAACGCTTCAAGCGAGGTGCGTATGCACATAGTCGGCGCGACAAGGCACGGCAAACGTCCAAATCTTCGCGAAACGGGCATAATTGAAGAAATTTTGCTTGAAAACAAATACCGAAACCCCGAACATTCCTACGGTATGTTTGATACGCTTTTGTGGGAAAAGGTTATTTCCGAAAAAAATATCACGCTTTATCTCAATACATATATCCGCGCGGTTAAAACCGAAAACGGCAGGATAGTAAGCATTATCGGCAACCAGAACACTACCGAAAAGGAGTTCGAGTTTTCAGCCGATATGTTTATCGACTGCACGGGCGACGGCTCGGTTTCCGCCAAGGCGGGAGCCTCCTATATGTTCGGGCGCGAAGCAAAAAGCGTTTTCGGCGAGCCCAATGCGGTGGAAAAATCGGATACCGTTACAATGGGCAACTCAATACAGTTCAGAAGCCTTGACGCGGGCCGCCCTGTGCCGTTTGAGCGTCCAGAATGGGCGCACGACTATTCAAACGCCGAGTGGGCGAAGAATATGAAGTGGGAAGAAATAACAAGCGGATATTGGTGGCTTGAAATCGGCGGCACCGAATGGAACTGCGTGAGCGACGCCGAGCTTACAAGGGACGAAATGATTAAAATCATATTCGGAATTTGGGATTATATCAAAAACCACGGCGGTCAAAAGGAAAAGGCGGCTAATTATTATCTTGATTGGGTGTCGTTCGTTCCCGCAAAGCGCGAAAGCCGCAGAATAAAGGGCGATTATGTTCTGACCGAGAACGATGTGCTTGAAAACCGAATGTTTGACGACGCGATAGCCTACGGCGGTTGGCACCTTGATTCTCACAGACCCGAGGGGTTCTATGCCTTTATAAACGATACCCCCGCAAACGGTGATAAATCGGTTCTCTTTGACGGCATATATACTATCCCTTACCGTTGCATTTATTCCGCCGACGTGCCGAATTTGCTCCTCGGCGGCAGAATAATCAGCGCGTCCCACAGGGCATTTTCCTCAACCCGCGTTATGGCTACCTGCGCCGTTGCGGCTGAGGCGGCGGGCGTTGCGGCGGCTCTGGCGGTAAAATCCCGTACCGACGCAAAATCGGTCGATGTAAAGCTGTTACAGCAGATATTGCTTAAAAACGGCTGTTATATACCGAATGTGAAAAACGAGGATAAAAACGACCTTGCGCGCACCGCGGCGGTAGATTGCAGCTCGTTTAAGGAACAGTGCGAATGCGAAAACGTTATAAACGGCATTTCAAGACCCGTCGGCGAAAACAGCAATATGTGGCAGTCGGCTGAAAATGATGAAAAACCGTATATCGAGCTTAAACTGCCTGAACCCCAGAGGGTAAGCGATACGCTCATAACCTTTGACTCAAACCTCTCTGTCGAAATTATGATAAGCCTTTCAAAATGGCACCACGTAAGGCAAGCCTACGGCATACCCGACACAATAGTTAAGGACTACACCGTGGAATACCTCTTAAACGGCGCGGTTGTCGGTAAAAAAGATATTTGCGGAAATTATCAGCGGTTGAATGATGTTAAAAGCGATGTTGTTTGCGATACGGTGAGAATAACCGTGAACAAAACGCACGGCTGCAATACCGCAAGAATATGCGAAATAAGAATTTATTAAAAATCTCTTGACAAGTGAACGAGTGTTTACTATAATGTAGTAAACACTCGTTCACTTTTTGGAGGATATGTATGACTGATACAAAGGAAAAGATACTGTCGGTATCGCTTGAACTGTTCGCAAAAAACGGATATGAAGCGGTCTCGGTAAGCGACATAGCGGGCGCTCTCGGCATAACCAAGGGCGCGCTTTACAAGCACTATAAAAACAAAAGGGATATTTTCGACAGCATAGTAAAAAGAATGTTCGATATTGACGCCGAGCGTTCAAGGGAGTACGGCGTTCCCGAAAACACCTATGAAAACGGGGCAGAGGAGTACGCCAAAACCTCGGTAGAAGATGTGAAGAAATTCACCGTCGCTCAATTTGAATTCTGGACGGAGGACAAATTCGCCTCGAATTTCAGGAAAATGCTTATGTTGGAGCAGTACCGCGACGGGCGTTCGGCTGAGCTTTACAGCGGCTGTCTTACCGACGGGCCGATAGAATATATGCGCGATATATTTGCCGAGATGATAAAAAACGGCGTTTTCCGAAACGCCGACCCGTTAATGCTCGCTATCGAATATTACGCGCCTATGTATCTTTTGATGAACACGGCGAATATACCCGATAAAAAGGCATTGCTTAAAGACCGCATAAATAATTTTTTTAAGGAGAAAACAAAATGAAATATATTAAAAGCGAAAAATACAACACACCCGAATTAATGGCTAAAATTATGGGACCAAACCCGATAAAACTCGAAGAAGAGCTTTTAATTAACAACAAAATTCCCGATGGCGCAGTTGTCTGCGACCTCGGGAGCGGTCAGGGACTCACAAGCGTATTTCTTGCCAAGGAATACGGCTTTACGGTTTACGCCGCTGACCTTTGGAGCGACCCTGACGAAAACCGAAAATTTTTCGACAGTATGGGGGTAGACCGCGGTAAAATCATCCCCGTAAAGGCGGACGCGACCGACCTGCCGTTTGAAAAAGACTTTTTTGACGCGATCGTTACGACCGATTCCTACAACTATTTCGGGCGCGACGAAAATTATCTTGATGATAAGCTCCTTCCCTTTGTAAAAAGCGGAGGCTATGTCTACATTTCAATACCAGGTATGAAAAAGGACTGCCACGATAATCTGCCCAAAGAGCTATTGCTTTCGTGGACGCCCGAACAGCTTGAATATATGCGCGATACGGAATATTGGCGCGCGGTCACGGGCAAATGCAGGGGCGCCGAGCTTATAACGGTTGAAGAAATGGAAAGCAACGATGAGGTCTGGGCGGACTGGCTCGCTCAGGACAACGAGTATGCGATAGGCGACCGCAAATCAATGAACGCAGGCGCGGGGAAATACCTTAATTTTATCAAAATTGTGCTTAGAAAAAAATAATTTATAAAATCAAACGCATAGCATAATAACTGCGGTCATTCCCATCGCAAGACCGAGCCATTGCTTAGAGGTCGGTTTTTCCTTGAATGCCGTGACCGAGAGTAGCATTGTCAGTATAAGATTTCCGCCGTTCACCACGGGGAAGAATACCGCGCTGTCCATAATGCCTACAAGATACAGGTTGATTTGATTTACAAGACCCGAGCATACGCCTGCGGTCAAAAGCAAAAGAAGGACGATATATTTAGTCTTACTGCCCGTCTTTAAGCCCTCCGAGTTTTCAGACGGGCGGTTTTTTCTTTCTTTGCCTTTAAAAAACAGCATAAGCGGAGTTGATATAACTATCGAAATCAGCAAAGCGGTGAATACAAATCCCGTTGTTTGCTCGGCACCGCTTGAAGATTGGTGCAGTTTTTGAATAATTCCGCAAAATCCGTTTGATACAAAGGCGACTGTCACATATACATACCAAATTTTCTTTGCTTTTTTATCGTCCTCGCTTTTTTCGTTTGAGAGAACGAAGCACATTATCATAAATATTATTCCGATAAGCTGTAACGCATTGATTTTTTCATTCCAAAAAAGCCAGCCCGAAAAGGTCGGAATAACCAGCGAAAGCGAAATTATAACCGAAGTATAGGAAAGCGGACCCGTTTTAAGAGCCAAATTATTAACGACCGCAAGCAACACCCAATTTATGCCGTAAATAACGGCGTAAAAAAGCGTTGCGGACGAAACCGCGACTTTTCCGCCCGAAATAAGCGCCACGGTAAGCACCGCAAAGATACCGTTCACTACGGAGTATATATATGTATCTGAAATGTTGCGCTGAAATTTTTTGCAGAAAATGTTTTTCACAAAGTTCAGGCACAGCCCTGCCGCAAGGGTCACAGCCAAAAGCAAGAAGGTTTGCAACGTCATTTATAACTCCCCCTATTGAATTGTTGCAATGCAATAATATCACGATAAAATAACTATTAATAGTTTATTTTCACCATAAAATATGATATAATCACCATAATGACGGGCAGGTGATACTGTGGTATACAATTATTCAATCAATTTTCCGGAAATTTCCGGGTTCGATTTTAATCTTTGCTGTGTGAAACCGGACGGCGTATGCGACTATGAGGACGACCTGCCACATTCACACAACAAGACCGAGATATACATAAATCTGTCGGGCGACGTATATTTTATCATAGAAAAGCGCGTTTACCGCATAAAGCGCGGCAGCGTGCTTATCATAGCCCCCGAAATTATGCACAACTGCGCCTATAACAACAGGCGTTCGCCGCACGGGCATTATTGGATAACCGCCTCCGTCACCCGTGACGATTGGATAGGAAAACAGCTTTTTAAAGACTCGTCCGACGGCGTTGTTCATAAAAATCTCAGCGCCGCCGAGCTGGAACAGGTTGAAGCTTTGCTTGGAAAATTGCTTGAAAACGGCTGTGAAGGACTTAAAAGTTCGGCGACGCTGTTAACGTTTTTAAATATGCTCGGTGCGGCGGATTCAAAGCCTGAAACGACAGCGACGGTCTTGCCCGACGATGTCAGCCTTGCGGTCGATTTCATATCGAAAAATTATAGGCAGCAGATATACATAACCGATATAGCGGCTATGGCAAATGTCAGCATAAATACGCTTGAAAGGCATTTCGCAAAATGTTTAGGCAAATCTCCAAAGGCGTTTTTAAAGGAAAACCGCCTGAATTTTGCCGCTTCGGCGCTTAAAAGCGGAAAAACGGTTCAGCAGGCGTCGGACGGGGCGGGTTTTTCCGACTGTTCGCACTTTATTTCGGATTTTACGCATTTTTTCGGCATCACACCGAAAAAATACAAGCAAAAATATGAGAAAAACAGATAATTAGCACTCTCACACCGAGAGTGCTAATTGTTTACAAATTGTTCATAAAAGAATAATAAAATATGCAATAAGTGCGCATATAATATAATCGTCGAAAGGAAAAAGACATATAAAACGTAAGAAGGTGACCGCCGATGGGTCAATGTGAATTGATTACACAAGCGTTCCGATCTCCGATTCAGTCGGAAAGTAAATAAAAATGAATCGGAAAATATAAATTTTCGGAGGATTTTTATTATGTTTGAAATGAGACCTTATGAACGTAAAAACCACGCTTTAAATTATAACCCGTTCCGCGCTATGGACGAATTTGAAAAGAACTTCTTTACCAATCCGTTTTCGCTGTTTGAAAACGATTCTTTGGCGGAATTTAAGACCGATATTACCGATAACGGCGACAGCTATCTGCTTGAAGCCGACCTGCCTGGGTTTGATAAAAAAGACATCAAGCTCGACATAAACGGCGATTTGCTCACTGTCAGCGCTGAACGCCATTCGGAGCATGAGGAAAAGGATAAGAAAGGCAAATACATTCGCTGCGAGCGTTCCTACGGTTCATACAGCCGTCAGTTTGACGTATCGGGCGTAAAGACCGATGAAATAAAGGCAAAATATGAGGACGGCGTTTTGAAACTGACAATGCCGAAGCGGGATAAGGAAATTCCCGCGTCCCACCGCCTTGAAATTGAATAAATCAGACGACAGATACTCCCCTATAAAAAATGGTGGGTATCTGCCGCTTAAAACTTTAATTTGTCCGCTAATAAATAAAAATTCGGCGAAAGCAAACGATAAATGCTTTTGCCGAATTTTTTATTATGAAATTTCGCTTTGCGAGCCGTTGCCCGATTCGGCGGGAGGTTCGCTCTCCTGCGGCGGCTCGGGTTCGGGAATCGGTTCGGGTTCTGGGGGAGGAATCAAGTTGTTGGTGAACCTGACGGTAGTCATACTGTTATTTTGCGTTGTAAATCTCACGTTCACGGCGGCAGCGTCACAGGTATAACCCGACGGCACGCCCTGTATTATCTGATGCTCGCCGTAGGAATATCCGTCGCCTGAAATATAACCGTTTGCGTCGGTAACGCCAAGCTCGGATATATTCCCGTTTGCGAGGTTTTTGACCGATACGGGAACTCCCTGCATAGGCGCGCCGTTTTGGTCGGTTATATACGCCTCGACCGACGCCGAAAATCTGATGTTAGACGGCGGTGTGATTATTTTAAGCGGCCATTGCGGGTCGGGCTTGCGGTTCATACGCTCCATAGCGCAAAATTCGGGTCCGTTTGCGTTGCCCACGTGGGTGACCCAATGGTATCCGCCCGAGTAACCCGCGTATATCGAAACGTGGGTGCAGTGGCCGTTGCGGTTGTACCAATCCTGCATACACATAATTGAGCCTATCGGTATGCTTTCGGACGGCTTGAAGGATATATCGCGCGTAACGCTGCCGCCATCGTTCGCCGAAAAGTTTATAAACCTTGAATACCCCAAGTTTACCCATTGCAGAGCGGCGTTGTACCAGCTGTTTGCGTCATACGAGCGCTCGGGACGGGGGAGTGAGGACGTGTCTATCCCCGCGACATTGGGCAGGTAGTTGAAATAAACGTATGTAACGTAGGTGGCGCAGACAAGACCCTTTTTTTCAAAGGCGTGTATGTCAGGCTTGCCGTTCACGGTCTCGTATCCCGTGCTTCCGCCGCCGTAGGTTATTTTTGAAAGCCAGCCGAGTCCCCTTTTGCGGGAGCAAAGCACGTAATTGTTGCCCGACGCCCACATAAGTCCGCTGTTGCGCTGGGCTTGAAGATTATAGCCCGTGTAAACCAATGCGTCCAAAAACACATTGTTGTCAGGGCTCATATTAGAATTGTATTTAAAATCGGTTCCGACAGGCACAGACGGCGCCTGAACCGCGGGGACAGCCGCTTTTTTCGGTTTGGGAGCGGGAGCCGTCGAAGGCGTAGGCTCAGGCTCGGGTATCGGTTCGGGTTCGGGCTCGGAAGAAACAGCCTCCTGCGAGCTGACGGACGGTGCGGAAGAAACATCGGAAGATATATCCGCGTTCGCTTTGCGTTTTGCGGCAGACTGCAAAGCCGTTACCAAAATGATGACAGCCGCTAATGCCAAAGCGACTGCCGCCGTTACCGCCGAAGCAATTTTATGTGCCGAAAAAAAAGAGACAGCCGTTTTAAACGCCGCAACGGTCTTCTCTTTGATTTTTTGCAAGTTTTCCATTAAATACCCCGTTATTTTTATTAAAATGAGTCGGTCGGTAAGCCGAGTTCTGTCGCGGACGGTTATCTATCTCGACGGCGGATTGCTCCGACGTTCAAGCCGCTTTTCGCGGCACACCGGGCAGGTGTATCGCCGCAGTCAGCGTTGCTCCGAATAGGGTTTACAGGATCTCTACGTCTCCGTAAAGATCGGTGAGCTCTTACCTCGCCTTTCCACCCTTACCGTATAAATACGGCGGTATATCTCTGTTGCACTTTCCCTAAGGTCACCCTCGGCGGCCGTTAGCCGCTATTCTGCCCTATGGGGCTCGGACTTTCCTCATATATTTCTATACGCAACCGTCTGACCGACTCCAACAGATTTTACCACAAAAACCCCGCTGTGTCAAAATTTTTTTATCGGAATAGGATATTACGGGAGGGCGAGTTATGGAGACCTTAAATAAAAAGTATTTTTTAGCCGCAAATTCTGTTGCGGGATTTTATTCGGCGTTTGACGGCTGTTACGACCCGCAAAACGGTTGGACTGCTTACATAATTAAAGGCGGACCAGGGACGGGAAAATCCTCATTTTTGAAGTTTATGGCTGTTAATGCCGATAACAACGGTCTTTCGGCAGAGCTTTGCCCCTGCACATCTGACCCCAATTCGCTTGACGGCGTTATTATACCCGAACTGAAAACCGTGTTTTTAGACGGAACATCGCCGCATACGGTAGAACCGAAATATCCCGGAGTATGCGAAAATCTGCTTGATTTCGGAAAATTCTGGAACCCCGAAATGCTGCGGAAAAACAGAAAAGAGATAACCGAGCTTACCGACGAAAACAAAAAGCTCCACCGAACGGCGTCGGGCTATCTCGCGGCTTACGGAAAAATTATGTCGGACGATTTAAAGACCGCCTCCGCCTGCACCGACAAGGCGCATACCGTTGATTACGCTTTTTCGCTCTGCAAAAAAAATATACCCGTCCGCACGGGAACGGGCATAGAGCAAAAAAGGTTTATACAGGGGGTAACGCCGCTTGGAGTGGTGTCGTATCCTAACACCGTGAGCGGCGGATATGAAAATATCGCCATAATTTCAGATGAATATTCGAGCGTGTCGGCGATAATAAACGAAATAGTGCGCAACTACGCGCTCGGGTGCGGATATGACGTTATAACGCTCAGAAATCCGTTTATGCCGAACGACATTATCGACCACATATTAATACCCGAGCTTTCCTTTGCCGTTGTAACCGAAAACAGATATATGGATTTTGACGTGCATACAAGGCGCGTTCATTCGAGAAGGTTTGTAAGCAGCAACAAGCTCCACAACAGCAGGGGAAGACTGAAATTCAACGCCAAGCTCAAAAAAGATATATTGCTTTCGGCGGCTTCTTCGATGGCGCAGGCAAAATCGGTTCACGACGAGCTTGAAAAATACTATGCCGAGGCAATGGATTTTTCGGCGCTTACGCAGTTTGCCGAAAGGTTTGCGGAGGACTTTTTTACAGATCGAGGCTTTTAAAAATGTTCAGTATCTGGCTTTTAAGAGCGGCGTTTTCGGGCGCGTTTAATTTCGGGTCGTTTTTAAGCACCCATTCCGCCGCTTTTCCGCTTGACCTCAATACGTCAAAATCGGTATAAAGATCGGCAATTTTGAGGTCGGGCAGACCGTGCTGACGGTTGCCGAGAAAATCGCCAGGACCGCGAAGCCGCAGATCCTCGTCGGCTATTTTAAAGCCGTCGTTATTCGATTTTATAATTTTCAGACGTTTTTGGGTGTCGGCGGAGCGGCTGTCGGATATAAGAATACAGGAGGATTTGTATTTTCCTCTGCCTATACGTCCGCGAAGCTGATGAAGCTGTGAAAGACCGAAGCGCTCGGCGTTTTCTATTACCATTATAACGGCGTTGGGAACGTCTATTCCGACCTCTATGACCGTTGTCGATATTAAAAGCTGTATTTCCCCGTTTTTAAACGACTGCATAACGCTGTCTTTATCACGGGGTTTCATTTTTCCGTGGAGCAGACCTAATTTATAGTCTTTAAACTCACCGTTTCTAAGTTCATCATAGTATTCCGACGCGCTTTTAAGGTCGGTATTTTCGCCCTCCTCGACAAGCGGACAAACTATATAAGCCTGCCTGCCTTCGCCAAGGTGCTTCTTGATGTAGTTATACACGCGCCCGCGGTAGCTTGAATCGACAAGATAGGTGTCGATATACTGCCTGCCCGCGGGGTATTCGTCGATAACGCTTATGTCAAGGTCGCCGTATATGATAAGACCCAATGTGCGCGGAATGGGCGTTGCCGACATAACAAGCGTGTGGGGCGATACGCCCTTTGAAGCAAGTCCGCCCCTTTGTGCAACGCCGAAGCGGTGCTGTTCGTCGGTCACCGCAAGTCCGAGATTTTTAAACTCTACATCTTCTGTTAAAAGTGCGTGCGTGCCGACGGCTATATCAATTTCGCCGTTTTTGAGACGGGCTTTAACGCCGTCCTTTTGCTTTTTCGTCATAGAACCCGTCAAAAGCTCGCATTTAATACCGCTGTCCTTAAAAAGGGAAGAAAGCGATGAAAAATGCTGGCAAGCCAATATTTCGGTAGGCGCCATAAAAGCCGACTGACAGTCGTTTTTTGCGGCGGTATAACACAGCGCGGCGGCAACGGCGGTCTTACCGCTGCCGACATCGCCCTGAACCAAACGGTTCATATGTCTGCCTGAAAGCATATCGGATACACATTCGTTAATAACGCGCTTTTGCGCCCCTGTCAGCGAAAAGGGCAGGCTTTTTTGAAATTCAGCCGAATAATCCCTGCTTATTTTACAGCCCGCAACGGTGCGGTTCCTGTTTTTAAGCATATAAAGCGCGGTTTGAAGCATAAATAGTTCTTCAAATACAAGCCGTTTTTTCGCGCGTTCAAGAGCCTCTTTACTGCTCGGAAAATGTATGTTTTTAAGCGCAAAATCAACACCGCAAAGCGACAGCTTTTCCAACAGGGTTTTGGGCAGCGGGTCGGCGATCTCACAGGAAGAAATTGCAGCCTTGGTTATATTTTCGATGTTTTTTGAACTCATAGTTGAAAAAGCGGGATATATCGGGTGAATGGCGGCATAACCCGTTTCCTTTATCTCGGGTGAGTTCATCTGCCGCATAATATAACTTCCGCCGAGCTTGCCGTAGAAAAGGTATTCCCGACCCGTATTTAGCCTTGAAGCAAGAAATTTCTGGTTAAAAAGTGTGACCGACATTTCTCCGCCGCCGTCCGCCGCGGTGAATCGGTAAAGCACCATACCCGCGCGTTTTTTTTCTTCCCTTATCGGGGACACTATTCTTGCCTTTATGCATATGTTTTCAAAAAAGGGACATTCCTCTATCGGGGTGTGGCGGCTCCAATCGGCATAAGCACGGGGATAAAAACGCAAAAGGGCACCGACAGTATCGATGCCCTTGGATTTCAGTATTTCAGCACGTTTTTCGCCTACGCCTTTCAAAAAGCGTATATCTGTATCCTGCGATAACATTAAAATGAAAGCTCCTATTCAACCGAAATAATGAAGTAGTATACGGGTTGACCGCCGTTTATAAAGGTTATCTCGGTCCTTGCGCCGTATTTTTCTTTTATCTGTTCTTCAATTACCGCCGCTTGCTCGTCGGTAACGTCCTCGCCGTAAATCACTGTTATAAACTGGCTGTCGCGCTTAACCATCTGTTTTGTGAGCTTTAAGACGGTCTTTTCAAGGTCGGTATCAACAAACGCAACCTTGCCGCCGAGCAGAGCCAAAAGCTCGCCCTTTTTAATTTTGTGACCCTCAAAATCAGAGTCGCGCGCGGCAAACGTTATCTGACCCGTTGCTATGCGTTCGGTCGATTTCTGCATATTTATTGCGTTCTGCTCATCGTCCGAATCGGGGTCGAAAGCAAGCATAGCCGAAATTCCCTGCGGAATTGTTCTTGTGTGGATAACTATAACGCGGCGTGTGCTGAGCGGAATAGCCTGTTCAGCCGCCATTATTATATTCTTGTTGTTCGGGAGGACATAAACCGTTTCCGCGGGGGTGGATTCAACCGCCCTTAAAATGTCGTCCGTGCTGGGGTTCATAGTCTGACCGCCGCTTACAATGGTGTCAACACCGAGGTCGCGGAACAGCTCGGCAATACCGTCGCCAGCGCATACCGAAACAAAACCGACGGGCTTTGTCGGGGTGACGGGCTTGATAGTTTCCGTCATATCCGAATTTTTGGCGGGCTTTTTTCGCGCGTTTTCAGCGTCGTGCTTTGCGCGCTCGTGCTGGTCGCGCATATTCTCTATTTTAAGGTGAACAAGCTGACCGAAGGTGAGCGCGGTTTCGATAGCGTTGCCCGGGTGGTCGGTATGAACGTGAACCTTAATAATATCCTCGCTGTCAACCACAACAACGCAGTCGCCTATGGTTTCAAGGAAAGCGCGCAGATCGCTCGGCTCCTTTTCACACTCGGGATCGCGGTTTACTATAAATTCTGTGCAGTAGGTAAAGGTTATCTCGGTTTCAAATTCGCCCGCGGCGTTTACGGAGGATTCCTCCTCGGTATTTTCCGCGGCAGGGGCGTTATTCGCCGCTATAACAACACCGTCGCGCAGAACCGAAAGCATACCTTCAAGTATAACTACAAAGCCTCTGCCGCCCGCGTCAACAACGCCCGCTTTTTTAAGAACGGGAAGAAGCTCGGGTGTAGTCGCAAGCGCTTCTTTTGCGCCCGACAAAGCCGCCTCGAACACGGCAAGCTCGTCGCCGCCGTTCTCGTAAGCCTCTTTCGCCTTTTCGGACGCAACTCTTGCTACCGTAAGTATTGTGCCTTCCGTCGGTTTCATAACCGCCTTGTAAGCGGCGTCAACGCCAAGCTCGAAAGCGGCGCTGATATTCTCAGGGGTTGCAAATTCATCGTCGCCCATGCCCTTTGCAAATCCGCGGAATAAAAGAGATGTAATTACGCCCGAATTACCTCTGGCGCCCCTTAAAAGAGCCGAGGCGTTTACCTTGGCTATCTTGCCCGCGGTTTCTCCGCTTAATTTTTCAAGCTCCCTTGCGGAATTGGCAAGGGTCATCGACATATTTGTACCCGTATCGCCGTCAGGCACGGGGAAGACGTTAAGATCGTCCACCTGCTTGCGGTTGTTTGAAAGGTTGTTCGCCGCCGAGATTATGGCGTCGCGTAATATATCACCGTTAATCAAAAATAAACACTCCTTTTAGTGTCACACTAAGGCTTGGGGAATTATTCCTTAATGCCGTCGACCTTTATTGAAACTTTATTTACGTCAATGCCCGTAGCCTGTTTAACGGCGTACTTTACCTTTTCGGTAATGCTTGCGGCGATTGCGTTTATGTTCATTCCGTAGGTAACTACGATATGAAGCTCAACGTCAAGCATATCCGAATTTGCACTTACGCGGATACCCGTGTCTATCGAATTTCGCTTGATGAGGGTGCTTGATAACTTCTGGCGGTTTCCGCTCGGAACCATTCCTACAACTCCGAAGCAGGATACAACCTCGTGCCCGATGAGCTTTGAAAGGTAAGCCTCAGAAATGTCAACCGTGCCTATTCTGGTTTCATAATCAAACATAACAAAATATCCTCCTGTTACTTTTTAATTGTAAATGACTCAATAGAGTAAAAAACATCGTCGTGCGAACTGCCCTTAGCATTGCCGATGCCTTTATTACGGAAAAGCGCGCCCGTGCGGTAGCAAACGGGTATTATCGGCATTTCGGTTTGCAGTATCATCGCAACGTCGTTTATCGTGTTGGCTCCGCCGTAAAAGCCGTTTATAATGTCAGCCGTGCCAGCGGGTTTTTCGGTTTCGCTCCCGTCCTCTGACGGCTCGGTTACGGGAGGTACGATACCGTACGCCGTACTGCCGCCAGGAACGACAAGATTTGAAATATCCATATTGTCGGTAAGCTTAACCTCGGCAAGATAAAGCTGGAAGTCGCCCGCGGCAAGCGCCGCCGCATATTCCGCGTAAGGGCGCTCAACAACCGACACCGATATACCGACCGCGCCGAGGTTTTCGGCTATAAGCCTTGCGGCATTTACGCGGGTGCGGTTTTCGGAATTTACAAGCAGGGTAAAGCTCAGTCTTCCGCCTGCGCCGACCCTGACGCCGCTGCTATCTAAACTATTATATCCTATTTTCTCCAAATTCTCAACTGTTATTTCTTTATCCGCGGTTGTTTGTATATTTTGCACAGACTTAACGTCCTTCCAAACGGGGTTGAAAAAGCCCGTTGCGGCGGCCGCGTTGCTGTAAAACGCTTCGGCGCAGATTTTTTTGCGGTCCAGCGCCGAGGAGATAGCATATCGCATATAGGGCGAGGAAAGCGCACCGTAGGTGTGATTTACACCGATATATACGATGTTGTTTAAATTAATATTCGTTTTGTTTCCGCTCATTCGCGAAAGCGTACCGTCGGAAATGTCGCTGTAATAAATATCGGCGGCGCCGATTTCAACATAGTGCGATACCGATTCGTAATCGGGAGCGTTTATCAGATTTATGGTTGTAATACTGCCCTTTTCTCCGAAAAATTTGTCGTTTATAAGCAGTTTGTCGCGCGTTTCACCGACAGAATATCTTCCGCACCCCGTCGGCGGGAGCGCAACGCCGTCCGCGTCGGTCTGTTTTTCGCTGCCTGATTTAATAATGGGAAAATCAAGCACGTTTACAAAATAGGGGTCGTACCTTGTAAGGTTAAACACGACCGTTTTTGAATCCGCCGCCGTTGCCGACGCCGCCTCATAAAGCTGTGAGGCGTATTCAGTCGCGGAGCCCTTTGCAAGATTGAATGAGTAAACTACGTCGCTTGCGGTGACGGCGCTGCCGTCCGAAAAAACGGCGTCTTTAAGCACCGCCGTGCAGCGCGCGCCCTCAACCGTGACCGACGAAGCAAGGCGGTATACGGGCGTAAAATTATTGTCAAGCCGCACAAGCGGCTCAAAAATCAGGGTTGCAAGCTCGCGGTTCAGTTTTGTCGCCGCGGAATAAGGATTAAACGAATCCGAAGCGCAGTAAAGCACGTTTATACTGCTTTTTTCGGTCTGCGTGACGGCGGTTGCTGTTTCGCCTGACGATGCGTCCGACGTGTTCGAGCGGCAACCCGCAAAGCTCATAGCGATAATCAGGGCAAGCGCAAGGCTTAAAGCCGTTATTTTTCGCATTTCGCCGTCCTCCTAAAATTTTATTCTCTCAACCGACAGGGCTTTTCCTGTGCGGTTGTCTATATCGAAAATACAGCCGCAAAGCATACATTCGCCGTCGGCAAGCTCAAATTTTGATTGATCGCCGTCCCTTAAACGGTTTATTATAATGGAGCTTTTAACGCCTAACACCGAATCAATAGGTCCTGTCATTCCGAGGTCGGTGATATACCCCGTGCCGTTTTTTAATACCTGTTCGTCGGCTGTCTGAACGTGGGTGTGCGTTCCGAAAACGGCGGAAGCCCTGCCGTCAAGATAAATTCCCATAGCGCGCTTTTCGCTTGTCGCCTCGGCGTGAAAATCGACAATTATTATCCTCGCCCCGTCCTTCTCGGCACGTTCAAGCAAAACGTCGGCGCATTTTAAGGGACATTCCGCTTTCAGATTTTCAAGATATATTTTGCCCGAAAGATTTATTACCGCAACCTTTAAAAAACCGAAATCGCAAACGCAATATCCGCTCCCGTATTCCGCCTCGGGCAGGTTGTCGGGACGGAGGATAAACGGATTTTCGTCAAGATACGAAAAAATTTCCTTTCGGCGCATAGAGTGGTTTCCACCCGTTATAACGTCGGCGCCCGAAGCGAAAATGCTCTCGGCGCTTATAGGGGTGACCCCGTTCCCGTCGGCAGAGTTTTCGCCGTTGACTATAACCATATCAATTTTTTTGTTTCTTTTAATCAAGGGCAGCGTTTTCCGCAGCTTATCGCAGCCGATAGAACCGCAGACGTCGCCCACCGCGAGTATTCTCATTAATTTGCTCCAAATATTCCAATATAACAGTATAAATTATACCATAAACTGATTTTTTTTCAATAGACAGTATGTTAATTTTATATGTGTTTGACAGGAGCGGTATATGATAGTATAATTTATTATAAAATACTTGATGGGAGAACGCTATGATAAGTGAAAGTGTTAGACGGCTTGTTTGCTACGGCTTAGAAAAGGGATTTTATACAAAGAGGGACGAGATATACATAACCAACCGTATTCTTGAAATACTGCGGCTTGACAGTTATGACTGCGGCGAGAATTTTAGCAATGTCGACCTTGAAAAAACGCTTTCGGAACTGCTTTGCTATGCTGTTGAAAACGGTATAATTGAGGACAACACCGTAAGCCGAGACCTTTTTGATACACGCCTTATGGGCGCGCTTATTCCGCTGCCGAGCGAGGTTACCGATAAATTCCGCAAATTATATGCGGAAAGTCCCGTTAAGGCTACCGAATATTTTTACAAGCTAAGCGGCGACAGCGACTATATACGCCGTTACCGCGTTGCGCGCGACGTCAAGTGGGTAACTCCCACCGAATACGGCGATCTTGATATAACCATAAACCTTTCAAAGCCCGAAAAGGACCCCAAGGCGATAGCGGCGGCGAAAAGCGCTCCGCAGTCGGGGTATCCGAAGTGCCTTTTGTGCAAGGAGTGCGAGGGGTATGCAGGCAGAGCCAATTTCCCCGCGCGCCAAAATCACAGGGTCATACCGATAGAGCTTGCAGGCACCGATTTCTTTTTGCAGTATTCCCCCTATGTGTATTATAACGAGCATTGTATCGCGTTTAACGCGTCGCATACGCCTATGGCGATAAACCGCACCGCATTTGAACGTCTGCTTGATTTTACCGCGCAGTTTCCGCACTATTTCATCGGTTCAAACGCTGACCTGCCGATAGTGGGCGGTTCGATATTAAGTCATGACCATTATCAGGGCGGAAATTACGAGTTTGCAATGGCAAAGGCACCCGTCGAACAAAAAATAACCTTTTTAGGCTTTGAAGATGTCGAGGCAGGCATTGTAAAATGGCCTATGTCGGTCATAAGGCTTAACTGTGCAGACAGGAACAGGCTTGCCGACCTTGCCGACAAAATACTCACGGCGTGGAGGGGCTATACCGACGAATCAGCGTTTGTCTTTGCTTTGACCAACGGCGAGCCGCACAACACGATAACGCCGATAGCACGCAGGCGCGGCGAAAATTTCGAGCTTGACCTTGTTCTCAGAAACAATATTACGACAAAGGAACACCCCTTAGGCGTTTTCCACCCTCACAGCGAGCTTCATCACATAAAAAAGGAAAATATCGGACTTATCGAGGTTATGGGTCTTGCGGTTCTGCCGTCAAGGCTTAAAACCGAAATGGCACTTTTGTCCGAGGCTATGTTAAACGGCTCCGACATAAGCGCAGACGAACGCATAGCAAAGCACGCCGAATGGGCGCAGGATATTAAGTCAAGATACAGCGATTTGAATAAGGAAAATATAGATTCCGTTTTAAAGGCGGAGATAGGCGCGGTCTTCGCAAAGGTTCTTGAATACGCAGGCGTGTTTAAGCGCGACAACGGCGGAAGGCAGGCGTTTATGCGCTTTATAAAGGAAGTTAAATAATGTTTTTAGACGTTTTAATACAGGTAGTTATTCTTATGGTTCTTATCGGCATAGGTGTTATTTTCACCTATGCCGGCGCTCTTACTGAGGAGGGCGTTAAAAGCATTACAAATATAGTGGTTACGATAGTGACCCCGTGCGTTATAATCAAGTCCTTTATGCGTGAGTTTTCGGCAAAACAACTTAAAGGACTTTTGTTGAGCTTTCTGATAACCGCCTGTGTGCATATTCTGTTTATCGTACTCAGCCGTGCAATGCTTCATTCAAAGGATAAATCGCGCGAGCGGATAATGCTTGCCGCGGCGGTTTTTTCAAACTGCGGATTTATGTCAATTCCGCTCCAACAGTCAATCCTTGGTGATATGGGCGTGTTTTACGGCTCGTCCTATATAGCAATCTTCAACCTCTTTTTGTGGAGCTACGGAATAATGACTGTAAGCGGCGATAAAAAGTTCCTAACGCCTAAAAAACTTGTGATAAACCCAGGAATGATAGGGCTTGTTCTGGGTCTTGCGGTCTTCCTGTTTTCGGTAAAACTTCCGTCGGTCATATCCGAACCGATTTCATACATAGCCGCCCTCAACACGCCGCTGCCGATGATAATAATAGGCTATCATCTGACCAAGAGCAACGTAATAAAGGCGCTGTTTAACCCTGCCTGTATGCTGACGGTGGCTTCGCGGCTTATAATACTGCCATCGATAGCGCTCGGACTTTTGTATCTTTGCGGTGTAAGGGGAGTTATGCTGGTATCCTCGGTGATTTCGTGCAGTGCGCCGTCCGCCGCAATGACAACAATGTTTGCGTCAAAATACGGCGGCGATACCGATTTTTCGGTCGATGTCGTTTCGCTCTCAACCGTATTTTCACTTATAACTATGCCGATACTCATAACAATAGCAAAATATTTAGCGTAGAATATTAGACGAATGTGCGCTCCGCACCTATAATAATTCGTAATGCGTAATGCGCAATTCGTAATTAAAATATCAATTTAACGAGATAAAGAATTAGAGCTTAGCGAAATAAAATTGAAAAACTTTTTGAGAAAATTTGCAAATTTTACTTGACATATTGGTTAACCTATGGCATAATAAGCATAGCCTTTCGGTGGGATAAAGCCCTAACATTGACAAATAACCGCTTTAATGATACAATGTAGTATCAAGTAATAAGGCGGTGGACGGTGTGCCAAACGGCAACCAACAGCGTTATATTGATGACTATAAAAAGCAACATTATGACCGAATAAATATTTTTTTACCAAAAGGGTATAAAGATAGTATTAAACGGTTAGCGGCAAGTAAAAATTTGAGTGTATCAAAATTTATACTTGAATGTATAGAGTCACAATATAAAATTGATAAATAGCGGAATATTTCCGCTTTATCAATCAATTATAGGTTAACCAATACGCCGAGCAAAACATTTAATAGTCCTTGTGACTTTAAACAGGAGTAAATTATGACAAACATAAATAACAAAAACACCGCTTATCTTACAAGCCGTATCCGCAAAGCGAGGTAAAAAAATATGGAATTTTCGGATATGATGAAAAGATGTAAGTTGTCTGAGTTAAGTAATTTTCTTATCAGCGGCGGTGAGCTGGTTATAGAAAAAGAAGATTTAGATTTTAAAACGGCTGTAAAAAATGCTGAAAAGCGAACCGATGACTTTTTGGAGGAGCATTTTGAAAGTATGAAAGAGCGCGACGAAATTTTTGCCGTAATAGCAGACCGCGAAACAGTTATGAGAGAAACATATTTTCAAATGGGATTTATTGCGGGAATAAATTTATCAAGAGAAATAGAAAGAAAAACTAAGGAACTTAACAGAAAAAAATAAATTAGAGTTTAGCAGAGATAAAATTGAAAAATTTGTCGGCGCCCTCTGACGAGGGAGACGGACATATCAATCTTATTTTACCTTGCTAAACTCTAACTTTTTATCCCGTTAAACGGATATTTTAATTACGCATTACGAATTACGAATTACGCATTTTTTTATAGGTTATTTTTATATCGGAATCTGACATAACGGTAGAACAGGGGTCATTGCAATAAAGATTAAGCAGGGCCTGTCCGCATTCGGTATCGGTTATGTCCTCGGTCGATATATGCGAGCTTTCACGCGGATAAACAATAACAAGATCTTTAAGTATCTGCGCCGCTTCGTCGCTTGAAAATTCGCTGTTGGTAAAACGCGTTTTTTGAAGTGTGAAATAGACCTTGCTTGCCCATGTGATTTCTTGTGTGGACGAGCTGTATATACCTATTTTTTGCATTTTAAAGTATTCGGAATCGGTATTTTCGCCGTCTGCGGTATATTCCGCAAGCATATTGGATATACCTCCGCTTGATCCTGCCTGAATATAGTTTTTAATGGTACGGAACGTAAAGGTCGTATCGGTGGTTTTTTCTGGTTCAAGATAGAACCTGTCCGCACCGCCTATTTTGCAGGTGCAGCGGATTATTTTTACCGTCTTTTTCTCATAATCGACCTCTATTCTGTCCCTTGCGGTAATGCTGCCGTTTGAGTCCTTTATTCCTGAAAGCTCATAGGGAACCGTTACGCTTCGCACGGTTTTATATTCTTCGTACTCCGTGTCTGAAATGCCTTTTTCTACCTGTAAATTCCAAATTTTAACCGGAGGAAATTTTCCGTCGCTGTCTTTCGGATCGCTGTAAAATGCAATATAACTGTCAATCATTGCTTGGGTCACTGTTCTGCTTGTGCCGAAAAACCATCTTATCCAATTTGCAGTAGGAAAATACAAAAACTTCTGTGTTGTATCATTGTGAGTGCTTTCGGCTGTCAGAATGTATTTTTCTCCTGCAACAATATTGGGACAGCATTTTGAAAACTTGACATAAGAAGTATTGTATGCCTTGTTACCGTTTCCTACTGTGATTGAACCGTCCCCGTTGTTTTTTATAAACTGTTCGCTTGAAGCCGTGCCCAATGAGGTGATTTTGCTTACATCAAGTAAATTTTTTCCGCACACATTTATTTTTGTGCTTGCTGATACGGATATTTCGGGCGGAGTTTCAAAATTCGGAGTTACGCTTATGCCGTCGCCGTATATAATAAGTTTTTTCGGTTTGCGTTTAAGACTGTTGTCAAGCCGCAGGCATTTTTCGGTTCCCGTTTCAGCCGTATCGTAGTCACCCCATACCACTTCGCCGTTAAATTTCACCTCGTTTGCGGCATTTCCGTTGTAATTTACCCTGTCGGCATTGTTCAGATTAAATCGCATACTAATCCTCCGTGGCTATGTTGAGTGTCGTTTCGTTTGTAAGCTCGTCGGTCACAAGCCACATACGAACAGTGCCTTTAACCGTTTTCGAAGCATAGGCGATTGCGCTTGCCACCTCGTCTTTTGTGGCGAAATTTGACGTGTTCACGCTCCCGAACATACCTGCAAGCTCGTATTTTGAGCCTGTCCAGAAATATTCGTTAAACGCGTTGTCCTCCTCCGATTTAGGGTTGACAACTAAATAAAGAGTGCCTATTCTGCCCGTCGGATTGGCGGCTTTCAGCGCCGCAAGGCTTGCGTATCCTACGCCGTTGTTACTGTCAAGTTCAAAGTCCGTAATACCGCCGACCGCCGCCGCGATAGCCGCCGCAACCGCCTTGCCCGATTGGGCGTTGTCGCTGGATTCGTTGAATTTTCCGTCCACTTTCGGTATTCCGAGGGAAGCTATGTCGTAATCGGTAAAATAATCGACCCCTTTTACGGGTGTTTTCCCGTCGGCTCCCTTTGCGCCCGTATCGCCCTTGAATCTGCCGTTTTCGGCGTCCGTTCTAAGCGCCTCGGCAACGCTCTTTGCCTGCTCGCACATCGTTTCAAGCTGTTCAAATTCCGTCTGGGTCGGTTCTGTCGGCGTATCGCCCTCGCCGTATCCGCTCTGCGCCACGGGGCAGACTATCTGCTTTGTCGTTATGCGGGAGCCGCCTTTTGTGCCGAATACCGAAACCGTAAATTCGGGACATTTTATTACCTCCCACGGCACGAGAAACGTATTATTCCCAAGGCTGTATTCGCCGCTTTCGTTCAAAACCAACGAAACGGGGCTTTCAAGCGTTTGGTGCCTAAAAACCGCAGTTTTTGCATATTCTTCCCATTCGGGACTGAATTCAAAACGTATCGCAAGGTGTTTTATGCTGTCCGAAACTACCTCGTCGGGTATAATATAAGCGCTTTGATTGCTGATTTTTAATGTTAGCATTTTTCCTCCTACTGTAATTTATCCTTTGCACTTATGTATATAATAGATAGACAAAACGCGACATTTGCGACATTTTTCGCTTGACATAAACGTGTTTCAGGTATATAATTTGAAATTGAAATTCAGTTTCATATTGAGGGATAAAAAATGAGAACAGCCGAGGGCTATAAAACAAAACAGCGAAGCGGTATAGAGGCGGTATTAAAGCAGACCGAGGGTCGGCACTTTACCGCCGACGAGCTTATACTGCTGCTTGCAAAAAACGGGTTCAATGTCGGCAGAACAACGGTCTACCGCTGTCTTGACCGTATGGTGAGCGAGGGCAGGGTAAGGCGTTACGCGCAGGCGGACGGCGGTTCGGCGTGCTATCAATACGTACCCGAAAACAGCGAATGTGCCGAGCATTTTCATCTTAAATGCACCCGTTGCGGAAAGCTGTTTCATATTGAGTGTGAAACTATGAACCGTTTATCACAGCATATTTTAAACGAGCATGGGTTCAAGGTGGATAATTTTAAAACCGTGCTTTACGGGGTGTGCAAAGAATGTTCAAAAGATTAATATGCGTTTTTTCGGCGGCTGTCCTTGCCGCCTTGCTTTGCGGATGTGCCTATACGCCGAAAAATGAAGAAAAGGTAAGCGTGGTTGCCACCATTTTTCCAATATATGATTTTGCGCGCGCCGTCGGCGGCGACAGGATAGATTTAAAACTGCTTATACGCCCAGGGACGGAGGTTCATTCCTACGACCCGCGTCCGTCGGACATTGCGGCGGTTGAAAATTCCGATTTATTCGCGTTTATAGGCGGCGAGTCGGACGAGTGGGCGCGCCGTCTTATAAACGGCAGTAAAAGAAAGCTGAATGTGCTTGAACTTATGAAGCACGCGAAGCTGCTTACAGAGGACGGGGAAGACGAATACGACGAGCATATCTGGACTTCGCCTGCCAACGCCGTAAGTATGGTTGACGCCGTATGCGGCGCTCTTTGCGAAATTGATAAGGAAAACGCCGATTATTACCGCAAAAACGCCGCAGAATATACCGATAAGATACGGGCGGTAAGGGAGGAGCTTTCTGTCGCCGTGGAAAGTATGCCGAAAAAATACATTCTGGTTGCCGACCGCTTTCCCTTTAAATATTTTGCAAGCGAATTTGGGCTTAGCTATTCCGCCGCGTTCGGCGGCTGCGCTTCGGATACCGATATAAGCCTGAAAACTATGACCCGTCTTGTAAACGATGTGAAAACGCACGGCTGTACCGCGGCTTATTATACGGAGCTAAGCAACAGGCAGATAGCCGACGCGCTTGCCGAGGAAACGGGAGTAACGCTATTGCAGTTACATTCGGCGCACAACGTCACGCTTGACGATTTTAACAACGGAATAACTTACATTGATATAATGCGGCTCAACGCCGAGGTATTGAAGGGACAGAAAAATGACGCAGATCGAGGTTAAGGATCTAACGGTTGCCTTTGAGGGCAAAACAGTATTTAAAAATCTTTCGTTCAACGTGAAAAAGGGCGATTATCTTTGCATATTGGGCGAGAACGGCTCGGGCAAAACCACCCTTATGCGCTGTATTTTGGGACTTCTCACAAAGCACGGCGGAGAAGTAAAATACAACGGGTTTACCAAGAACGAGATAGGCTGGCTGCCGCAGAGAAGTCAGGCGGAGAGGGATTTCCCGGCAGGGGTATTCGAGGTTGTGCTGTCGGGTTTTGCGGGGAAGAATAAGCTCGGAATACGGTATTCCTCAAAACAGCGCGCAAAGGCGCTTGAAAATATGAAGCTGATGGAGATAACCGAGCTTAAAAACCGTTCGTTTAAGGAGCTTTCGGGCGGTCAACAGCAAAGGGTGCTGCTTTGCAGAGCGCTTTGCGCCGCTAAGAGCGTGCTTTTGCTTGACGAGCCTGTTACGGGGCTTGACGCCGCTTCGCAAAACGAGCTTTACGGACTTGTAGAGCTTTTAAACCGCAACGGAATGACCGTGATAATGATAACGCACGATATTTCGCGGTCGGTGACCTATGCCGATAATATTCTGCATTTATCGGAGGACAGCTATTATTTCGGAACGGCTGAAAATTACGTAAAAACAGGCTACTATAAAAATATGACGGAGGCAAAATAATGGAATTTTTAAAAACGGTCTTTTCCTATTCCTTTGCCGTCCGTGCGCTTGTTTGCGGCATTTTGGTGTCGCTGTGTTCCTCGCTTTTGGGCGTCAGCCTTGTTTTAAAGCGGTATTCAATGCTCGGCGACGGACTTTCGCACGTTGCGTTCGGCTCGGCGGCGGTTGCGCTCGCCTGCGGTGCCGCTCCGCTTAAAGTGTCTGTCCCAGTGGTTATAATCGCGGCGTTTTTGCTTCTGCGCGTGAGTGAAAGCGGAAAGATAAAGGGCGACGCCGCCATAGCTTTGGTGTCAAGCAGCGCGCTTGCGATAGGTGTTACCGCCGCGACCCTCACAACGGGTATGAATACCGATATAAGCAACTATATGTTCGGCAGTATTCTTGCGATGAGCAGGGAGGACGTTTATGTTTCGGTGATTTCCGCCGCTTTGGTGCTTACGCTGTATGTGCT
>CAKSQT010000003.1 GCA_934486755.1 uncultured Eubacteriales bacterium | reverse complement strand
CGATACAGACAGCGCGGAGGACCGAATTAGCATAAGCTCGCAGACCCGTCCGATAGATCTTACGGGCGAATTTTCGCAGGTTTTGAACTCGGAAGACGAAACCGAAGAAACACAGCTTGAAGAAACCGAATTTGACGAATACATTCCCAAGGAGGAATACACTTCCCCGGAAGAGACAAAACACTTTTTCCGAAGGTTTGCAATTAAAAAGCGCAACAGCTTTTTAAAGCTCGTTTTTTCAATAATCATAACTCTTATACTTGCGGTTTTCAGACTGCCCGCGTTTTCCCCTCTGCTTGTAAGCAGTACAACGGTCTGTATGATAGTCTGCGCCGCCTTGTTGCTTATTGAAACTGCGGTAAATTTTGATATGTTCAAGGCTTTCGCAAAGCTGTTCAGCCGCCATTCCGCACCCGAAGCAAATGCGGCTCTTGCGTCTATCGCGGTTTTTGCCTATGTCGGTTACGGCTTTTACAAAAACGAAATAACGCTTGACCTTATGATACTGCTCGGGTTGATTTATGTTTTTCTGGCAATATCAAGATTTATGAAAGACTCATATATGCTTTCAAACTTCAAACAAATATCAACATCGGCTCCAAAACGCGCCGTCCGTCTGCTTGACGATAACGCCGTTACATTCGCTATGGCAAAGGACGCGGTTGAGGGCGACGCTCTTATAGCCGCTCCGCAGAGGACAGGCAGAATAGACGGATATATGAAATACGCCACCTTCGGTGTGTTTATGAACGGAAAGTTACCCTTAATAACGATACTTTCGGCGGTTTTGGCAGTTATAGTCGGACTTGCCTGCGCCGCATACTATAACGGCGTGATATACGGCTTTTACAGCGCGGCGGTCATAATGTGTCTTGCCTCGCTTCCAACGCTTTTCCTGATTGACAGGCTCCCGTTGTTCTCGGCGGCTAAAAAGCTCAACCGTAAAGGCGCTATGATAGCGGGGAAAATAGGCGCAGAACATATTGAAATGGCAAACTGCGCGGTATTTACTTCGGAAGACATATTCCCGTCGGGCACGGTCACGCTTCATAATATGAAAGTGCTGTCCGAAAACTCGATAGACGATACTATAATACGCGCCGCATCGCTTACGGAGACTCTTAACAGTCCCCTTACAAACATATTTAAACGCATTGCGGGAAACAGTAATATTACCGCTCTGCCCGACTCCGATACCGTTAAATACGAGGACCGTATGGGCATTTCGGGCTGGGTTGACAACAAGCTGTTATTCATAGGCAACCGCACGCTTATGGAGGCACACGGAATTGAGGTCCCGAGCGTTGAGGTTGACAAAAAGATATTACGCAAGGGTTATTTCCCCGTATATCTTGCAAGCGAGGGAAAGGCGTGTGCGCTGATAGTCGTTCAATACTCGGTAAACCCCGAAATTGCCCACGAATTAAGGCGGCTGACCTCACTCGGCGTGACCGTTCTTGTAAGCAACACCGACCCTAATCTCTCGGAAGAAATGATTTGCGATTATTTAGGGTTGTATGAAGATTCCGTTAAGGTTATGAGCAGCGCTGGTTCGCATATGTATAAGAATACGGTGAACAAAGTCCCCTCCGTTTCGGCGCCTGCGGCGTATAAAGGGAATCCTGTGGGATTTGCCTCAATAATAAACTGTGCTTCAAGAATTAAAAAATCAAACCTATTGCTGACTGTATTCTATATTATGGCGGCGATACTCGGAACCGTGATATTTGCTTATGCTTCCTTTGCGGGTTCCGATTCTGTAATAGGCGGCGGATTTATACTGCTTTACTCGCTTATAACCGCTGTAATTTCATATATAATTTATTTGACCGAAAGGCCTTAAAGGAGATAATAATATGTCCGAAAAGAAGAAGTTTTATATTACAACTGCAATCGCTTATACCTCGCGCAAGCCGCATATAGGCAACGCTTACGATATAGTGCTTGCCGATATGATAGCCCGCTACAAACGTATGCAGGGTTATGACGTTTTCCTGATGACAGGTTCTGACGAACACGGTCAAAAGATAGAGCAATATGCGAACGAGGCTGGTATATCGCCCAAGGAATACGTTGATAACGTATCCTCTCAAATAAAAAAGGTTTGGGACAGTCTTAACACCAGCTACAACAAATTTATACGCACTACCGACGAAGACCACGTAAACGCCGTTAAAAAGATATTTAAAAAGCTGTACGATCAGGGCGATATTTACAAGGGATATTACGAGGGTAAATACTGCGTTCCGTGCGAATCGTTCTTCACCCCGTCACAGCTTGTTGACGGCAAATGTCCCGACTGCGGACGTGAGGTTACCGACGCAAAGGAGGAAGCTTATTTCTTAAAGCTCAGCAAATATCAGGATAAATTGCTTGAATACTACGAGCAAAATCCCGATTTTATTAAGCCCGAATCAAGAAAGAACGAAATGATCAACAATTTCTTAAAGCCAGGCCTTTCCGATTTGTGCGTTTCGCGTTCTTCGTTTACTTGGGGCATACCCGTTGAGTTTGACAATAAACACATTATTTACGTATGGATAGACGCTCTTTCAAACTATATTACGGGCATCGGCTATGACCCCGACGGCAGCAGCGAGCAGTATAAAAAGCTGTGGCCTGCCGACCTGCACGTAATAGGCAAAGATATAGTCCGTTTCCATACAATCTACTGGCCGATAATCCTTATGGCTCTCGGCGAGCCGCTTCCCAAACAGGTTTTGGGACATCCGTGGCTGCTTGTGGGTGAAGATAAGATGTCAAAATCAAAAGGCAATGTTATTTATGCCGACGAGCTTGCCGAGCGTTTCGGTATTGACGCAGTAAGATACTACCTGCTTTCAGAAATGCCCTTTACGCAGGACGGAACAATTACCTATGAGAGCTTTATAACGAAATTTAACTCCGACCTTGCAAACACGCTTGGAAACCTTGTCAACCGCAGTATAGCGATGACAAATAAGTATTTCGGCGGAAAAGCCGTTTATGCAGACGCACAGGAAGACTGCGACCGCGACCTTATCACGTGCGCTGGCAGTACGGTTGAAAAATACCGTAACGCAATGGAAAGCTATCACAATGCCGACGCCTGCGACGCGGTTATCAACCTTGCAAAGCGCTGCAACAAATACATTGACGAAACTACCCCTTGGACTCTTGCAAAGGACGAAGCTAAGCTTGGACGTCTTAACACGGTTCTTTACAATCTGCTTGAATCAATAAGAATTATTGCGGTTATGCTTACGCCTATGATACCGCAGAGCGCCGAAAAGATTGCCGAACAGCTTAATTCTGATAACACTTCTCTTGAATTCGGGGCGGTAAAGGAATACTCTGTCGGTGAGGCCTCTCCCCTTTTTGCCCGTCTTGACACGGAAAAGGTTCTAGCGGAATTAGCCGAGGCAAACGCTCCTAAAACGGAAGAAAAACCGGAGAATGTTGCAACTGTTTCGCAAATCTCGATTGACGATTTTGCAAAGGTTGAATTAAAAACCGCAAAGGTTATTGAGTGCGAACCGATACCGAAAGCAAAAAAACTGCTCAAACTCACCCTTGACGATGGAAGCGGAAAGCCGAGAACGGTGGCTTCGGGAATAGCAAAACAATACGCTCCCGAAGACCTCAAAGGTCATACCGTTATTGTTGTTTCAAATTTAAAGCCTGCTGTTTTATGCGGTGTTGAGTCAAACGGTATGATTCTTGCCGCCGACTGCGAGGACGGCGGAATTAAAGTGATTTTTGCCGATGACATTCCCGCAGGAAGCAAAATACGATGAAATTTACCGAATTTGACACGCCTTTAAGCGAACCGCTTATATTTGACAGTCACTCGCACTATGACGACAAGACCTTTGACGGAGTGCGGGAGTCGCTTTTGAGTTCGCTTACCGACAGGGGCGTTGACCGAATTATAACCTGCGGCTGTGACCTTGAATCTTCAAAAAAGGCGCTGTCGCTTGCCGAAAAATATGATTTTATATATGCGGCGGCGGGTATACACCCTGAAAATCTTGAAAGCGGCACCACCGTCAAACAAATTGAAGACTTATGCCGCGGCAACAAAAAAATCGTCGCGGTAGGCGAAATCGGGCTTGACTATTACTACAACAGCAAAAACAGGGACGAGCAGAAAAAAGTATTTGAAGAACAGCTTATACTTTCAAATAAGCTCGGTCTGCCTGTGATAGTACACGACCGAGACGCACATTCAGATACATTGGAGCTTTTAAAAAAGCACCGACCGAAGGGCGTTGTCCACTGTTTTTCGGGCAGTCCCGAAATGGCGGCTGAAATACTTAAACTCGGTATGTATATCGGAGTAGGCGGAGTTATAACATTTAAAAACGCAAAGAGACTGCCCGAGGTTGTAAAAATGTTACCCGATGACCGAATACTTGTCGAGACCGACTGTCCCTATCTTGCACCCGAACCTTTCAGGGGTTCTGTTTGCCGTTCGGATATGATTTATTATACAGCCGCAAGAATTGCTGAAATCCGCAACACTTCAACAACCGAAATTTTAAAGCAGACAAACAAAAATGCAACGGTTCTTTTCGGAATATAGTATAATCACCCCGTTTTTACAGATAATACCTGTGGAAAGCGGGGTGATTTTTTATGGAGAACAACAAGAACAAGCAGAATCAGCAGAACCAGAACAAGAACGAACAGAACAACAACCAGAACCAGAATAAAAATCAGAACAACCAAAACAACAATCAGGACTAATTATTTAAAATAAAGAACCGATACGCCGTGAACAACCCACTGCGTATCGGTTCTTTATTTTCAGTTTATATTCCCTCTAAATCAAAGGACGGTATATACTGTTTTGAGCCGCTTTCAAGCTCCTGTATATATACGTTTTCAGCGCCAGATTCGCATATATACCCTATAACCTTTTCGTATTCGCGTTTAGTTATGCGGCGGTCAAGCGGAGGAAATTCTTCTGCCCTGCCGCACGGCACGTATTGCGCCATCATACTGAAAAAGGCGTTCGGCACATTCTCTCTTGCCCAATTAAACACACGTATTGCCTCGTTTGTTCCCTGCGGCAATATCAGGTGTCTTATAATAACGCCCTTTTGCATTATTCCGTTCTTAAAAGTGCAGTCGGGAACAAGCGAGCAGCAGTATTTTATCGCTTTTTCGGCAACCTCGGGATAATCCGACGCGCCTGAGTATTTATATGCGCGCTCGCTGTCAAGATATTTTAAATCCATTAAATAAATATCAATATAATCTTTCAGCTGTTCAAGCTGTTCTGCGGTATCGTATCCGCCTGAGTTATAAACAACGGGTATGTTAGGTTTATAAATATCAAGCGCCTGTTTTAAAACAAACGTATAATGAGTGGGATTAACGAGGTTTATATTGTGCGCCCCGCTGTTTTCAAGCTCTTTAAATATCTCGGCAAGGCGTTCGGCGGTTATGATTTTTCCGAAATTCTTGTGTGATATACCGTAATTCTGACAGTAAACACAGGAAAGCGAGCAACCGCTGAAAAACACCGTACCCGAGCCGCGCGTTCCGCTGATACAAGGCTCTTCCCAAAAATGCAGAGCAGCCCTTGCCGCCTTAGGCAGCAAAGGCATACCGCAATATCCGTTCTTATTAAATTCTTCGGTTCGTTCGGCGTTACACCGTCTTGGGCACAGGCTGCATATCATTGCTTTCACCGTTTCTTTTAGCATCGCATATTTTGCGGCGGACTATAACGTTATCGTATGTCTTTTTAAAGCTAACCCTGCCGTTAAATTTATTGGCACATTCCTTGCACAGAAAATCAGCCGAAAACCACCTGTTGCGGTATTTAAACGGCGTTATGCGTTTGGATTTTCCGCCGCATTTATCACAGCGGAATTCAAGCTGTTTTCTGTCTATAAGCGAATCCTTTATATCGGAAATAGCATACGGCTTGAACTTCAAACGCTTGTAGAACTCGGGATTTGACGTATCCCTTATAAGCGCTTCAAAACGCTCGCGGTTATAGCACTTTTTTAGAAGACAGGCGCAAACAAGGCTGTCGTCCCCCGCTGTGTGCAGATCATAGTTTTCGGTAGAAATGCCAGCCATTTCGGCGGCGTGCGCCAAGGAAATTTGATTGGTCATATCAATTCCCTTAATCCGCATTTCGCCCTGAAAAAACCTTTGCAAATCAAGATATTTGCCGATTTTAAACCGCAAGCCGTCAGTCAGCAGATATTCTTCGTTTTCCATTATTGCATACAGGTCGGAGTCGCTCCAAGTCATTGTAATTGTGTCGTCGCCGCACCAATCATTGTATTGCTTTACGGCAAGGTCGAACGGCATACCCGACCTCATCTTTTCGGTGGTTATTCCCGTAAGCGCCGCAAATCTGCCTGTCACCCTTTTTGAAAACGATGATCTAACCGTCACTTCAAACCTGTCGGCAACGGTAAAATCTTCATTCAGCTTTACCGCGCCTATTTGAAGTATTTGGTTTAAAAACCTTGCGTGTTTGACCGAATAAGCGCTGTCCCATTCCAAATCAAGAATAATATAGTTCATTATCTGTTCTTTGCCGCGGCTTTCATACGTGATTCCTTGTCAAGTATGCGTTTGCGCAATCTGATATGGTTGGGCGTTATTTCAACAAGCTCGTCGTTCTTTATAAATTCAAGCGACTGTTCAAGACTGAGGTTAGTATGCGGAACCAGACGAAGCGCATCGTCAGAACCCGACGCACGTGTATTGGTCATCTGCTTTTTCTTGCATACATTGCAGACAATATCCTCGTTCTTCGGGTTTTCGCCTACAATCATACCCTCGTAAACAGGGGTGCCGGGACCTATAAACAGGCGGCCTCTGCTCTGCGTATTAAACAGTCCGTAACCCGTTGCTTCGCCCGTTTCGTGCGCTATTATAGAGCCTGTCGAGCGCTGTTCAATATCGCCCTTATACGGCTCATAGCTGTTAAACACGTGGTTCATAATACCGTTGCCGTTGGTATCGGTGAGGAATTGCGAACGGTAACCCAAAAGACCGCGCGCAGGTATTAAAAATTCAAGGTGCGACGTGCCGCCGTCACGCGTTCCCATATTCTTTATTTCGGCTTTGCGTGTGCCGAGACGTTCCATAACCGAACCTACGTATTCCTCGGGAACCTCTATCATCAAGAGTTCAATAGGTTCAAGCAACGTTCCGTCCTCAGCGCGTTTATAGATTACCGCGGGAGGCGATACCTGAAATTCATACCCTTGTCTGCGCATAGTTTCAATGAGTATTGAAAGGTGCAGCTCGCCTCTGCCCGAAACCTTAAAGGTATCGGCTGAATCGGTCTCCTCCACACGCAGGCTGACGTTGGTCATAACCTCTTTAAAAAGCCTGTCGCGCAGATTTCTTGAAGTTACAAACTTACCGTCGCGTCCCGCAAAGGGAGAGTTGTTTACCATAAAGTTCATTGAGAGCGTAGGCTCGTCTATCTTTACAAACGGGAGCGGTTCAACGCAATCGGTACTGCACGCAGTTTCGCCAATTTCAAGCTCGGATATGCCCGCAACCTGAATTATATCGCCGACCGACGCGCTCTGCGCCTCAACACGCTTTAAGCCCTGATACATAAACAGTTTTACTATCTTTACGTTTGAGGTCGTTCCGTCCTTGTGGCAGAGAGTCACGGTCTGTCCGACGTTTACTGTTCCTCTTTCAACACGGCCTACGCCTATTCTTCCGAGATAGTCGTCATACTCGATATTTGAAAACAGTATTTGAAGCGGACCGTCAACATCGCCCTCGGGCGGTTCGATTTCCTTAATTATTTCATCGAAAAGCGGCTGCATATCCTTACCCTCAACGTCGGGAGAATAGGTTGCATAGCCGTCTCTGCCAGACGCGAATATAACGGGGAATTCAATCTGGCTTTCGTCTGCTCCAAGTTCAATGAACAGATCAAGCACCTCGTCCACAACCTCCAACGGACGCGCCATAGGACGGTCTATCTTATTGACAACGACAACCGCCTTTTTCCCGAGCGCAAGCGCTTTTTTAAGCACAAACCTTGTTTGCGGCATACAGCCCTCAAAAGCGTCAACAAGCAGTAAAACGCCGTCAACCATTTGGAGTATACGCTCAACCTCGCCGCCGAAATCGGCGTGTCCCGGAGTGTCTACTATGTTTATTTTTATTCCGTTATACATTACGCTTGTGTTTTTTGACAGAATTGTAATGCCGCGTTCTCTTTCAAGGTCATTTGAGTCCATTACACGTTCGTTGACCGATTCGTTTGTACGGAAGGTTCCGCTCTGCTTTAAAAGCTGGTCAACCAATGTGGTCTTGCCGTGGTCAACGTGGGCAATTATAGCTATATTCCTTAAATTTTCAATTTTTGCCATTTACACCGTCTCTATTCTTTTTAATCTGCTCTACAAAATATATATTTTATCACAGTAAAGATATAATGTCAACCGCCGACAGGGCTTGTAAAAAATTTAAAAAATTCTTACTGTAATAAATCGCGCCGCATTGCAGACACTATCATTACGGAGGTGAAAACAAATGGAAAATTCAGGCGTATTATGCAACGTACACGAGTGTATGCACAACATTGACTGCAAAAAATGCAGTCTGGGCACTATTGAGGTTACAAATATGAAGACCTCGCCCGACTCAATGGCTGTTCCCCACTTCTGCAAGAGCTACGAGGAAAAGTAATTAAAATATAAAAAACGGGATGTCAGTTGATGACATCCCGTTTGCCTAAACATACATATTAACAGCTTAACCGCCGATTCCGTATTTTCTTTTTACCCTCATAAAAACGGCAAGCACCGATTTTGAAAGCAAAAACAGAAAAACAAGAGTTGATGCGGCGTGTATCAGGTCCATAGGTATTCCCGCCGCAAAAATCGCTGTAACGGTACCTAAATTTACCGTATCGCTCATCATAAACAGCGAGCCTGTATTTACAATTCCGCCGTATATGACAAACACGCATAATGCGCCTGTTATGCTGATAGCAATTCGATTTTCACCTAACTTCGATTTTCCGCAAATACCGCCTGCAAGCCCTATCGCTCCAAAGGCGAGCATTTGCCACGGCGTCCAAGGTCCCTGCCCGAAATAGAAGTTTGACACAAAGCCTGTTGCGGCACCTATTAAAAATCCGCTCTCCGCCCCGAAAACCATTCCCGACAGAAATATTATCGCGGCGGACGGTTTTACCTGAGGAAACGCGTAAAACGCCATTCTGCCGAGAACCGATACCGCCGTTATAACGGCGATTAGCACAAGTTCGCGTGTATTCGTATTTTTTCTTTCAAAGCGCACGGCAAATCCAATAAAAATAACAGCCAAAACCGTCAGACTTACAAAAAGATATTTCTTACCGTCAAGAAACAGCGTGCCGGCAAGAGTAAGCGCGGCGGCAATAATAAATACCGCCGTATTTTTAATTTTGTTCTCACTAAGAGCAGTCATTTTCGCACCCCATAGACATTATTCATTCTAATACTGCTGTAAATGTTGATGAACATAGGAACGCTCACTGCAAAAGCAAATGAAGTATACGCGCATATTGCGGCTGAATTGACGGGCGCATTTGAAAAATACGGAAAATATACCGTGTGGAGCTGTCCCGAAAACACAGGTACAGCGACCGACAAAAAAACAACCGACATTAACAAAAGCAACACCCTGTCGGTGTTTTTGAACGCGTATTTGGTGTAATATGTGCGTTTCCCGATTCCGTGTCCCCTTGCACGCATTGAGTCGGCTGTCTCGATTGAATTTTCAAGGCTTATACCGAGCATAACGGTAAACAGCGAAAAATAATATTTCATTTTTCCGAGCAGACTGTTTTTTGCCGTCAGTCCTATACCCTTTTGGGCGTCGGTTATTTTCCTTAAATTCTGTCTGAACCTCGGCACGAAGCGCAAAGCCATTGAAAAAACCAATGAAAGCGACGGAAAAGCCTTTCCCGAAATACAAAGGAGCTTGTCCGAGGTCATTATTGTATTAAAGCTCGAAAACCACATTATTACGGAAAAAATCATTACTCCCGATACTGTGCCGTATATAAGCGACTCCAAAGTCCACGGGTTATCGTTTACATACAGGAAAATCCTTGTCCCCGCGTGATTAAATGCGACGTTGACCGCCGCGGTAAACAAAACTATCGGGAAGAATACCGAAACCGCGCTTTTTATTGCTCTTACTCCGTTTACGGTAACGGCAAACAATACGGAGAAGACCGCTGAAACGGCGAGCAAAACAGGGTTTATGCAAAACGCGGTAATTCCTATAACCGCCGCATACCAAAGGGCGATAACGGCGGGGTGGAATTTTGCAAAACCTTCCTCCATATTGTTTTCACTTCCTATTTTATAGTATCGCCGAGACGGCAGGTGTATATAAACGCAATAACATCTCCGTTTTTTACGGTTACCGTACTTACGCCTGTGTTGGGAAATTCACCGTTTACGGAATAGAGCCAGCCCGAGGAATCGCCGCAATCAAATTCGTAAAGATTGCCTATTCCCTCAATATAACGACTGTTGTATGCAGGGGTAACGCTTGACTCCATCTGTATACGGTTTTTGCGCGTAACGCGGTTAAGAACATCAAACACCGTGTCCCCGTCTTTAAGCACAACGCTTTGTTCGGGCAGAATTACACCGTCAGCGGGGATTACCGAACGCTTGTCGGGATTTAGCTTGTCCATATTATTAAGAACATTTTTACAGCTTATACTTATTTTACAGCTGTTTATCTGCTGCGGCTGAGACGTTGCCGTTTCCGAGGAAGGCGCGGCAGGCTGAGTTTCTGTCTGCTTGGGCGCAGACTGCGGCGCCTGTGAAGAAGAACTGTTTTCACTTTGCGAGGGCTGCGCGGACTCTGCCGAGGAACTCTCGGCGGAGCTTTCACTCTGCACGGAGGATATCTGCGGTATCGCAGACGACCCGTTTTCAGCGTCGGGCAGACGCACCTTGCAGGAGCTGAAAGATAAAATCACCGCAAAACAGAATAATAAAGATATTATTTTTTTCATTTATTTATTCCCGATTTCCTTAAACGCTCGGAGGCGCTGACCGCAATCAACGCGCTTATTAACAACAATGCCGCAAAGAGCGAAGCGTTAAAGCTGTCTGCCGTTTTAGGCGACGTTGTCGCGGCAATGCTGTAAGTGCCTGCTTTTTCGGCGGTAAAGCTGAACCTTGAATTTTCAACCTTTACACGGCCGATATTGCTCTGTTTACCATTTTCATCGGTAAAAATTAAATCATAATATCCGTCTTTAAGCTCGGTTTCAGCAGTTATTTCCGCCTTTCCGGGCAATCCGCTCGGAACCTTAATATAGGTTCCGTTTAAATCTGACTTTATTTCAATTCCGCCGACGTTGAAATCATTGATGTCGGTAATATTGTTGCCGTTAAACTTAATTGCAAATCCTTTCCCGTTATAGGTGTAGTCCTTGTCGGTTCCGTAAAGATTTTCAAATACATCGGAGTTGATTTTGCCTTTTTCAAGGTCATTTATCACGCTGTCCGCATACAAAAGCGCCTGTGATTCGGTAACAAATTTCTTGTTATCGTCTGAAAGCGCGTTATATCTTGCAAGCAAAGCAGTAACCGTATCTTTGTCTGCCAGAGTTATATTAAGCGGATCTATTTTAGAAGCTATATCGCTGTTGATTTCTTCAACATCTTTTTTAACTGCTTTAAGGTATTGAAGAACTGCGTTTAGCTTTTCTAAGTTCACAAGGCTCTTAACAGCGTCGGTTTGCATTTCGACTTTGTTCTTCAATGCTTCAACTGCGCTCAGGTATTTTAGGGTTGCCTGTTCGGTTGACGGCAAACTGTCAATTTCGGCATTAAGAGCGGCGGCAGCCTCCCTGTCCTTTACAGCCTGTAATCTGTTCAGCGCTTTAATAAGCGGTGCTGAATTTTTAACCTGTAAACGATTTTCTTCGCTAAGCGAATAGTACAATGCCGACCATTCGCTTACCTTTTCGTAGTCCTCTGTGTTTTCAAAATCGTATCCTGCGGTTTCGGCATTGAGCTTTTCAATAATTCCGTATTGGTTATTTAATGCCTCTGCCTTTGCGAGCATTTCATCAAGTGCCGCCGCGTTTGAAACCGCGCTCTGGTCTTCAAGGTCATTAAGGCGCGCCTTAATGCGTTTAAGCGCGGTAAGACTGCCTGCCGTTATTTTCTTTGCGGAATACAGCTTTATCTGATTTTCAACATCCTTTGCCGTATATTCCGTTTCGTTCTTTTCGGCAAAGCAGAATATTGAGCCGCTGTCATTATAATAGTATATTTTTCCCTGTTTATCAATTGAAACGCTCTGCGAGCAGTATTGTGTGGCTGACGGAACCGCAATCTTTTCGTATGACGGCTCGGTCTGACCCTCGCAGTCGGAAACCGCATACAGTTCCGATGTTTTAAAATCTGTGAGATAAGCAAAGATTTTATTGCCGTTATCCTCATTTGCATAAGACGTTGTTATTATCGGCGATGACTGAGACTTAATATCTGTCACCTGATATATAATTTCCAATGTCTCAGCGTTGATAACGGTAAAGCCAGCCTTGCCCGACATTCCGCCGCCGCCTACATACACGCGTCCGCCGAATACAACAGGGCTTGATGTAAGGCTGCCGCCTATCTCAACCGATTTAAGCGACGCTTTATCAAAAGTATTGTCGGGATTTAGAACAACGGAATACATAAATCCGCTCTTTGAAACGGCATAAATTCTTCTTGTTGTTTCATCAAAGCATACGGCGCTTCTTATTCCCTTTGAATTTTCTTCAAGAATCATTCTGTCAAACACCGTATCGTTTGTCAGCCCGTGGGAAACAAGCTCCGCCGCCTCGCCAGCGATAAGGGCGGCATTGCCGACAACGGTTGCGCCTGCCCAATAATAACCCGACTTTAAGCCGTCTTCGGGTTTATATCTCCAAACGATTGCCTGTGTTTCGTCGGAACGCGACGCGTCGGTATCCTCGGTCTTAAAGCAGGCTACCGCGCCGTTTTCCGCCTTACTGTTACTTACTCCTACATATATGTATCCGTCGTTATACGTTATGTTGCCGAGCGCGGTTGCGCCGTCCTCGGGAGCCGCAACATAATCTGAAACCCAGAGCATTTCAAGCGTCAAAGCATCATAAGCATACACAACGGCGGCGTTATTGCTCCCGACCTTGACTGTTCTCGGGACAAAAATTTTGCCGTCGCCGTAAGCAATATACGAAAAATACTGGCTTGCGCCGTCGCAATCGGCGGCGGCTGTAACATCGCCCGTTTCCTTATCAAGACGGTATACCTTTTTTTGCCCTGCAACCAAGCAATAAACAGAATCGCCCGCGATTATGGGTGTTCCCGGTGTGTCGTTCCACGTGTTACCGAATTTTTTTGCGAATTTTTCTGTTGTGTTATCGGCTGTTATCGGAGTTCTTGAATCCACAACCGCCGAATTACCCCTGAACTGTGAGAAATTAAACAGTTCGTCCTGTGACGTATTTACATTTTGTGCAAATACGGTTTGTACGGACGCAAGCAACAAAACCGCCGCTATTGCCGCACTGATGAGTTTTTTTGTCTTTTTCATTTTTTGTCCTTCCTTTTCCTGACGAAAGAAAAGACCCCTGATGGGGTCTTTTTTCGGAAAAACAACAGCACCGCACGCTTTTTTATAAAATAAAGCACACAGTGTAGTTATTTCCAGAATTCCCCGCCGAAATCTGCAAAACGGATTACACGGCAGGTCTCCTGACTCGAATTCATCCTACTAACCGCCTTCCCAAACGGGGATAAACCCGTTCAGTGGCTTATTGGCTTTCGTCATTCACACAGTAGAGAGGGCTGCTGCGGATTCGCACCGCATTCCCTTTTAATCCGCCGTAAAGGCGGAACCGCATATCCTTAAAAGATAGAATAAACTATTACAGCGTATAAGTCAAGAAATTTCGACCCATACGCCGTATAATACGTTATATCAATTATTTTTTACTGTTGCAGACAAGTTTTCCGTTCTCAACGTCAAGAACCAGCGTATCGCCCGCATTAAGCTCGCCGCCGAGTATTGCCTTTGCGATAATCGTTTCGGCAGAGTTTTGCAGATAACGCTTTAACGGTCTTGCGCCGTATATCGGGTCATAGCCGTTGTCGATAATAAACCTCTTGGCTTCATCGGTAACTTCAAGGGACAACAGCTTGTCGGCAAGCCTTGAACGCAGTCCCGCAGTCAGAATGTCTATAATGCCGTTCAAATTTTCCTTGGTGAGCGGTTTGAACATAATTATCTCGTCGAGTCTGTTCAAAAATTCGGGACGGAACGACGCTTTAAGCTCGTTCATTACCGAATTTTTAGCCGTTTCGGATATTTCGCCGTTTTCGGTTATACCGTCAAGCAGTTCGGCGCTTCCGAGGTTTGAAGTAAGAATGATTATAGTATTCTTAAAATCGACCGTTCTGCCCTGCGAATCGGTTATGCGTCCGTCATCAAGGATTTGCAGAAGTATATTAAAGACGTCGGGATGCGCTTTTTCTATCTCGTCGAACAGCACCACGCTGTACGGTTTGCGGCGCACCGCCTCGGTAAGCTGACCGCCCTCGTCGTAACCTACATATCCGGGAGGCGCTCCTATAAGACGGGATACCGAGAATTTTTCCATATACTCGGTCATATCTATACGCACCATATTGCGTTCGTCATCAAACAGGCAGTCGGCAAGGCTTTTTGCAAGCTCTGTTTTGCCCACGCCCGTAGGTCCTAAAAAAAGGAAACTGCCTATCGGTCTGTTGGGGTCGGCTATTCCCGCGCGCGAACGCTGTATAGCCTCGGTCACAAGTCGTACAGCCTCGTCCTGACCTATAACGCGTTTGTGTATCACATCATCAAGGTGCAGCAGCTTTGAACGCTCGCTCTCCATAAGTCTTGAAACGGGTATACCCGTCCACTTGGCTACTATATCGGCTATTTCGCTTTCGGTAACGGTATCGTGAACCAAGGTGTTATCGCCCGAATGTTTTTCGCTGGCTTCTTCCGCCTCTTTTAACTGCTTTTCAAGCTCGGGAAGCTCGGAATATTTCAGTTTTGCCGCTTTTTCGTATTCCAGCTGTCTTTGCGCCTGTTCAATATCGCCGTTAAGGCGGTCTATGCGTTCTTTAAGCTCCTTGACCCTGTTAACGCCCTTCTTCTCGTTTTCCCAACGGGCTTTCATAGCGTTAAACTGCTCTTTTTCGTCGGCAAGCTCGGCTGTCAGTTCGGCAAGTCTGTCCTTCGAGAGCTTGTCGTCCTCCTTTTTGAGTGCCATTTCCTCGATTTCCTGCTGCATAATCTTGCGGCGCAGGTCGTCAAGCTCGGCAGGCATAGAATCTATTTCTGTGCGTATCATAGCGCAGGCTTCATCAACAAGGTCAATTGCTTTATCAGGCAAAAACCTGTCGGTTATATACCTATCGGACAAAACCGCCGCTTCGACCAGCGCATTATCGTGAATACGCACGCCGTGGAATATTTCGTATCTTTCCTTTAAGCCTCTTAATATGGAAATTGTATCTTCCACCGTCGGCTCGTCAACCGTTACGGGCTGAAAACGGCGTTCAAGAGCTGCGTCTTTCTCTATATACTGACGGTATTCGTCAAGCGTGGTAGCGCCGATACAGTGAAGTTCGCCGCGCGCCAGCAACGGTTTTAATAGGTTGCCCGCGTCCATACTGCCCTCAGTTTTACCCGCGCCCACTATGGTGTGCAGTTCGTCTATAAACAGTATTATTCTGCCCTCTGCCTTGCGGACCTGTTCAAGCACCGCTTTAAGTCTTTCTTCAAATTCACCGCGGTATTTTGCGCCCGCTATGAGCGCACCCATATCAAGCGAGAATATTGTTCTGTTTTTCAGTCCGTCAGGCACGTCGCCGCTTACTATACGCTGAGCAAGTCCCTCGGCGATAGCAGTTTTGCCGACGCCAGGCTCGCCGATAAGCACAGGGTTATTCTTGGTTTTACGCGAAAGTATGCGTATGACGTTACGTATTTCGGTATCTCTGCCGATAACGGGGTCAAGCTCGTTTTTGCGCGCACGCTCGACAAGGTCGGTGCCGTATTTTTTAAGCGCGTCGTACGTATCCTCGGGATTATCGCTTGTAACGGGCGAGGTTTTTACCTTTGCCAATTCCTCGGTAAAGCTGTTCTTTGTTACGCCGTATTTTTTAAGCACCGCAGAAGTCTCCGAATCCGCGGCAGAAAACATTGCAAGCATTAAATGCTCAACCGATACATATTCGTCTTTGAGCTTTTCCGCCGTTTTTTCAGCAATATTTATTATCTTTGCGGTATCGGGCGAAGCGTATATCTGACCGTCGCCGCCCGATACGCGCGGCAGTTTGCCTATAACGGTATCAAGCTCCGACAGCATTGCGTCACAGTTTACGCCCATCTTTTCAAAAACCGAACCTATAAGCCCGCCGTTTTGGTCAACAAGGGCGTAAAGCAGGTGTGACGGCATTATATATTGATTTCCGTTTTCAGCCGCCATTGACTGAGCGGTTTTGAAAACTTCAAGTGTTTTTTGAGTATATTTTTCAGCATTCATAGTTAATCTCCGTTCCGCCGCTTAGTATTCTTGTATAAACTCCCGTAAGCGGCAACAGGAATGTTCTATATAATTACAGAACGATTTTTAAGATCGTTTATATAAACCTTTTCAATTTCTGCTCCTGTTAATTCTCCCGAAAGGTAACTTTTTAAAAGTCGGTCAAACAGCTGTATATAGTCCGAAAGCGCGCTTGCGATTCCGTCCGAAGTAAGTCCTGCCGAATGCGGCATAAATATAGGTCTTACAAACCTGCCGTCATACAGACTGCAAGAAACCTGTTTTCCTATGATCGGCGCAAGCCTCCTGTTTTCTATTCCCGTCCAAAGACGGAAAAATTCGGTCATATCCGCAATAAGAGATACCGACTGCGTTCTGAACACAACCGAAAGCTCGCCGAGCCTGCCGCCGTCATCAGAGCCTAACTCCACCTCATATTTAACGGTAGGGCGGTATTTATAAGCAAGGCTTGATTTTAACGACATCGTAGCGGAATTGGTGGTAAAAAACGGAACCAGCTCCTGTGACGACGCAACAAGCCCTTCAATCGCACGGAATATATCGCTGATTCGCTGTTCAGGCGTTACAACCGAAACATATTCCGCAAGTATTCTGTTGACAAGACCCGAGCGGCTCATACCGCTGCGGTGCGCCAATGCATCTACCTCCCTTACAACATCATCGGACAACATAAGACTGTATAATGTTTTTCCCAATTGCTGCACCTCCTAATCTACTGTTTGAATTATATCACCGTTCTTAAACTTTGTCAAGTTTTTTATATAAATTTCTTTACAAATTATATAACAATATCATACAAAAAATGCACACGGCTATATTCCGTGTGCAAAAAAATTATATTTCAGATCGCTTTTTAAATTCAAACGGCGTCATACCGAATTCCCGCTTAAAGGCGTAACAGAAATAGTTTTGGCTTGAAAACGCCAATTTATCCGAAATATTGCCTATCTGCTCACCGATAAGCAATAGTTCTTTGGCTTTTTCAAACTTCATAAGCAAAAAATATTTCATTATCGTATTGCCTGTATACTTTGAAAACACCGATTTTAAAGTTGTTTTACTTACGTTTATGTTGTTGCATATATCGTCTATTGTGATATTTCCGTAGAGGTTGTCCTTTAAATAATCAAGCGCCTTTGCGTATATCTCAGCGTGTGTTGAAATTGAATAAGAGGTTATCTTATTGCTGTTTACGGCATTGTTTTTGTGAAAACTTATAAGAATATATTCTATAAGGTTTTTTACGGCTTGAAGCTCGGTTTCGTCGGCGTCGGGATTTATTAATATCCTGTGTGAATATCCGTCGCTCTGACACTCCGCAACGGTAAAATCCAAAAGAAGTTTAAGTTCGTTAAGCAGTCCGCGCTGGCGTTTGTCAACACAGAAAATTTTGTTTTCAAAATTTTTCATAAACCCGCCCTCGGCGGAAAAGGAAACTATCATAATTTCAGGACTTGTTCCCGAAGCCGACCACAGCGAATGGAACTCTCCGGGTTTATGGAATACAACGGAGTTTTCGGAAAGTTCATAACACATATTATCCGCCGTAACGCCTATTTTCCCCTTTTTAACAAAAACAAACTCCCAAAAATTGTGCTGCTCGCCGACATAGCGGTAATTGCTGTCATACTTCATAACGTAATAGGAAAACAGTTTTTGAACGCTGAATTTGCTTTCAAGCAAAGCCGAAGAAAAGTTCATATTCATATCATTATCACCCCGTGCGCCGATTTCCGACCTAAACCATAAATTATCAGGCTTTTTTAGCATTGATACACCGATAATTTATTATTATAATAACAATAAACTCAAAAAAAGTAAACACTTTTTTAAAGGAAGGATAAATATGAAAACTATAACGGCATTGCTTTTAGGAGCAGGAAACAGAGGAAATGCATACGGCAAATATTCGCTTGCCCACCCCGAGGAGATAAAATTTGTTGCCGTTGCGGAGCCCGACGACAAAAAGCGCGAAATATTCGCCCAAAAGCACGGCATATCCAAAGAAAACTGCTTTAAAAATTGGAGCGAAGCGTTAAACCGCGGAAAGATTGCCGACGCTTTGTTTGTATGCACGCAGGACAACGACCACTACAACCCCGCGATAAAAGGCTTGGAGCTCGGTTACGACCTTATGCTTGAAAAGCCGATTGCCTGCACCGCCGAAGAATGTAACGAAATATATAAAAAATCTCTTGAAGTGGGACGCACGGTGTGCGTATGCCACGTACTGCGCCACACAGGCTTTTACTCACAGGTAAAGGAAATTATAGAAAGCGGCGTTTTGGGCGAGCAGACCTCCATTGTTATGAGAGAGAATGTCGGAAATCTGCATTACTCCCACTCTTATGTAAGGGGTAATTGGCGCAGAGCCGAGGACTCCAATCCGATGCTGCTTGCAAAGTGCTGTCACGACCTTGACCTTCTTCTTTGGTTTGCAGGAAAAGAGTGTACCGCTGTTTCATCTTTCGGAAGTCAAATGCATTTTAACGAACAACACGCTCCGAACGGCGCGCCCGAACGCTGTCTTGACGGCTGTCCCCACAGAAGCGAGTGCTGTTATTACGCGCCATCTGTATACACTCCCGACAACTGGATGAGCGCCATAATGACGACCGACACATCAAAAGAAAACATACTTAAAGAGCTTAAAACCTCGCCCTACGGCAGGTGCGTATATCACTGCGACAACACAGTAGTAGACCACCAGACCGTAAGCGTTGAGTTTGAAGGCGGCTTAACCGCCAACCTGATTATGAGCGGATTTACGCCTTATACCGACCGCGAGATATACATAATGGGTACAAAAGGCGAATTACGCGGCAGATTTGACAAGCTCGGAAAGATACAGCAGATAACGGTTAAGGACTTCCTTACAGGAAAATTGACAACCTACGACATAGTTAGAGGAAACGACGACCACGGCGGCGGCGACACAGGACTTATGAGAGATTTTGTCCGTCTTATAAACGACCGTGAGTTTAAAAACACAAGCGACATAAGCGTTTCGATTAAAAGCCATATATTAGGCTATGCCGCCGAAAGGGCAAGAAACGAAAACACGGTTGTTGATTTTAACGATTACTGCAAATCCTTATAAGAAACATAAAAAGCGGATTGTACTACTGGTTCTTTCCGCTTTTTTCGTTTTAAAAAATATAAATGTTATATTTTTTTAATTTACTTACAGACCTCAATATAGTATACTTTCCAAAATAGGTAAATGGAGTAATGTAATGCTTATTAATACTGTCTTGGGAACAAAAAACATAGATTTAGCAAATGCGCCAACAGCCCTTTCCCACGAGCATATCGCAGGATTTTCATACTATTTAAGAATGATGTCGGCAGACTATTTTGACTGCAAGGCAATAGAGGACCGAGCCGTTTCGATTTTGAAAAGCCTTAAAAGCAGACACGGTCTCGGTCTATTTTGCGACTGCTCGGCAATAAACATAGGCAGGGATACCGAACTTTTAAAAAGGGTCTCCGAAAGGTCGGGCGTAGACATTGTTTGCTCTACGGGCTTTTATTATAACGATGAGCCTGTAATGTTTGCTATGAGCGAAAAAAATATAGCGGAAATAATAATCGAGGACGCAATTAACGTCAACGCAGGCATTATTAAGGCAGCCGTTGAAAACACGGAACCGACCGATTTTAATTATAAGCTGTTAAAGGCCGCCGCGATAGCCCACATCAAACTTCGCCTGCCGATTGTTTTACACACAAACGCATCAAACAAAAACGGAATAAAGGCAGTTAAATTTTTGCTTGATTGCGGAGTCGCTCCGCAATGGATAACGGCAGCGCATTTAAGCGATACCGAAGACAACGAATACATAAAATCAATTGCCGAAATCGGCTGTTTTATAGGACTTGACCGACTTTATAAGATTGAAAACGATGAATATATAAATTCTAAAATCAATCAAATTTTAAATCTTTGCGAAGCGGGATATGAAGATAGAATCGTTCTGTCGCACGACGATTCTGTCTTTCAGGGCTTTAATAAAATCCCAAGAATCATATCTCCAAGGTACGAATACGTATTTGATTACATACTTCCGAGACTGGATAAGAATTTAATAAATCAGCTTATTAGAATTAATCCTCTCAAAATGCTAAATCCGACTGCAACCGAATAACTCGGTTGCAGTTTTTATTTAAGCTCGGCGATAAACTCAATAACGCCGTCGTTCAATTTTGCCTTTATGCTCCCCTTATGGCTTTCGGCTAATCCCTTTGCTATTGAAAGACCGATACCGAAGCCTTCGGTCGAGCGCGATTTATCCGCTCGGTAAAATCTGTCAAATAGGTGCGCCGTATCACTCTGGGTTGCGGTTTTGCAACCGTTTCGGCAGGTTATAACAACGCCTTTCTTCTGTGATTTCATAGAAATAAATATCTCGGAATTCTCATCGGCATATTTAACGGCGTTATCCGCAAGTATCGACACGAGCTGACGGATTGAATATTCATTTCCTTTATAGATGATGTCGGGTTCTGCTTCAATGTTAAGTTTATGACCGTTTGAAAGCGCAAAATCAGCGAACGACTCCGCCGTTTCGCAAACAGCCTCGCTTATATTGAAATCTTCGATCTTTAATTGCGACTGTCCCTCGTCCATACGGGCAAGCGTTACTAGCAAATTTACAAGTTCTTTCAATTTTTCGTTTTGGTTGCCTATCTTATCTATCCACTTATTAGGTCCCGTTTCCATTTCAAGCACCTTTAAGCTGGTGGAAATTACGGTAATAGGGGTTTTCAGTTCGTGGCTTGCGTCGGTGATAAAGCGCTTTTGCTTTTCGTAACCCTCAACTATCGGATTAATTGCTTTCCTTGAAAGGAATATTACTATAACGCAGACAAAACCTATACAAAACAGCGCGCCCGCCGCCGTAATGGCAGCCGTATTAAAAATACCGTGAAGTTGTTGGCTGCAATCAAGAAAAACCGCCATATTTCTGTCTTCGCCGTTTGACACAACATAGTATTTATATCCGTTCGTATATCCGAAACCCTGACTGTGTTTTAACGCTATGTTAAGATATTCTTCCGTATTGCTTTCGGTAACCGCCGCTATATTATCGAGAAGCGCTTGCGACAGGGTGCCATTATTATCATACTTTAAAACAAAGTAGCGTGTTGTGAATTTCTTTTCCTCATTCATTCGGTCGGCAGGTCTGTCAGCAGGCGGTTCACCGAGCGGTGCCGACGGCAGTGCCGTTTACGTTTACAAGTCATCTGAAACGGTCATTTACGCAAATGACTGAACCTTGAACAACCTTAAAGACGTCGAAAACTATTCCTTTAAAAACGAGTTTTCCTCTGCCGAAGACGACGAACCGAACGCCTGCGTTTATTCAAAGTCCGACCTTGTGATTTCGGGCGGCGAAGTTTATGTAAGCGGTCCTACCGACAACGGCAACGGCGCGCTTGATTACGACGGCAAAGCCGTGATAACAGGCGGAACGGTGATAGCCGCAGGTTCAAGCGGAATGGCAATGAATTTCGGCAGCAATTCCACTCAGGGCAGTATTATGATAAATTGCAACAACTCGTCCTCCGAAATAGTGCTTAAAGATTCTTCGGGCAACACGCTTAAAAGCTACACAACCGCTAAGAATTACAGCAATGTTGTTATCAGCTGTCCTGACATAAAGGTCGGCGAAACATACTCCGTAACCGCAGGCGGTCAAACCGTATCTGTCACAATGGACAGCCTGATTTACGGCGAAGGCGGCGGAATGGGCGGAAATATGGGAGGTATGGTTCCGAACGGCAATAACCAAAATCAGGCTCCGTCACCCGACAGCAATAATCAGGCTGGCGGCAATGCACCGAATGAAAACGGACAGAGTTCAGGCTCCGCGCCTGATTCAAAACCCGACGGGAACTCGCAAAGCGGAAACAGACCGAACTCTAAGCCTGATTTTAAGCCAGACGGCACATCAGGCGGCAATCAGGGAGACACAGCGGAAAAAGGACAAAAAAGTTGACCTTTTAAGGTTTTAGAGGTAATATATAACGGAAGTAAGAATTAAGGAGCTTTTTCCGTGATATATACCGTAACAATTAATCCTGCTATTGACTATATAATGCACCTTTCCGAGCTTAAAACGGGAAAAATCAACCGCTCGTTTGATGAAAACCCCGTTTTAGGCGGTAAGGGCATTAATGTTTCCCTTGTTTTAAAGGAACTCGGCAACCCGTCGGTTGCGACAGGCTTCATAGCGGGTTTTACAGGCAAAGCTGTAATGCAGGGGCTTAACAATGCGGGCGTTGAAAACGATTTTGTTGAATTGCCGCAGGGTCTTACTCGTATAAATGTAAAACTGCGTTCGGATAACGAAACCGATATTAACGCAAAGGGACCTGAAATATCAAAAGCGGATATTAAGGCTCTAACCGAAAAGCTAATCCGTTTAAAAAGCGGCGACTGCCTTGTTTTAGCGGGAAATGTTCCCTCTGCCCTGCCGACTGACACTTATGCCGAAATAATTGCTTCGCTCAAAGAAAAGGATATACGGACGGTAGTTGACGCCGAGGGCGAACAGTTGTTAAAAACGCTTAAATACCGTCCTTTTTTAATAAAGCCGAATGAGGACGAGCTGTTTGATTTATTCGGCGTAAACGGCGGCACGAAAGAAGATATTGTTAAATACGCAAACAAGCTGCAAAAGCTCGGCGCGCAGAATGTTTTGGTCTCAATGGGCGCAGACGGAGCAATGCTCCTCGACAGGCACGGAAACACGCACTTTGCCGAAGCGGTAAAAGGCAAGACTGTCAATACTGTCGGCGCGGGCGACTCTATGGTAGCGGGATTTATTTCGGGATTTATAAAAACAGCGGATTACGCTTATGCCTTAAAACTCGGAACAGCCGCAGGCGCGGCGACCGCTTTCAGCGAGGGTCTTGCCGACCGCGATAAGATAATGCGTATCGAAAGGGGAATTTGCTAAATGGCAAAAATTAATATTGTTATGGTCGAACCCGAAATACCGCAAAACACGGGAAATGTTGCAAGAACCTGCGCCGCCACGGGCGCAAGGCTCCACCTTGTGGGACCTATGGGTTTTAAGATAGACGACAAAAAGCTGAAACGCGCGGGTCTTGACTATTGGCATTTTTTAGATATTACTTACTATGAAAACATTGATGAATTTTTTGAGAAAAACAAGGGCGAATTTTTCTTTTTCACAACAAAGGCGCGCAAAGCCCACTCGGACATTGAATACCCCGACAACTGTTATCTGTTATTCGGCAAGGAAACAAAGGGTTTGCCCGAGGAACTGCTTATTAAAAACCGCGACAGATGCGTGAGAATACCTATGCAGGGCGAAATCCGAAGCCTTAATCTTTCAAACTCGGTCGCAATAGGGGTTTATGAGGTTTTGAGGCAATGGGGGTACCCGTCACTGTCAAATTTCGGTCAGCTTCACAACTATAAGTGGGAAGAAGTATAAATAAAATCTCATTTAGCAAAAATAAATATTGAAAAAATAGCAAAATGTGTTAAAATAGTATTGTAAAATTTTTAACAATATTGAAAGGATGTTTCTTCAATGAATGCTCTCAATAAAAAAACTGTTGACGACATTAATGTAAAAGGTCAAAAGGTCCTCGTTCGCTGTGACTTTAACGTTCCGCTTAAAAACGGCGTTATCACCGACGAAAACCGCATAATCGCCGCTCTGCCGACTATTAAGAAGTTAATTGCGGACGGCGGCAGAGTTATCCTCTGCTCCCACCTCGGCAAGCCGAAGGGCGAACCCAAGCCCGAGCTTTCGCTTGCGCCTGTTGCAAAGCGTCTTTCCGAGCTTCTCGGCAAAGAGGTTGTTTTTGCCGCTGACGACAATGTTGTAGGCGAAAACGCGAAGAAAGCAGTTGCGGAAATGAAGGACGGTGACGTTGTTCTTCTTCAAAACACACGTTACCGTGCAGAAGAAACAAAGAACGGCGAGGGGTTCTCAAAGGAACTCGGCTCGCTTGCCGATATATTCGTGAACGACGCTTTCGGAACCGCTCACAGAGCGCACTGCTCCACCGTCGGCGTTGTTTCCTATGTTAAGGAAGCCGTTGCGGGTTACCTTATCGGTAAAGAGCTTAAATATCTCGGAAACGCTGTCAACGACCCTGTTCGCCCGTTTGTCACAATTCTCGGCGGCGCAAAGGTTGCAGACAAGCTCACCGTTATAGAAAATCTTCTCAACAAAGCCGATACTCTTATTATCGGCGGCGGTATGGCTTATACATTCCTTGCCGCTAAGGGTTACAGCGTAGGCAAATCTCTGCTTGACAGCGAGAAGATAGACTACTGCCGCGATATGCTTAAAAAGGCTGAGGAAAAGGGCGTTAAGATTCTTCTCCCTATCGACTGCACAATAGCAAAAGACTTCCCCGACCCGATTGACGCTCCGATTGAAGTAACCGCGGTAGACGCCGACAAGATTCCCGACGATTATCAGGGTCTTGACATCGGACCGAAGACAGCGGAGCTTTTCGCAAACGAGGTTAAAAATGCCAAGACTGTTGTTTGGAACGGTCCTATGGGCGTATTTGAAAACCCGACCCTTGCTAAGGGCACAATAGCGGTTGCAAAGAGCCTTGCCGAAACAGACGCCGTTACGGTTATCGGCGGCGGCGACTCTGCGGCGGCTGTAAACACCCTCGGCTTCGGCGACAAGATGACTCACATCTCAACAGGCGGCGGCGCTTCGCTTGAATTCCTTGAAGGCAAAGAGCTTCCGGGTATTGCCGCGCTCAACGATAAATAATTGTTAAATTTTCAAGGCTTGCATTGCAAGCCTTGAAGTGTGTAAATGTATAAAAGGAGTAATTCACAATGAATAAAGCTACAAGAGCCGCTATAATTGCGGGCAACTGGAAAATGAACAAGACCCCATCGGAAACTACCGCGCTTATAAACGAAATGAAACCGCTTGTTGCGGGAGCTGACTGCAAGGTAGTTCTCTGCGTTCCTTATGTTGACATTGCCGCCGCCGTTGAAGCAGCAAAGGGTTCAAATATCGAAATCGGCGCCGAAAACGTTCATTTTAAAGAGAGCGGCGCATATACAGGCGAGGTTTCGGCTAAAATGTTAGTTGAGAGCGGCGTTAAATACGTTGTTGTAGGTCACAGCGAAAGAAGACAGTATTTCGGCGAGACCGACCAGACCGTCAACCTCCGCACCCTTGCCGCAGTCAACGCGGGTCTTACCGCAATTGTCTGCGTCGGCGAAACACTCGAACAGCGCGAACTCGGCTACACCGAAACGTTGCTTAAATTCCAGACCAAGATGGCTCTTACAAACATTTCAAAGGAACAGCTCAAAAATATCGTTATTGCTTACGAGCCTGTATGGGCGATAGGAACAGGCGTTACCGCAACCGCAGAACAGGCTGACGAGGGCAACGGATACGTTCGTGCCGCTATTGCCGAGGTTTACGGCAAGGACGTTGCCGAGACCGTTACAATTCAGTACGGCGGCTCTATGAACGCAAAGAACTGTGACGAATTGGTTGCCAAAACAAACGTTGACGGCGGACTTATCGGTGGCGCTTCTTTAAAGGCAGAGGATTTCTCGGTAATCGTAAAAGCGGCAAGCAAATAAAACTTTCTTAGGAGTAATACCAATGAAAAAACCCGTAGTTTTAACCATTATGGACGGATTCGGATACAATCCCGACAGAAACGGCAACGCGATAGCCGCGGCAAATAAACCGCGTCTTGACAAGATTTTCAGCGAATGTCCCACCACGCTTATCGGCGCTTCGGGACTTGATGTAGGTCTTCCCGACGGTCAGATGGGCAACAGCGAAGTCGGTCACACCAACATAGGTGCAGGCCGCATAGTTTATCAGGAACTTACACGTATAACCAAGTCGATTGAAGACGGCGACTTTTTTAACAACGAAGCCTTTGTTCACGCAATCGAAAACTGCAAGAAGAACAATTCTGCGCTTCACCTTATGGGTCTTCTGTCGGACGGCGGCGTTCACAGTCATATAAACCATCTTTACGGCTTGGTAGAGCTTGCAAAGAAGAACGGGCTTGACAGGGTATATATCCACGCCATTCTTGACGGACGCGACGTTCCGCCTGCAAGCGCGGCTGATTATATTGATACGCTGAATAAAAAATTAAAAGAGATCGGCTGCGGCAAAATTGCTTCCGTTATGGGTAGATTTTACGCAATGGACCGCGACAACCGTTGGGAGCGCGTCGGCAAGGCTTATGCCGCGCTTGTTTACGGCGAGGGTATTCAGACTGATGATCCAGCCGCCGCGGTACGTCATTCTTATACCGTTAAGGACGAAGAGGGCAAATTTATCACAGATGAATTTGTTGTTCCTACCGTTGTTGCAGATACCGAGAGAATTAAGACGGGCGACAGCGTTATATTCTTCAACTTCCGTCCCGACCGCGCAAGAGAGATAACAAGAACCTTTGTTGACGATGATTTTGTGGGATTTGAGCGCAAGGGCGGCAGACAGAAAGTGTTTTATGTATGTATGACTCAATATGACGCTTCTATGCCGAACGTTGAGGTTGCCTTTAAGCCGCAGTCGTTGACCAACACCCTCGGCGAGTTCCTCGCAAACCACGATATGACGCAGCTTCGTATCGCCGAAACCGAGAAATACGCTCACGTAACGTTTTTCTTCAACGGCGGACGCGAGGTTATGTTCAAGGGTGAAGACAGAATACTTGTAAACTCACCCAAGGTTGCGACATACGATTTACAACCCGAAATGAGCGCCAACGAGGTGTGCGACAAGGTATGCGAAGCCATTGAAACAGGAAAATACGACGTTGTTATCCTTAACTTTGCAAACTGCGATATGGTCGGTCACACGGGCATTTTCGACGCCGCTGTAAAGGCGGTTGAAACCGTTGATACCTGTGTTGGCCGTGTAGCCGACTCAACCCTTAAAATGGGCGGCGTAATGCTTCTCACGGCTGACCACGGAAATGCCGACAAAATGATAGATACAGACGGCTCACCGTTTACGGCGCATACAACCAACCTTGTTCCTTTCTCCGTAATCGGCAGAAACTGCAAACTGCGCGAAGGCGGCAGACTTTGCGATATATCCCCGACTATCTTAAAGCTGTTGGGACTTGCAAAGCCCGAAGAGATGACAGGCGAATCTATAATAGTTGAATAACCGAATAGCATACAAAACCTCCGAGAATTAAACTCGGAGGTTTTTTTATTTTCTATTCTCTATTTCTTCATACTCTTTAAAAATGCGTATACCGCAATAAGCACCGCGGCGGCGGAATAGCCTATAACCCACCAAAAATGCGGAAATATATTTGAAAATTCGCCGCTTATTACCACGCGTTCCAGCTCAACCGCGTGAACAAACGGGAGCGCGTTGGCAATTTTTTTAAACGCACCGCCGACCAAATCAAGGTCAAACCATACACCCGAAAGCCAGGCGGTAAGGTTAGTAAGCAACGCTCCGCATATTCCGCCGACCTGCTTAACGTTAAATATACTGCCGCACAATAGCCCCAGACCTATAAAGAACACCGAGACAGGTATTATAAAAAGCACGGCATAAACAACGTTTATATTTATTTTCATTCCGAGAACGGCGGCTGTAATATAACATATAACGCTCTGCGCAACCGCAATCGGTAAAATAGGCAACGCGTAGCCGCATATAAAATCCGCGGCAGTAAGCGGTGCGGTAAAAAGCCTTTTAATAAATGCGCTCTCTCGGTCCCTTGCTATAAGCGTAGCCGAAAAAAGGGTCATAAATGAAAGACCGAACACCGTTATTCCGGGAGTTAAATTCTGTATTTCAAACAGGCTGACGGGTATATTCGCCTGTATTGCCGAAAGCAACAGCAGTAGTACCACGGGAAAGCCCAAGCCAAATACAATGTTAAGAGGATCGCGGAGTATTTCCTTTGCGGTTCTTGAAGAAAAGGACAGCATTTTCATATTTTTGCCCCCTTTACAATCGAAATAAAGGCATTTTCAAATTTATCGGTGTTTGTTCTCGCTTTAAGCTCCTCGGCGGTTCCCACCGTCAACAAATGTCCGCTTTTCATAATTCCTATGCGGTCGGAGAGGGCTTCCGCTTCCTCCATATAATGCGTTGTAAGAATTATTGTTATCTTGCCTTTAAGCAAACTTATAACGTCCCAAAGCTCGCTCCTTGCTATAACGTCAAGCCCCAATGTTGGTTCGTCCAAAAACAAAATTTCAGGCTCGCTTATAAGCGCCATTGCAATGCTCAGTCTGCGTTGCCAACCGCCCGACAGCTTGCCTGCCCTTTTGTTAAGAATTGAACCGAGTTCAAATCTGTCGGCAAACTCCAAGGCTTTTGTTTTGCTTTTTTGCTTTGAAAATCCGTGTACGCCGCACATAAGCTCCAAATTTTCCTTAACGGTCAGGTTCGGAGCAACAGCCGTTTCCTGAGGAGACACAGCGATTATACTTTTAACCTTTTTTTCGTTTTGTATGATACTGTTGCCGAGCAACACAGCGTCGCCCGATGTCGGTTTAGTAAGGCAGGACAGCATTTTTACGGTGGTCGTCTTCCCCGCTCCGTTTACGCCGAGAAGTGAAAAAAGCTCGCCCTTGCAAACGGTTAAATCAAGGCTGTCAACAGCCGTTATGTCCTTATATTTCTTTGTCAACAAATTAGTTTTAATCGCTTCCATAAGAGCCTCCCGAGCATTTGAAGGAATTATAGGCGTCGCTTACCATATTGCTTATAAATTCCTCATCAAAATCCAAGTATGACGTAGCTGTCATAGTGGCTATGCCGTGAACGTATATCCACATTTCCAAATGGAAACGGTATGCCGCGTCCTCGCTTATGCCAAGATTTTTCATAATTAAATCAAGCAACGGTCTTATCTCTTTCCTGTTTTCCGTTACGCTTTCGCGGGTGCGGTCGCGCATAAACAGCAGTTTGAAAAGCTGTTTTTCCTCTTTCGCAAAGCGTATGTATGCCATTCCGCTCGCTTTATACGGCGGATATTTGCCGCTTGACATATCCTCGTCTAAATAACTGTGATATATTTTATCAGCCGCCTCTAAAACCGATCTGTGAACGTCCTCCATACTGTCAAACAGGCCGAAAATCGGCTTTGACGAAGTTCCCATCTTATTTCCAAGCGCCCTTGCTGTAACGGCTGAAATACCGCTTTCCCGCGTTATTTCAAGCGCCGCCTGCGTTATTTGCTGTCTTGTAAACATAAAATTTCTCGGCAAAATATCACTCCTCAGATTTAAAGAAACATACGTAGCGCTACATACGTTTCTTTAATTATAATACTGTAACAGTTTATTGTCAAGCCGAAAAAAGTTGCAAGTTACAGCGGCGTTATGTATAATAAACTGTAATGAAATAAATGCGAGATGAAAAGAATGTACCGATTGCTTATTGTTGAAGACGACAAAGGAATAGCCGAAGCGATAAAAACGCAGGCTGAGATATGGGATTTCAGCGTTCGTATCGCGGAAAATTTCAGAAATGTTATGACAGATTTTGCGGATTTTGACCCGCACATTGTTCTGCTTGACATTACTTTGCCGTTTTTTAACGGATTTCATTGGTGTACCGAAATACGCAAGGTCTCGCGCGTGCCGATAATCTTCATTTCCTCCGCCGCGGACAATATGAATATGGTTATGGCAATGAATATGGGCGCGGACGATTTTATTGCAAAGCCGTTTGACCAAAGCGTGCTTACGGCAAAGCTGCGCGCATTAATGCGCCGAAGTTATGATTTTGCCGCGTCAGCGCCCGTTTTGGAGCATAAGGGCGCCCTGCTGAACACAGGCGACAACACCCTTACATACGGCGATGAAAAAATTTCGTTTTCAAAAAACGAATACCGCATTTTGCTTGTTCTTATGGAGAACAGAGGTAAGGTCGTAAGCCGCGAAAAACTTATAGAAAGCCTATGGGAGACCGACAGCTTTATTGACGAAAACACGTTGTCAGTAAATGTCAACCGTCTTAGAAAACGTTTGGAATCAATCGGTTTGAACGATTTTATAACCACAAAATTCGGAGTAGGATACATTATAGAGGACTGAAAAATGAATTTGTTTTTTGAATATTTAAAACAGCGGCGCAGAGGAATAGCCCTATTTATTGCGTTTTCAGTTATTTTTACAATTACCTTTATTCTCTACCGTCTCCCCTTAAAGGCGGTGCTTTACCCCGTCTGTCTTTGTCTTATATTCGGCGTTTTAGCGGTTGCCGCCGATATTATACGTATAAAACGCAAACGTGATATTTTGCTTCGCCTTAAATCGTTTTCCGACATTTCAGAGGATAGCTTCCCAAAGTCAGACGGTATTGAAGACGAGGCATATCAGGACATTATACGGCTTTTAAACGAAGAATACACGGAATTTATGACGGAAAGCCAAAGCAAGTATTCGGGTATGATAGACTACTACACCGTATGGGCGCACCAGATAAAAACACCGATAGCGGCTATGCGGCTCACCCTGCAAAACGAGGACACACCGCTTTCTCGCAAGCTGTCAAACGACCTTGCGCGCATAGAGTTGTATGTCGGAATGGTGCTTGCCTATTTAAGGCTTGACTCCAAAAGCACGGACTATGTGATAAAGGAGTATTCGCTTGACGGTATAATAAAACAATCGGTAAAGAAGTTTTCGGGAGAATTTATTGAACGGAAATTAACCCTTGATTATGAACCTACCGGCCTGAACATAGTTACAGACGAAAAATGGCTTTCTTTTGTAATAGAACAGGTGATTTCAAACGCATTAAAATACACCCCGCACGGCGGTATAAGCATTTTTGCCGAAAACGGGAAACTGCACATTAAGGATACGGGCATAGGGATAGCGGCGGGCGACCTTCCGCGTATATTTGAAAACGGATACACAGGCTACAACGGCAGAAGCGACAAGCACGCAAGCGGAATAGGGCTGTATCTTTGCAAGCGCGTTTGCGGCAAATTGGGATACGACATTAAGGTTAAATCAACCGTCGGCAAGGGCACCGAAATTATTATAGATATGAAAATCTTACAAAAATGTTAGAAATGAACGGGGATATGTAAGCCTATTCTATGGCGATGCATAGTCCCCTTTTGATATAATTGTGGCAGAAATCACAAAGGAGGATTTTTGTTGTGAATATCTTAGATGTAAACGGAGTAAAAAAGGTATACTCCACACGCTTCGGCGGAAATAAGGTTGAGGCGTTAAAGAATGTTTCTTTCGGTGTTGAAAAGGGCGAATACGTCGCAATAATGGGCGAATCGGGTTCGGGAAAAACAACGCTCCTTAATATTTTGGCTGCGCTTGACCGCCCGACGGCAGGCTCGGTTATACTTGACGGAATGGATATTTCAAAAATCAAAGAATCTAAAATGTCGGAGTTCAGACGCGACAATCTCGGATTTGTTTTTCAGGAATTTAATCTGCTTGATACATTCACGCTTGAAGACAATATCTATCTGCCGTTGGTGCTTGCGGGAAGACCTTATTCCGAAATGAAAAGAAGGCTTGACCCGATAGCGGCGGTTTTAGGAATTTCAAATCTTTTGAAAAAATATCCCTATGAAGTGTCAGGCGGTCAAAAACAGCGTGCGGCGGTGGCAAGGGCGCTTATTACCGAACCAAAGCTGATACTTGCCGACGAACCCACAGGTGCGCTTGACTCCAAAGCCACCGACGAGCTGCTTTCAATGTTCAGCGGAATAAACCGTCTGGGTCAGACCATTCTTATGGTCACACACTCTGTAAAAGCGGCAAGTCACGCTTCGCGCGTTTTGTTCATTAAGGACGGCGAGGTATTCCACCAAATCTACCGCGGCGGCAACACAAACGAGCAGTTATATCAGATGATCTCAAACACGCTCACAATGCTTGCGACAGGCGGTGACGTAAAATGAAATCAGGCTTTTATCCGAAAATTGCTCTCGGAAGCATAAAGAAAAACAAGCAGCTCTATATTCCTTACATTCTCACCTGTTCGGGAATGACAATGATGTTTTATATAATACACCACCTTGCGGCAATGCCCGCTCTTGACAATATGTCGGGCGGTTCAAGCACAAAAACAATGCTCGGCTTCGGAGTATGGGTAATAGCTATATTTGCCCTTATCTTTCTTTTCTATACAAACTCATTTTTAATGCGCCGCAGGCAAAAGGAATTCGGAATTTACAACATACTCGGTATGGGAAAAAACAACCTAAGCAAGGTCTACGCATTTGAAACGCTGTTTGTCTATATCATATCGGTCGTATCTGGGTTATTCCTCGGAATTGCCCTTTCAAAAGCGGCGGAATTGGGTCTTGTGCGTGCGCTCGGCGGTAAGATAACATATGACTTTACGGTAAACGGAGAAGTAATTGCCGATACTGCCGCGGTATTCGGAATAATTTTTATACTTTTATTCTTAAAGGGCATTTCCTCATTAAAACGCTTAAACGCGGTAAACCTGCTTAAAAGCGACAATGTAGGTGACAGACCGCCCAAGGCAAATTATCTGCTCGGTATTCTCGGCATAATCTTACTTGCGGGCGCCTACTATATTTCCGTTACGATCAAAAATCCGTTAGCGGCGCTCAGTTGGTTTTTCATTGCGGTAATAATGGTCATAGCCGCAACCTATATGATTTTCATATCAGGCTCGGTTATGCTTTGCAGGGTCCTTCAAAAAAACAAAAAATACTATTACCGCAAAAACCATTTCATTTCTATTTCCTCGATGGTTTACCGTATGAAACGCAACGGCACGGGACTTGCTTCTATATGTATTCTCAGCACAATGGTGCTTGTAATGATGCTCGGCACGGGCTGTCTGTTTTTCGGAGCGGAGGACACTCTTAATGCAAGATACCCCAAAGATATTGCCGTTTATACCGAATTTAACCCAAACGAAAAAGGAAAGGAATATTCGGACGAAAAGGTTGAGCGCATAACCTCGGAAGTGGATAAAATAATAGCCTCTCACGGCGCGAATATAAAGAACGCCGTAAAATACACGCAAGCCACCGTTACGGGTATGCTTTCTGACGGCAAGCTGACTGTAAATCCCGATAATGTGAATATGGCTGATACGCAAACAATGAAAAACGTATCCAATATTCACATTATGTCGCTCAATGAATACAATTCCTGTATGAAGCAGAACGAAACGCTCGGCGAGAACGAAGTGTTGATCTACTGTCTGCGCCGCGATTATAACGGCGGTGAAATAGCACTGCACGACGGCACGGTTTTGAAGGTTAAAAAGCACGTTGACAAGGTGATAAGCGACAGTTCGGTTGCTGACCTCCTCCCGTCGGTATATATCATTACCGACAATCCCGAAAAAATATTCAACTCACTTAACGGCGAGCTTAGCAATGAAAACTATTTTTGCAAACCGAAAATGTGCTATGCGTTTGACGCCGATTTGAGCGCAAAGGAAAAAATATCGCTCTCGGCAGATATACGCGAGGCTGTCCGTACGCTCGATTACAACGGCGAAGGCGGATTTTGTTCATACAGTATTGAATCAAGAGAAGAAGAACGCGCTGATTTCTACGGCAGTTACGCAGGTATCTTCTACCTCGGAATAATACTGTCGGCGGTATTCCTTATTGCCACGGTGCTTATAATCTACTACAAGCAGGTAACCGAAGGCTATGAGGACAAGGGCAGATTCAGAATTATGCAGAACGTCGGAATGACGAAAAGCGATATAAGAAAAAGCATAAATTCCCAAATGCTTACCGTTTTCTTTATGCCGCTTATGACCGCGATACTGCACCTGTGCTTTGCGTTCCCGATAATTAAAAAACTGCTCGCGCTTTTCAGTTTTACAAATATTCGGTTAATGGTTATAACCACATTGATCACCGTTTCGGTGTTTGCGCTGTTCTATGTGATAATTTATAAGATTACATCAAACGTATATTTCGGTATAGTAAGCGACAAAGATCCGACGGAATAAAACGGTGTGAATATTAACTGTCACATTGACGTGATAAAAAAACAGGCTTCCTTCTTCTTAAAAAAGAAGGGAGCCTGTTGGTGTTATTTAAGTTCTATTATCGCCGCCATATTGCCGCGCTCGCCGTGGGTTGCACGGTGCGAGTGAAGCTCCGAGCAGTTACAGCAGGTACATAGATCCGACACGTCCATATTTTCCGCCTTTATGCCGACGGAAAGTAATATCTGACGGTTAGCTTCGGTATTATCGAGCATATATTTGCCGTTTTCTTTTTTTAGAAATACTTTTTCAAGATCTAATTCAGGAACTTTGCTGAACGCGTTGTAGACAGGGTCGTCAACCTCGTAACAGCACCGCCCTATTCCGGGACCTATGCCTGCCACAATATTCTCCCGCTTACAGCCGTATTCGGCGACCATTTTTTCAACCGTTTTTGCGCCTATTCGCTTTGCGGTTCCGCGCCAACCCGCGTGCGACGACGCTATAACGCGATTTACAGGATCGCAGAACAAAAGCGGCGTGCAGTCGGCATATTGGGTTACAAGAGCAATGCCCGCCTTGTTAGTAATAAGTCCGTCTATATCGGAAAACGGTTCTTTGAAAATTCCTCTGCCTATATCCTCTTCGGTGACATTTTTAATGTTATCGGTATGGGTTTGTTTGCTCAATACGAGGTGTGAAACATCAATCCCGACAGCGCCGCAAAGGCGGCGGTAGTTTTCCAAAACATTTTCCCTTTTGTCGCCGTTTGTGAAGCTCATATTCATTTCGGCGTAACGCCCGACGCTTACGCCGCCGAGCCTTGTAGAAAAAATATGCCTTACAACTCCCGTTGCATTAAGTTTTGGGAAAAGGATATACTCCAAACCGCCCTGTTTTACAATGTTAAGTGTGTTGCTCGTCATACTTATCCTCCGTCTCGCCGACGATCTCATCAAAAAGGCGGCAGCCGTTGCGGATTATTTGGTTCCTGCAAACTCTGCCTAACTTAGTATCAATTTCTTTCAGCGCGCTATCCATAAGAGGCGGACGGTTGACGACCGAATGTGCGTCTGTCGCAACATAGGTCACGTATCCCTTTTTTATCAGCTTTAAAACGGTACGGCAATACGGTTTTTGTATAACCGACAGAGTATTTACCTGAGCCAGCGCAGTTTTATTCTCAAACAGTTTAAGAAGTTTTTTAAAACCGTGTTGCTTGCTGTAACGTTCGATATGCGCGATGATAGGAATTATGCCGAGTTCGCGTCTTAAAGAAATAATATCGTTAATTATTATATCGTCAATGCGGCAGATAGGCAATTCCATAAGCAGATGATCGGAGCCGCAGAGGCTTAAAGCCCTTATACCGTGACTTTTGCCGATTCCAGGGAAATAGAAGACCTCACTGCCTATATATACGTTGGGCAGTTCCTTGCCCGATATTTCGTTTTCCAATTTGTTGTAAGCAGCCTTTACTTTTGAAACAAACTCATCTAAATTATCGTTATTAGCGTCAAAGTGCGGCGTTGCAATAACGTCGGTTATTCCCTGTTCTTTCATCATTTCAAGCAGTCTTACAGATGTTTCAAGATTTTTTGCGCCGTCGTCAACAGCGGGCAATATATGAGAATGTATATCAAAAATACGCAAAGCTGAACTTACCCTCCTTTATTTGCAGAAACAGGGAGATATTGAAAATATCTCCCGTCACTTTTTACGGCTTTTTCTCGTATTTGTAGTTATAGCTGTCATAACCGTTATACTTTTTATAACGGTATTTTCTGTACTTATAATTCTTCCCCTTTGCAGGGTCGGCGGCATTCATAACCGCGCCGAGAATGTTGATATTTGCAAATCTTGCCGACGCAAGCGCACATTCAAAGGAATCGTGTTCGGTAATTTCGTCCCTTACCACAAGAATAAGTCCGTCGGTCTTGGGGGTGAGAACCAATGCGTCCGATACAACGTTTATCGGCGGTGTATCGAAAATTATATAGTCGTAATTTCCCTTAATCCCAGCAATTATTTCGTCAAGCTGTGTAGAACCGAGCAGCTCGGACGGATTCGGCGGAATAGGACCCGCGGTAAGTATATCAAGATTTTGATTGAAATGCTTTACCGCCTGTTCAAAGGTGCAAAATCCCGCAATCAAATTTGAAAGTCCGTTCTCGTTATCGAGCTTCAACTTCTTATGTATTGATGAACGGCGCATATCAGCATCCACCAAAAGCACCTTGCAGCCGAGCTGAGAAAAAGCAACGGCAACGTTTATGGAAGTGGTTGACTTGCCTTCGCCCGCGTTTGCGCTTGAAAACGAAAGTATTCTGCCTTCGTTCTTTGCAAGGAGGAACATTATGTTTGTTCTTATGGTCTTGTATGCTTCTACAACGGCAAACGGAACGTGCTTTGAAGCCGTTTCGTTCGCGGATACTTCATATTTTGCATTACTCATTGCCATTTACTTTACCTCCCTTGTAATGTACTCCTGCTGTACTCTGAAAATCGGGAACCACACCGAGCAACGGTATATCAAAGCTGCCCGTGAAATCCTTTTCGCCCTTTATTGCCTTATCGTTGGAGTCAATTATGAACACTACCGCAAAGGCGGCAACCGCGCCGAGAACGGCAAAAGCAAGCGTAGTCATAGCGGTGCGGGGATATATCTGCGCCGCGCCGTCAGCCGTTGTGGCGATATTAGTATTTGAATCGGGCAGATAATTTGAAATATAATCGGGAGCAAGCTCCAAAAACGTGTTGGTAAGGGTTACGGCCTCCTCACGCGAATTAGCAGTGAAAGAAACGTCGATAAACAGCGTATCCTCACCCCTGCGGGCAACGGTCGCCATACCCATAAGAGCGGTGTATTTATACTTTCCACCCGTTTTATCGGCAAGCTCCTTAAATATATCGGAGGTATTAAGAATATCCGAAATAGTAGATGCAAGGTTCAAAGACGCGACTATATCGGTACCGTTGATTTTAGAGGCCTGCACCGACGACTGATTTTGGGTGAGTATCGCGCCGTTTGTAGCAAGGACAGAGCCCTTTGCCCTGTATTTCGGCGTTGTTACAAATTCGCAGTAACAAAATGCGGTTGCGGCGCAAAGAACCGCAACAACTATGAGAATCCAAATACGCCTCAAAGCAAGTTTTAACAGATAAATCAGCGAAACATTATTCATTATTATCTCCATTCTGCCGTTATATCCTATTAGCATACCGCTGAAAAACAAAACGGCACCAACGGCTGTGTACCGATTTGCAATATAAATCAATCAGACAATTAATTATATAGTATTACGGCGTTTTAATCAAGAGAAACTTATTATTTTTCATAAATTGGCATTAGCTTGAATATTATGCTTATCTTTTTTCGTTATTACAAGTTTTAAAAGCACGGGCGTTAAAAGCGCGGCTACAACAACGCACAGCACTATTGCGGGAAATACCGACTGCTCTATATTGCCGCTGCTGATACCCTTTTGGGCGACCATCAGCGCGACTTCGCCGCGCGCCACCATTCCGACGCCGACGGTAAGCGATTCCGACCCCGACATACCGCATATTTTAGCCGCCAATCCGCAGCCGATTATCTTGGTTATTACAGCCATTACCGCCAGAACGACAGCAAAAACGAGAATTTCGGCATTTATACCGTCAAGACTGGTTCTGAGTCCTATTCCCGCAAAGAACACGGGCGAAAACACAAGATAGGACGCCGCCGTAACCTTCTTTGCAACGTATTGACGGGAATCGGTTAGGTTGCAGAGTATGACGCCCGCAAAATAAGCCCCCGTAATATCGGCAACGCCGAAGAATTTTTCAGCGCAGTAAGACATAAGGAAACAGAACGCCAACGCCCAAATAGCTATTCTTCTGCTCTTTTCGTGGTTGACCGATACCCTCTTGAAAATGCGGTAGACCGTAAATCCGACAACGGCGGTAAAGACAAAGAAACCGAGAATTTTTAAGGTGACGATTGCGGGATTTATACTTGAATCACCGAGCGCGGAAACCACGCTTAACACAATGATACCTATAATATCGTCAATAATAGCGGCGGAAAGCAGCGTAGCGCCCACCTTTGTTTTGAGCTTACCCATTTCGTTAAGTGTTTCCACCGTAATGCTTACCGAGGTCGCCGCAAAAACAATTCCAACAAACGACGCTTTTATTATATTTGTGTATGTAAAGCTGTCTTCAAAGAACAGGAAATATACGCCGCCGCAGCCGATTATCGGAACAATAACGCCAAGCAGAGCGATAAGGCAAGCCGAGGGGCCTGTCCTTTTAAGTTCGTTTATATCGGTATCTATTCCCGCAATGAACATAAGCATTATTACGCCTATTTCAGAGGTTTTTAAGAGAAAATCCGACTCGTGCAGTATTCCAAAGCCGCTCGGTCCCAAAAGGACACCCGCGATAAGCGCGCCGACGACCTGCGGAAGATGAACCTTTGCAGTAACAAGACCGAATATTTTGGTAAAAAGCAAAATTACCGCCAAAGAAAACAAAAATTGATATGAGTCCAAAACTCTCTGCCCCCAAACGTATAAAAAGACCTTTCGTCCGAAAACAATTATACTACCAAATACCTTTTTTTCAAGTACATTTTAAAAATAAGGGTTAAAATCCCTTGACAAATGCGGATTTTCATAGTATCATAACTGTATTAGCAGAGATAGTACAGTCGGAGGTGGCAGATGTGCTGAAATTAGACTATAAAAGCGGTGTACCGATATGCGATCAGATCGTAATGGGCTTTATAAGGCTTAAAGCGATCGGCGCATTGAACGGCGGCAACCAAATGCCGTCGGTGCGCTCCCTTGCGATAGAAATGTCGGTAAATCCAAACACCATTCAAAAGGCTTATCAACAGCTTGAAACTATGGGGGTTATTTACTCGGTAAAGGGCAAAGGCTCGTATATTTCGGACGACGCACACGCGAACCTTGCAATTGTAAAAAAGGCAAGAGAAACCTTTGCCGAGGCGGTAAGCACGGCAACTCAGTTCGGACTTGCGGGCGACGAGCTTATACAGATTGTAAAGGAGGTAACGGAAAATGATAAGAGGTAAAAACCTGACAAAGAAATTCGGCGACAAAACGGCGCTTGATTCGGTGAACTTTGAAATAGAAGACGGTTCTATTTACGGTCTTATCGGTTCAAACGGCTCGGGCAAATCAACGCTTATGCGGCTTATTTCAGGGGTTTATATGCCCGACAGCGGCGAGATCACCATTGATTCCTGCCCTGTTTTTGACAATCCAATACTTAAATATCAGGTAGCGTTTCTCGGCGACACACCGTATTTTCTTTCACATTCAAATCTTGACGATATGTCAAAATTTTACGAGAGTATGTACCCGTCGTTCAACAGGTCGGTGTATAATCATTTGACCGAAATATTCCCTCTTGACAGGAAGAAGAATATTTCCGCCATGTCAAAGGGTATGCAGCGGCAGGCGGCGCTGATACTGTCAATGTCCCTGTGTCCCCGTTATCTTTTGCTTGACGAAGCGTTTGACGGACTTGACGCGGTAATGCGCAAGGTTCTCAAACTTATGCTGGTAGACGGAATTGAAAAAAGAGGTATGACGGCTATTATAGCCTCCCATAATCTCAGAGAGCTTGAAGACCTGTGCGATCACGTGGGACTAATTCACGACGGACATATACTGTTCAATAACGACGTTGAAACCCTCAGGGGCAATCTTCACAAGTTGCAGGCGGCGTTTGCCAAAATACCAGAACAGACGGTATTTAACGGGCTTGACATACTGCACTTTGAGCGGAGCGGCTCGATACTGCAAATGGTGGTCCGCGGCGACGAACAGGAAATACTCAGTTATGTGAACAAGCTCGGTCCCGTTTTTGCGGAATGTATCGAACCGTCGCTTGAAGAAATGTTTTTATATGAATTGGAGGTCAAGGGTTATGACGTTAAGAACATCCTCAAATAGCATTAATCCGTGTTCCAATCTTTTCAAATTCACGGTAAAGCGCAACATCGGTGTGATAATTCTTTTCACGCTGATTATGCTGCTTGTTTGCCCCGGTTATGTATTGAACGAAATTTCCGAGGTGTTAAAAAGTCCCTCCTATTTGCGGCACGCTTACGACCTCACAAAAAACTTAAATATGGTTTGTATCGGAGTTTCGATAACCGTATGCGCGCTTTCGGCGCTGTTCTGCTGTCTTAATTTTTCGTTTTTATACTCTAAAAAGTCGGGCGACGTATATTTTTCATTGCCGCTTACAAGAAACGAACTTTTCATTTCGCGTTTCTTTGCGTCAACTGTGCCGCTGCTTATCCCGACGGCGCTTTGCTATCTCTCGCTTTGGTTCGTTTCGCTGACGCCGTATGCGAACATAAGCGTTCCCGCGCTTGTTGCCTGCTTTGCAATAAGCACAGTAGCCATGTTTATGACGGCTTCGATAACAATGCTGTTTATAGTTTGTTCGGGCAGCGTTCTCGACCTTCTCATTTCATTTTTCGGAGTTAATGTCGGACTCATTCTCTGCGCAACGATATTTTCAGGTCTTTGCAACGAGCTTTTGCTCGGCTACTCCTCGGGCGACACATACGGGAAAATTTCGATTGTATCGCCGTTTTTCTACGCGGTATACAAGGTTGCCCAAATGCGAAGCATATTCACCCACGGCGGGTGGAGCCACATATTCGGCAATATTTGGGTATTTGTCGTAAGATTGCTCGTAACGGGCGCTGTTGCCTTTACGGCGGCAATTCTTTTGCACCGCAGGCGCAAAAGTGAGAAATGCGAAGACTCCTATGCGTATTCGTTTATGTATTACGCTTGCAGTCTTATAATCGCGTTTGTTGTATCCGATATTTTAGGCGAATTATTCGGCGAATACACGATTTTAAGCGTGATGTTCTTTGTATTTGCCGCAATCGGCTCGGTTTTGGCAGCTGTCACCTACGGCGCGATTTCAAACAGGGGCTTTAAAACGGTTAAAAAATCAATAGTTACGGGCATAATACCCGTAACGGCGCTCGGTCTTATAACGGTAATTCTCGCAACGGGCGGACTCGGCTATAAAACAAGAATACCCGCCGCGCACACAATAAAAAGCGCGGAGTATTCATCATTGGGACTCAGCATTGATTTTGAGGACCCAGAGCTTATAACCGCGCTCCACAAAAAAGCGATAGAAAGCGCAACCAAGTCAATTGATATCGACGAATACAGCGAAGACGTTACCGACAGCACATACAACCGCTCCTATCAGTATTTTGACCTGACGTACAACCTTGCGGGAGGAAGAACCCTGAAACGCTCCTATCACGTACAGATAAGAAAATGCGTGGACGAACTGCTTGCCATATACCGCAGCGACGAATACGGAATGGCTCTGAAAGCGCGCACGGCGCTGTTCGTAAGGTCGGGAGTTACCGCCTACGATTACGGGTCATTAGGCGACAACGCAGACGTTCCGATTTTAAGCGGAATGGTTACGGGAAGCACCTTTGACAGACTTATTGACGCTTACGTTGCAGATATTAAGAACGCGACCGAGGCAAGCATTTATCAGGACGGCGTCCGCCATATTCAGATCGACAGCCGAATGGAAAACAACGAATATATAAGCATTGATTTGTATGTTGAAGAAGGTTACACCGAAACTTTGAGCATTTTGGACGAGCTGCACCTCCAAGTCAACTCGGACGTGGAATAAAAAATGCTTTACTTTTCCTGATTTACGTGTTATAATTATCAAGCTGCCGTATTCTGAGCTTTGGGCGTCTGCCCCTCTGGGAGTCACTTTGACCCAAGGCACGGCTTACAGGCAAGATATTAAAGGAGTGAAAATGAAATGACAAAAGAGAAAAAGCAGCAGATCATTACAGATTACGCTACACACGAGGGCGACACAGGTTCTCCCGAAGTTCAGGTAGCTCTGCTCACAGCAAGAATTGATGAACTTAACGCTCACCTTAAAGTAAACGCAAAGGATCATCATTCACGCCGCGGACTTCTGAAAATGGTCGGTCACAGAAGAAACCTTCTCGCTTATTTGCAGAAGAATGACATTGAAAGATACCGTGCTTTAATTAAGAAACTCGGCATCCGTAAGTAATTCGTACATTTAAGGCAGATCGGTTTATGTCCGGTCTGCCTTATTGTAATAAAAATGCGGGATTTTTCGTGTTTTAGCGGTAAATCGAGCGTCCGAATGTTCGGGTGTTGGATTTATTGCTAACCGAAGAATCTCCGAAAAAGAAAAGGAGAAAAAATATGTTTGAAAACTACAAGGTTTACGAAACAGAGCTTGCGGGCAGACCGTTAAAGCTCGAAACAGGTATGATGGCGCAGCTTGCAAACGCCGCTGTTATGGCAACCTACGGCGAAACAAAGGTTCTTTGCACCGTAACCGCGTCGGCAAAACCGCGCGAGGGTGTGGATTTCTTCCCGCTTTCGGTTGACTATGAGGAAAAAATGTACTCGGTAGGCCGTTTCCCCGGTTCTTTCCAGAGGCGCGAAGGCAGGGCAAGCGAAAAGGCGATACTTGCTTCCCGCTGTATCGACCGCCCTATCCGTCCGCTTTTCCCGAAGGATATGCGCAACGACTGCTCGGTTGTCGCTACTGTTATGTCGGTTGACCCCGACTGCTCGCCCGAGGTTGCGGCGGCTATCGGCGTATCGGCGGCTATCGCCATTTCCGACATTCCGTGGGACGGCCCGATTTCCAGCGTAAACGTTGGTTTGGTTGACGGCGAAATAGTTATCAACCCGACCCTTGAACAGCGCGAGAAGACCGAACTCAATCTCACCGTTTCTTCAACAGCAGATCTGGTTGCTATGATTGAGGCAGGCGGTAACGAAATAGACGACGACCTTATGTTCGACTGCATTATGGCAGGTCACGAGGTCAACCGCGAGGTAGTTAAATTCATAAACGGAATAGTTGCCGAAATAGGCAAGCCGAAGTTTGAGTTTGAGTCTAACGATCCCGATCCTGTTATCTTCAAAGAAATTGAAGACTTCTGCATTGAGGACGTTAAAAAGGCTCTCGACACCGATGACAAGACCGTTCGCGACGCGGCTCTCCTCCCCATCTACAACGCAGTTCACGAAAAGTTCGACGAGAAATTTGAGGGCTGCGAAGCCAAGATAGAGGAAATAATGTACCTTGTTCAGAAGCACGTTGTAAGAGATTGGCTCAAAAACGAAAAGAAACGTGTTGACGGCAGAGGTATCGACGAGATACGTCCCTTAAACGCTCAGATAGACCTTCTCCCCCGTGTTCACGGTTCAGGTATGTTCACAAGAGGTCAGACTCAGGTTCTCTCGGTTGCAACCTTGGCGCCCGTAAGCGATGCGCAGAAGCTCGACGGACTTGATGAAGAAGTTTCAAAGCGTTATATCCATCACTACAACTTCCCGTCCTACTCTGTCGGTGAAACAAAGCCTTCAAGAGGACCTGGAAGACGTGAAATAGGTCACGGCGCGCTTGCGGAACGCGCTCTCGTTCCCGTTATTCCGTCGGTTGAAGACTTCCCTTACGCTATCCGTGTAGTATCCGAGGTTCTTTCCTCCAACGGTTCGACCTCACAGGGCTCTATATGCGGTTCCACCTTGGCTCTTATGGCGGCAGGCGTTCCGATAAAAGCTCCTGTTGCGGGTATCTCCTGCGGACTTATCACAGGCGACAAGGGCGTATACGGCGACTTTATGACTATGGTAGACATTCAGGGTCTTGAAGACTTCTACGGCGATATGGACTTTAAGGTAGCAGGTACTCACAAGGGTATCACCGCCATTCAGATGGACCTTAAAGTACACGGTCTTACCCCCGAAATCATAAAGGAAGCATTTGCTAAGACTCACAAGGCGAGGGATTATATACTTGACGAGGTTATGTTGAAATGTATACCCGAACCGAGAAAAGAACTTTCAAAATATGCTCCCAAAATGGTTACTACCAAAATCAGCCCCGACAAGATCGGCGATGTTATCGGCAAGCAGGGCAAGGTTATTCAGTCCATTCAGGAGCAGTGCGAATGTACTATTAACATTGAGGAAGACGGTCAGGTATTTGTTTCAGGTCTTGATATTGAAAAGGCAAAACAGGCAATTTCAATTATTGAGCTTATTGCGAACGATCCCGAGGTCGGCGCTATATACAGCGGCAAGGTAACACGTCTTATGACATTCGGTGCGTTTGTTGAAATAGCTCCCGGAAAAGAGGGACTTGTTCACATATCAAAGCTCGATGTAAAACGTGTTGAAAAGGTTGAAGACGTTGTTTCTGTCGGCGATCAGGTTCTTGTAAAGGTTACCGAGATAGACGATCAGGGCAGAATAAATCTTTCAAGACGCGACGCGCTCGTAGAAGTAAACGGCGCAGTTGTTGAAGACGGTGCAGACGATGTTCCGCAACGCCGTGACAATCACAGAGGTTCCCACAGGGAACGCCGCGGATTTAAGAAGCACGAGAACTAATAGCACGCTGACCGATATTTACTATCGGTCAGTTTTTTTAAGGAGGTGCAAAATGCAGCTTAAAATTCAGGACGGTAAGGTTGACCTTTCAGGAAACGAAATACTTTCAAAAGTAGATATAGAAATATGCGACGCAAGTAAAATAGGAATTGTAGGCAGGAACGGCTGCGGAAAAACAACGCTGCTTAAACTTATAAGCGGCGAACTGCACCTTTCAAACGAGGAAAACGACGGCAGTATGTTTATAATGTCAGGCAAACCCGTAATAGGTATGCTGTCCCAGATGACCTTCAAGGACGACAGCGCCCTGATGATAGACGAGATACGCTCAGCTTATTCGGATATTTTAAGCGTTAAATCACAGCTTGATAAAGCGCAGAGCGAAATGGAAGAAAGCCAAAGCGAAGAGAGCATCAAGAGCTACACTTCCCTTTTAGATTATTTTACGGTTTTGGGCGGATTTTATTTTGAAAAGGAATATGAAGCGGCTATAAAGCATTTCGGGTTTTCGGAAGAAGAAAAGTTACGTCCGCTTTCGGATTTTTCGGGCGGTCAGCGCACCAAGATAGCCTTTTTAAAGCTGTTGCTTTCAAAGCCCGACATACTCCTGCTTGACGAGCCGACAAACCACCTTGATATTGAGGCGGTGGAATGGCTTGAAGAGTATATAAGCGATTATAAAAAGGCGGTCGTTATTGTTTCGCACGACCGAATGTTTCTTGACAACACCGTCAATACTATTTATGAAATAGAACACGGCAAAACATATAAATACGCGGGGAATTACAGCAAATTTATTGAAGAAAAGAAATTACTGCGTGAACGTCAGGCGAAAGAATACGAGCGTCAGCAAAAGGAAATCGCACGTCTTGAAGAAATAGTAGACCGTTTCAAATACAAGCCGACCAAAGCCGCTATGGCGCAGTCAAAATTAAAGCAAATAGAACGTATGGAGTTGATTGACTCCCCCGAAAAGAGCGATACACGCGCGTTTTACACGAACTTTGAACCCGATGATATGGGCGTTAAGGACGTCCTGTTTGTAAAGGACCTTGAAATCGGGTTTGACAAGCCGCTGTCAACAGTCAGCGTTGATGTAAAACGCGGTATGAAAATAGGCATAATCGGCGGAAACGGACTTGGAAAATCCACATTCATCAAAACGCTTATGGGCTCGGTACCGCCGCTTTCGGGCGAGTATAAATTCGGACCGCGCGTAAAAATAGGCTACTTTGATCAACAAATGGCGCAGTATTCATCAAATTCATCGGTGCTTGACGATTTTCTGTCAGCGTATCCTACATACACCCCATTTGAAGCGCGCAAAGCACTTGGAGCGTTCCTTTTCAGCGGCGAGGACGTGTTTAAGACCGTTAATATGCTTTCAGGCGGCGAGCGCGTACGGCTTGCGCTTTGCAAAATATTCAACCGACGTCCCAACCTTCTTATACTTGACGAGCCGACAAACCACATGGACATAGTCGGCAAGGAAACGCTTGAAAATATACTTTGCAATTTCGGCGGAACGGTGCTTTTTGTATCGCACGACAGATATTTTGTTAAAAAAATATCCGACAGTCTTTTGGTTTTTGAAAACGGCGAGGTAAAATATTTTCCTTACGGTTATACCCAATATACAGAGCAGAAAAAACAACCTATCACCGAAGAACCGATACCGCCGACAAAACCCTCAGGCGCAAAAAAGAAATTCACCACACCCGCAAAGGAAAAATCGCGGCTTGAACGCGCCGTTAAAAAGAGCGAGGAGCAAATAGCGCTTCTTGAAGAACAGCTTGACGGACTTAAAGAGGAACTTAATTGGGAAGAAAACATAAGCGATTATTTAAAACTTGACGAAATAAGTAAACAAATAGAATCAACCGAATGCGCGCTGTCCGCCGCTATGAAAGAGTGGGAGCAGGCGTGCGAAAGTCTTGAAAAACTTGAAGTTACAGGCATATAACCGCGGAATTCTCGCGTGAGTTGAGTTGCTTTTTTTACTCTACCGCACATTTTTGCGGTGTAGAAAAGAAAATTTTTCAATTAGATTGCCAATTATAGAATTATGTAATATAATATGGTTGAAATTAATTAAAAGGAGAATCGCTATGGGTTACAGAATAATCACTGACTCTTGTGCCAACCTCACCGACGGGCAGATAGAGAGCTACGGAGTTAAAATACTCTCAATGAAATATTATATAGGCGATAAGCAGTTCGACAGTTACATTGAGGGTGTTCCCACAAACTATGAGGAGACCTACCGCCGTTTGCGTGCCAAGGAGAAAATAACTACCTCTCTTGTTGACCGCGACGCCTGCGATAAGATTATAAAGCCTGTTTTGGAGAACGGCGAAGACGTGCTTGTTCTTGCTTTCTCATCAAAGCTCTCAGGCTCCTATCAAAACATTAAAAATGCCGCCGAGGATTATAAGGAACAATACCCCGACCGCAGGATAATAGTTTTGGACACGCTTGCCGCGTCTCTTGGCGAAGGTTTGATAGTGCATTATGCCGTAAAACTGCAAAAGCAGGGCAAGACAATAGACGAGGTTGCCGATTGGGTTGAAACCAACAAATTATCGGTCTGTCATATTTTCACCATTGAAGACCTGTTCTTCTTAAAGCGCGGCGGCAGACTTTCGGGTACGAGCGCGCTTTTAGGCAGCTTGCTCGGTGTAAAACCGTTGCTTCACACCGCGAATGACGGCGGACTGTATGTCACGGGCAAGGTTCGCGGCAGAAAGGCTTCTATTGAATACCTTATAAATTCGCTCGGCGAAAAAGGCATAAACATAGCCGACCAAGATGTATTTATAGTCAACGGCGACTGCGAAGACGAGGCAAAATATATCGAAACGCAGATAAAGAAGCGTTACGGCGTTAAGAATACCGTTATTAACTATCTTGATCCCGTTATAGCCGCCCACGCAGGTCCGGGCACACTTGCGGTATTCTTTATAGGAACAGAAAGATAATTGAATATTAGACGTTAGAAACACATTTCAATCATATTACAACAACAGCCGCTCTCTTTTCTAAGAGAGCGGCTGTTTTATCACCATATAAACCTAATTTGTCTAATACCTGATTTACCAATTTCCAGGGAACCATTCGCCCGAATCATCAGACGGTTTTGTCCCTATCAAAACTTTTTTGAGGGTGATCAGATCTTCGGCGTCTATCTTGCCGTTTCCGTTAAAATCAGCCCTCGAATCAGACGGATTTTCAGCCGACAGCTTCTTTGCGGCTATAAGGTCGCGAATATCTACCTTTCCGTCGCCCGTTACGTCATAGTTTGTTGCCGCCGACGCCGCAAATGCCGCTGACGAAAACAGAACGCACAATGTAAAGATTAAAATAAGGAGCTTTTTTACGGTTTTCATACTGACACCTCTTTCAAATTAATAAGCCTTGCCCCAATAAAGCATATGCTTTGCCTTTTTACCGCAGCATACGCAGTTATCGCTGATATGCTCCTGCTCAAACGGGATACAGCGGGACGTAACGCCCGCAACCTCTTTGAGCTTGTCCTCACATTCCCTGTCGCCGCACCACATAGCGCGTATAAAACCTGGTTTGTTATCGGCAATGTCTTTAAGTTCATCAAGATTATGCGCGTCAAACGTCATTTCAGCACGGCGTTTGAGAGCCTTTTCATAAAGTCCGTCACGCACCGCCTGCAAAAGCTCGGGTATTTTTTTATCAAGCTCGTCAAGCGATACAACGGTCTTTTCACGGTTGTCGCGTCTTACAACAACGCAGGAATTGTTCTCTATATCCTTAGGACCGAGTTCAATTCTGAGCGGAACGCCCTTCATCTCATATTCAGAGAACTTCCAACCGGGCGACTGCTCGCTGTCGTCGAGCTTAACGCGGCAAACGGATTTGATTTTTGAATAAACCTCGTTCGCTTTTTCAAGGACGCCGTCTTTGTGCATCGCTATCGGTATAAGAACCGCCTGAATCGGCGCTACGGCAGGCGGCAAAACAAGACCGTTATCGTCGCCGTGGGTCATTATAATCGCGCCGACAAGCCTTGTGGTACTGCCCCACGAAGTCTGGAACGGGTGAACGCTCTTATTTTCTTTATCGGTAAACTCAATATCAAAAGCCCTTGCAAAGCCGTCGCCGAAATAATGCGAGGTTCCGCTCTGCAAAGCCTTACCGTCGTGCATAAGAGCCTCTATCGTGTATGTATCCTCCGCGCCTGCGAAACGCTCCTTATCGGTTTTACGTCCCTTAACAACAGGCATTGCAAGATATTCTTCCGCAAAGCGCGCATAAACGTTCAGCATGCGGATAGTTTCTTCCTGCGCTTCTTCTGGGGTTGCGTGGAGGGTATGTCCCTCCTGCCACAAAAATTCTCTTGAACGCAGGAAAGGTCTGGTTGTTTTTTCCCAACGCACAACGCTGCACCACTGGTTATAGAGCTTAGGCAGGTCGCGGTAGGAATGTACCACGTTTTTAAAGTGGTCGCAGAACAGAGTTTCCGAAGTAGGACGGACGCACAGGCGTTCCTCCAACTCCTCCTCGCCGCCGTGAGTAACCCAAGCGACCTCGGGAGCAAAACCTTCAACGTGATCTTTTTCCTTTTGCAAAAGACTTTCGGGTATAAACATCGGCATATACACATTTTCGTGTCCCGTTTCCTTAAACATACCGTCCATTATCTTTTGAATGTTTTCCCAGATTGCATAGCCGTAGGGTCTGATTATCATACAACCCTTTACAGACGAATAATCCATAAGCTCGGCTTTCATTACAACGTCGGTATACCACTTTGCAAAATCCTCATCCATAGATGTTATGGATTTTACCAACTTTTCATTAGCCATTACGTAAGAGCGCGAAACGCGCCCTGTCCCACCTTTCAAATTGAACTACTGCCTAATTATTATAAATTAATCAGAGGAATTTTGCAACTGTTTTTAACAACTAAATCGTTTTATTGATATATCCCTCGGTTGCGTTGTCTCGGTGAATTATTTTTGCGGGATTTCCGATTACTATTGAATGGTCGGGAACATCGAAATTTACATAGGATAGCGGAGCTATTAGAACATCGTTTCCGATGTTGATATTACCCACTATTACGGCGTTTGTCCCTATCCAACAGTTGTCTCCGATAGTCGGACACCCCTTACGTTTTCCCCTGTTTTCCTGACCTATAGTAACACCTGTGGCTATATTTATATTTTTACCCATTTTAACCCTTGGATTTATTATAATTCTGCCGCAGTGACCGATATAAAAACCCTCGCCTATGCTTGCCTGATAAGAAATTTGCAATCCTGTTTTGTTTGACAGTCTTTTCAGTTTTAATCTGTAATATGTGCTTTTCAGCCGACCGCCGCCCTCCTGAATTTTACGCATACAGTAAATATACTTAATTTCATAGGGTCTGAAAATTCGTTGTTTAAGAGTTTCACCCATTTCGCCGTAATATCGGTATAGATCCTTTTCAAAAACGCTCATAAATTACCTCCGCCAAAGTCTTTATAACGATATTATATCTGTATTACAGATAAATTTCAATATCTTTATTACAGATAAAGCATAATAACTACGAGGTGGTTATTATGCGTTTTAAAAACTTAAAGGCAATCAGAGAGGATAACGATATAAAGCAAAGGGAAATCGCGAAAGTGATTAATGTATCACAGAACACCTATTCCCAATACGAAAACGGGGTTATATCGCTGACAGCCGAGGTTTTAATTAAGCTATCGGACTTTTATAACGTCAGCATTGACTATCTGCTTGACCGAACAAACAACCCCGAAAGACAGATGTAAGGAATAAAGATTAAAAAAATTTATAAAAATGTATTGACAAACAGAAATAAAACTCATATTATTTATTTGTTATTTTTAATGCGGAGGAATTACTATGGTATTTGAAAAAATTAAAAAAATATTAGCAGAACAGCTTGACGCTGATGAAGAAAAAATGACTATGGAAACTAACATAGCCGACGATTTAGGTGCTGACAGCCTTGATGTTGTAGAGCTGCTTATGTCAATTGAAGACGAGTTTGACGTTGAAATTCCCGACGAAGCGATTGACACAATGAAGACCATCGGCGAAGTTGTTGAATACATTCAGGCAAACGAAAAATAATAACAATGCATAAAAAAATCGAGGTTCGTAATTGAACCTCGATTTTTCATTATACTCTTTAATTAATAAGCAATTCCCTGTGCTATCATAGCTTCGGCAACCTTTTCAAAGCCTGCTATGTTTGCGCCTGCTACTAAATTGCCCTCAACGCCGTATTTCTTTGAAGCGTTATAAGAATTATGGAAAATGTTGACCATAATATCTTTGAGCTTTGCGTCTACTTCATCAAATGTCCAGCTGTATCTCATTGAGTTCTGGCTCATTTCAAGTGCTGAGGTAGCAACGCCGCCTGCGTTAGCCGCCTTTGCGGGTCCGAAAAGAATACCTGCGTTCTGGAACGCTTCAACAGCCTCGGGTGTAGAAGGCATATTTGCGCCCTCTGCCACAGCCATAACGCCGTTTGCGATAAGCGCCTTTGCCGACTCGCCATCAAGCTCGTTCTGAGTAGCGCACGGCAAAGCAATGTCGCACTTAACAGTCCAGATACCGTGACAGCCCTCGTGATACTCGGCGCCGTCAACACGGTTTACATATTCTTTAATTCTTCCGCGCTCAACTTCTTTTATCTGCTTAACAACATCAAGATTAATGCCGTTGGGGTCATATATATAACCGTTGGAATCGGAAAGAGCAACAACCTTGCCGCCGAGCTGAGTAGCCTTTTCGGTAGCATAGATAGCAACGTTGCCCGAACCCGAGATAACAACAGTCTTGCCCTTGAACGAATCGTTCTTCATACATTTAAGCATTTCCTCGGTATAATAGCAAAGACCGTAACCCGTAGCCTCTGTACGTGCGAGCGAACCGCCGTATGTAAGACCCTTGCCTGTGAGAACGCCTGTGAACTCGTTGCGGAGTCTTTTATACTGACCGAACATATAGCCGATCTCGCGTGCGCCTGTGCCTATATCGCCTGCGGGGACATCAGTATCCGCGCCGATGTGCTTTGAAAGCTCGGTCATAAAGCTCTGGCAGAAACGCATAACCTCAGCGTCGGACTTGCCTTTCGGGTCAAAGTCAGAACCGCCCTTGCCGCCGCCTATCGGAAGACCTGTAAGGCTGTTCTTGAAGATCTGCTCAAAGCCCAAGAACTTAATAACGGAAGCGTTAACCGACGGGTGCAGACGTATGCCGCCCTTATACGGTCCTATTGCGGAATTGAACTGAACGCGGTAACCTCTGTTTACCTGAACCTTGCCGTTATCGTCAACCCAGGAAACACGGAAAAATACCTGTCTTTCAGGCTCAACTATTCTCTCTAAAACGCCGTTTTCTTCAATTTTCGGATTTGCGGCAACTACTGGCTCCAAAGATTCAAGAACCTCGCGGACTGCCTGCAAAAATTCCTTTTCTCCTGCGCTCCTCGCCTCAACTCCTGCATAAACCTTTTTTAAATATTCAGATTTAAACATTTTTTATTCCTCCTTAGAATAATAAAAATCCACATATAAGAATACTACCAAATTCCTTGTCAGTCAATATGAAAAGAAAAAATTTTACAAATTTGACCCACGTCTGCCTATTCAGCAAGCACCTTTATTATCTTCCCGATTATCATATTGTGATAATCCTTTTCGGGATACCATCTTAACGGTTCCTTATCAATAAAGCATTTTTCTTCAAGACGCGACATATACTGCTTCTTGCAAACTATAACCAATCTTGCCTGCTTGAAATAGGTCGTTCCGTATTCAAAAACAGGCGTCAGTCCGCACTGAGCCGCCTTATCGGTATCCCTGCCCGATTTATGACCGCAAACCTTGTGAATATCCTTTCTGTCACCGTAAAAACTCAGCGTGAAGAGGTCGTTTTTCTCGATAAACTCCATAGTGTAACGCTGAGGGCGCACCATAATCGCAACAGAGTCTTCACCCCACATTTCGCCTGTAAATCCCCAAGAGGCAGTCATAGTGTTATACCCTTTCTCATCGCCTGACGTTATAAGCATCCATTCGTCCGCTATCGCTTTTATAAGATTATCTTTAATTTCCTTTGCCGAAATTTCTTTCATTTCAATCACTCCCGTACTGATTTTACTATAACAGAATTCTTTTTTCAACAGGTGATTTGTTCATTTTTTAGTGCTTGTTTTATTAAATAAAGTGTAATATAATAAGTTATTATGTATTTTCTTGTCGCACGGAGGATATTTTATGTATACCGAAAATTCAAAATCGCCAAGCGGCTTTTCTTTGGGACTTGACATAGGCTCCACCACCGCCAAGGCTGTATTGCGCCGTGATGAAGAAATTGTTTTTGAGCGGTACGAGCGCCACTTTTCGAGGGTAAGAGAAAAAACGGCTGAGTTGTTGGCTCTTATAAAACAGATAACGGGAACCGCTTATATTGATACGGCGATTTCAGGCTCAGCGGGTCTCGGTCTTGCGGAGGCTGCCGATATTCCCTTTGTTCAGGAGGTTTTTGCAACGGGCGAGGTTGTTAAAAAGCTCGAACCCGACACCTCCTGCGTCATAGAATTGGGCGGAGAGGACGCAAAGATAATATTCTTCGACGGCGGAATTGACGAACGTATGAACGGAAGCTGTGCTGGCGGAACAGGCGCGTTTATCGACCAAATGGCTACTTTGCTTAATATAAGCGTTGACGAGCTTGACAAGCTGAGCCTAAACGCAGGCAGGCTTTACCCGATAGCCTCGCGGTGCGGCGTTTTTGCAAAGACGGATATACAACCGCTCTTAAATCAGGGTGCGCGCAAGGAAGATGTCGCCGCGAGCATATACCAAGCGGTAGTAAACCAGACCATAGCAGGCTTGGCACAGGGCAAGAAAATACGCGGCAAGGTGCTTTTCCTCGGCGGTCCCCTTTTCTACTGCAAGGGTTTAAGACTGCGGTTTAAGGAAACTCTCGGTCTTGATGATGAACACGCCGTTTTCCCCGATTACGCACGGTATGCGGTCGCTATGGGCGCGTCAATATATGCAGAGAAAGAAAACAGAGCGTTTACTGCCGACGAGCTTATACATAAAGTGACAAATGCGGTAACCCAAAACAGCGTGGGACGGCTTGAACCGTTATTTGCCTCGGAAAACGAATATTCCGAATTTACAAAACGCCACGCAAGCGCAAGCGTTGACAACTGCGATATAAATTCCTATTCGGGCGACGCATTTCTCGGAATAGACTGCGGTTCGACCACAACAAAACTCGTTTTGCTAAACAATGAAAACCGCATACTTTACTCTTATTATGCTTCAAATCAGGGAAATCCCGTTGAAATAGTAAAAGAACAGCTTGAAAAGCTGTACGAGCTGTGCGGAGACAGAATAGGCATAAAAGGCTCCGCCGTGACGGGATACGGCGAGGAGCTTATCCGCCACGCCTTCGGGGTAGATATAGGACTTGTGGAAACCATAGCGCACTATACCGCCGCAAAACACTTTCAGCCGAACGTTGATTTCATACTCGACATAGGCGGTCAGGACATTAAGTGTTTTAAGATAAAAAACGGGGCGATTGACAGCATTATGCTGAACGAGGCTTGTTCTTCGGGCTGCGGCTCGTTTTTGGAAACGTTCGCAAAGGCTATGGGATATTCCATATCTGACTTTGCAAAGAAAGGTCTTTTAAGCAAGGCCCCCGTCAATCTCGGAAGCCGTTGCACGGTGTTTATGAACTCATCGGTAAAGCAGTCGCAGAAGGACGGCGCTTCGGTTGAGGATATTTCGGCAGGTCTTTCGATAAGCGTGGTTAAAAATGCCGTCTACAAGGTAATACGAGCCTCCTCTGCCGAGGAACTCGGTGAAAATATCGTCGTTCAGGGCGGAACATTCCATAACGACGCTGTTCTGCGTGCTTTTGAGCGTGAACTCGGTCATAATGTAATACGTCCCGCAATAGCGGGTCTTATGGGTGCCTACGGCGCGGCGCTTTACTCCAAGAAATGCGAAAATTCAACCCTTATAACGGAGGACGGGCTTAAAAACTTCACCCACACCTCGAAATCGACCGTATGCGGCGGCTGTACCAACCATTGCCGACTGACCGTTAATACATTCAGCGACGGCAAGCGTTTTATTTCGGGCAATCAATGCGAAAAGGGTCTCGGCGGCGGCGCGGGTGCGGAGCATCTGCCGAATTTGTATGAATTTAAGCGCAACTATCTGACATCTTTAAAATCCGAAACAGGCAAGCACGGAAAATTGGGTCTGCCGCTCGCGCTCGGAATGTATGAGTTACTGCCTTTATGGCACGGGATTTTCACTTCTCTCGGCTTTGAGGTCGTTGTTTCGCCGATGTCAACAAGACGCACATACGAGAAGGGACAGTTTTCAATTCCGTCGGACACAGCCTGCTACCCTGCCAAAATAATGCACGGCCACATAGCGGAGCTTATAGAAAAAGGCGCCCACGCAATTTTTTATCCCTGTCTTACATTCAATATGGACGAAAAGTATTCCGACAATCACTACAACTGCCCTGTTGTAGCGTATTATTCGGAGCTATTAAAGGGAAATGTTGAGGAGCTTTCAAGCGTTAAATTTCTCTACCCCTACCTTAACATTAACAGCAAGAGTAAACTGACATCAGAATTATACGGTTACTTAAAGCCGTTTTATCCCGATATAAAGAAAAGCGAAGTTAAAAAGGCTGTTGAAACGGGTCTGTCGCGGTACTCGGATTATATGAACGCCGTCAAAGCGGAGGGCAAACGCGCGCTTGAATACGCGCGAACGAACGGACGGCGCATAATGATACTCGCGGGACGCCCTTACCACATAGACGCGGAGATAGGTCACGGCATAGACAAACTTGCAAACACGCTCGGCTTTGTTGTTGTAAGCGAGGACAGCGTTTTTGATATGGCTGAACCGTTCACCGTAAAAGTTCTAAACCAATGGACATACCACGCAAGGCTTTACCGTGCGGCGCGTTATGCCGCCGAGCACAGCGACACCGAGCTTGTTCAGCTTGTATCGTTCGGATGCGGTGTGGACGCGATAACGACCGACGAGGTACGTTCTATACTTGAAAGCAACGGAAAGTTCTATACACAGATAAAAATAGACGAAATAACCAATCTCGGAGCGGTTAAAATACGGCTAAGAAGCCTTTTGGGCGCACTTGAAGAAAGGAGCGAAAAATGAAATCGGAGCGAAAATACATACCCTTTACCGAGGATATGAAAAAGGAATATACGATACTTGTACCGAATATGCTGCCGCGTCATTTTAAGCTGTTTATTCAGGTGCTTAAAAACTACGGCTACAATATGGAGCTGCTTGAAACCGAGGGCAGAGAGATAATCGACACGGGCTTAAAATATGTGCATAACGACACGTGTTACCCTGCCATACTTGTAATCGGGCAGTTTTTGACCGCCTTAAAAAGCGGAAAATACGATCCGCACAAGGTAGCGCTGATTTTGTTCCAAACGGGCGGCGGCTGCCGTGCCTCAAACTACATATTTTTGCTCAGAAAAGCGCTTGAACGCGCAGGATACGGCTTTGTTCCCGTTATTTCGTTCAACCTCGGCGGTCTTGAAAATCACCCCGGATTTAAGCTGACCGTACCCATTTTGCACCGTATGTTTTATGCGATAATCTACGGCGATTTATTGCTTACCTTGGTAAATCAATGCAAGCCGTACGAGGTCAAAAAAGGTCAGAGCGAGCAGACCGCCGACCGCATTACCGCCGAGTTAGCACGGGATATGGACGAAAACGGCGTATCAATGAAAAAGGTCAAAAACAACTGTAAAAAAATCATAGCCGAGTTCGGAAAAATACCGCTTGAAAGAACAAAAAAGGTTAAGGTCGGCGTTGTCGGCGAAATATATGTAAAATATTCGCCGCTCGGCAACAACAATCTTGAACAGTTTTTGGTGGACGAGGGCGCCGAGGTCGTTGTACCTGGACTTATGGACTTTTTTATGTACTGCATAGTGTCGCAGATAAGCGATTACGAGCTTTACGGTATACATAAATTCAGGTATCCCGTTATGAAATTTGTTTTTAATTATCTTGCGAAGCAACAGCAGACAATTATAGATATGCTCAAATATGACGGGCGTTTTTCACCCCCTACCCCGATAAAGCATACTATGAAACTGATACAGGATTATATCGGTTTCGGCACAAAGATGGGAGAGGGTTGGCTCTTGCCAGCCGAAATGCTGGAACTTAACGACAGCGGGGTTCACAACATAGTCTGCACCCAGCCGTTCGGCTGTCTGCCCAATCACATTTGCGGCAAGGGTATGATGAAACCCCTTAAAGACCGCAATCCCGATATGAACATTGTCGCTATTGACTATGACGCAGGAGCGACTAAGGTAAACCAGGAAAACAGGCTGAAATTAATGATAGCCAATGCAAGGGAAAATTTAAAATAAAAAAATTTTTAAAAAAGGTATTGACTTTTGCCTGTTAAAGTGCTAAAATGTCAACGACATAGAAAAACCGATGATTAAGAGTAGTAGCCCTACTTGAAACTTTCAGAGAGCAACCGACGGTGGAAACGTTGCAGCGGACAGTACGGCGAATGGACTTATGAGGGTGGCCGAAAGCTTTCGGGTGAGTAGCAGCCAACGGGTACCGTACCTGTTATAAATACGGCTCACATATTTGTGTGAGACAGAGCGGGCGGATTTTCCGTCAACTTGGGTGGCACCGCAGGTATTACTCCTGTCCCATATTTATTATGGGACAGGATTTTTTTATTTTCAAGGAGTCAAAACTTATGTTTATATTAACCAAACGATGGCGCGGCTTAGCAGATTTTAAATACAGAACAAATATACAAAACAAATTACTTATTATACGGAGGAAACCAAAATGAAAAAATTATTTGCTGCAATACTTACACTTACATTAGCTCTTACATTCACCGCTTGCGGTACTTCAAAAACCTCAAAGGTACCCGTTATAGGCATAAGCCAATACGGCGAACACGCTTCTCTTGACAACTGCCGCACAGGCTTTTTAGAGGGTCTTAAAGAAGCGGGACTTACCGAGGGCAAGGATTTTGAGATAGACTATCAGAACGCATCGTTCGACAACTCCACCGCGACACAGATAGCGCAGAACTTTTCTTCAAAGAACGTCGCTCTTATGTGCGCAATAGCGACCCCGTCGGCAACCGCCTGCTTTGCGGCGGCTGAGGATAAGGATATACCCGTTGTATTCAACGCGATAACCGACCCCGAGGAAGCAAAACTCACAAAGGGCAACATCACGGGCGTTTCGGATAAACTCCCCGTTGAAGCACAGTTAGCGCTTATAAGAAAACTCCAACCCGACGCTAAGACCATCGGCATAATCTACACAACAAGCGAACAGAACTCGGTATCCGCCATTGCGGAATACAAAGAAAAAGCGGGCGATTACGGATTTACTATCGAGGCGCTCGGCGTAACCGCACAGTCGGAGGTAACGCAGGCTGTTGACACGCTCATCGGCAAAAAGGTCGATTGCTTCTCAAATCTTACCGACAACACGGTTGTAGGCGTTCTCCCCTCTATCCTTGAAAAAACCAATGAAGCGGGTATCCCCGTTTACGGCAGTGAAATAGAGCAGGTTAAAAAAGGCTGTGTTGCCTCGGCCGGAATTGATTATATAGAGCTTGGCAAAATAGCGGGGAAAATGGCGGCTAAAATCCTCAAAGGCGAATCAAAGGCGTCAGATATGAAGTATGAGACCGTCAGCGAATACAGCACCTACATTAACTCTGACGCTATAAACGCAATGGGCATAACACTTCCGTCAGATGTTGCCGATACCGCTATTGAAGCAAAATAATTAAGTTTCGGAGTAAAAAATGCTTGATCTAATCATTAGTACGCTCACACAGGGCTTTATTTACGCAATACTTTCGTTCGGAATATTCATAACCTATAAAATACTTGATTTTCCCGATTTAACGGTCGACGGCAGCTTCCCGCTCGGAGCCGCTGTCTCCGCCGTGTTGCTTGTAAAAGGAGTAAACCCCTACCTCACTCTTCTTGCGGCGGCTGTTACGGGCGCTGCGGCAGGTTTCATAACGGGATTTATACACGTCCGTCTTAAAGTAAGGGATCTGCTTGCGGGAATAATCACTATGACGGCGCTTTTCTCAATAAATCTTCAAATTGCAGGCTCCAACCTTGCCGTGAGCCGTGAAACGGATACAATTTTCAGCGCCGCACCGACAATGTTTGCCTTCGGTTCGCTCACACTTATTTTAAGGAAACTTATAGTTTCGCTTATTATAATGCTGATATGCAAATTTGTACTTGACGTTTATTTTAAAACCAAAAGCGGTTTTCTGCTCAGAGCGGTCGGCGACAACAGCGCTCTTGTAACCTCCCTTTCAAAGGATATGGGCAGGGTAAAGATTATAGGACTTGTAATTTCAAACGCTTTGGTTGCGCTCTCGGGTGCCGTAGTGTGTCACGAACAGCGCGCGTTTTCGGCGACTATGGGAACGGGTCAGATGGTCTTCGGTCTTGCCGCAGTTATAATAGGCACCACCCTGTTTAAGAAAATGAGTTTTATTAAGGGTACTACCGCGGTTATCGTGGGCAGCGTTGTATACAAAGCGTGTATACAGATAGCGATCAGTCTCGGACTGCCCGCAAATCTTTTAAAGCTAATTACCGCCGCGTTGTTCCTGCTCATACTCGCAATAGGCAATTTTCAGAAAGGCTCGGTGAAAAAAGATGTTAGAGCTTAAAAAAGTCACTAAGGTATACAACCCAGGTCTTGTCACCGAAATGTGCCTGTTTCAGAATTTTAATTTAAAGGTTGACGACGGCGAATTTATTTCGGTAGTCGGTAGTAACGGAAGCGGAAAGACCTCTATGCTGAACATTATTTGCGGAAGTATTCCTATTAACGGCGGCGAGGTGCTTATTAACGGCAAAAGCATAAATAAACTCAAAGAATTTCAAAGATATGCGAAAATAGGCCGCGTTTACCAAAACCCGTCTATGGGAAACGCTCCCAATATGACCATACTTGAAAACCTTTCGCTTGCAGACAATAAGGGCAAACCGTTCGGTCTTTCTATGGCGATAAATAAAAAGCGTTTCGACTATTTCCGAGAGCAGTTAGCGTCGTTAGGACTCGGTCTTGAAGACAAACTTCACGTTAAAATGGGTCTGCTTTCAGGCGGTCAGCGGCAGGCTGTGTCTCTGCTTATGGCGACTATGACCGAGCTTGATTTTCTTATTCTTGACGAGCATACCGCGGCTCTCGACCCCAAGACCGCCGAAACGATTATGGAGCTTACGGACAGGATAGTGCGTGAAAAGCATCTCACCGCCATTATGGTGACCCACAATCTGAGATATGCCGTTGAATACGGCAGCCGCCTTATTATGATGGACAAGGGCAACATAATTATGGATAAATCGGGCGATGAAAAGAAAAACGCCACGATAGACGACATACTCGATGTATTCAACAGAATAAGCATTGAGTGCGGAAACTGATATATTAATTTCGGCTGGCTGGATTTTTCAGTCAGCCGTAGTGTGACAGGACTCGAAACTGCCGCGGTTTCACTTGCCGTCTTTTACCGCCTTGCTTGCGCTTATTATTGTAAGGCGACAGCCTTACTGTATATCTCACGCTACGCCTTTCGGAAAAAGGCGGCTGAGAGAAACTCTTTGACCTCACAAATAAATAATTTTTTGTAAGGGCGAAGTCGAAGAACGCAGTAATACTGCCGTATTACAAGTGATGAGACAAGAAAAGACAAAAAATTATTATTTGTAGGCGTGACAGGTTCGAGTCCTGTCACGCTAGGCAAGCGGTAATAATCCGAATCCGCCTAAAACGGCGTCTTTTCGGCGTATTTTCACTTGTCGTCGTTGCAAGGCGACAGCCTTGCTGCCTTCTCCGCATAAAAATCCACTCTAAAATACACTCTTTTTAGGTCGCAGATTTTACGTGTAGCAGATTTTTTGCAGGGCAAGGCACAAAACGCAGTTAATCCTTTCGGATTAACGAGTATTTTAACAAAGCAATGCGAAAAATCTGCACACGAAAAACGGGTTCGGATTTATTACCGCTTGCCTACGGGAGATAACATTGATTTCGTATCTTAAAAAAAGACCTATGATGCTGTCGGCGGTGATATGCACCGTTGTTGCGGTAACATCTTATAAATTTGAAAAAGCGTCACTGTTTATATGCACTCTGCCTATAACAGTGTTTTTTGTTATGCTTCTTAAAAGGTCTTCGCCGAAGCTGATATTCGCTGTCTTTACCGCCGTGCTTGCGGCATTAAGCATACAAATACAGTATAAGCAGATAGATTCCGCAAAACTGTACGCCGATAAAAGCGTCACCTGTGATCTTACAATAACAAGCGCCCCTGTAAATCACGGCTCGTTCTACTCCGCAACCGCGGCAACAAGGCGTTCTGAATATATCAAGGGCGGTATAAAGCTAAGTGTTTTATATAACGGAGCAGAGCTTGAATCTGGCGACATTATTTCGGCGGATTTTAAGCCGAAAACACTTGGCGGCTCCGAATACAAGTCGGGAAATTACGCCGATGGTATCTATCTTACAGCAAATCTCAAAAACATTGTGCCGACAGGCAAAAAAAAGCCTCTGCTTTCGACGCTTAATAAAATGAGAAAATACATTACGGGCAGTTTTTTTAAGAATTTAAGCGAAGATACGGCAGCAACCCTCTCGGCGCTTACAATAGGCGACCGCTCGTATATGTCCGACTCGTTTTACGGTATGGTAAAATCGGCGGGCGTATCGCATGTAATGGTGGTGTCGGGTATGCACCTTGCCATTATTATGAGCTTTGTTGTATCATCGGCGGAAAAACTTTTCTATAACCGCTATATAAAAGCGGCGATAATTGTTTTTACCGTTGTAATTATGAGCGCGCTTTGCGGGTTTACTATGTCGATACTGCGCGCGGGTATCACCTATCTATTCTTTGCCGTTTCGGTAGCAATCGGGCGTGACAGGGATTCTGTAAACATCTTAGGCGCCGCGTTGACGCTTATCCTTATTTTCTCGCCGTTTGCCGTGTTCAGCGTTGCTTTGCAGCTTTCCTTGCTTTCAACATTCGGCGTTCTCGCCCTCGCGCCTGCGGCAACCGAAGGTATTTTAAACGCTTTCAAAACAGAGAACAGATTTCTGTCCACTTTGACCTCCGCCGTGATAACTCCGCTGTCCGCAACCCTTATGACCCTGCCCGTTACCGTTTACTGCTACGGATATATTTCTACCGTTTCCGTAATAACCAATCTGCTGATAGACTATGCCGTAACGGTTTCGCTTATTTTTGCCTTTATTTCCGTTCTGCTGTTCGGTCTGTTGCCGCAACTGTCTCGGCTGACGTTCTTCGTTGCGGGCATTACGGCAAAATACATAAACTATGTTATAGTAACGATGGGTTCTCAGCCGTTCGCCGTATTGAAAATGAGTAAAACCGCCGTTATTTCGTCCGTTGTTCTTATTTTCGGTGTATTGGAGCTGACTCTTGCTTGCAAGCGCCGCGAAGATATGTTAAAATCAGATATGGCATTGGAAAAAATTCGAAACGAGCTTGAAGAAAAACGCAAAAAGGGAGGCAGGAAACAATGGCTGTGATTTTTGAGGATTCCGTTAAACGCGATATAACAAAAAAAGAGCTTGCGCCTGTTTATCTGCTTTTCGGCGACGACACCTTTTTGAAAAAACACTACTGCGATTCTATTTCCGCGCTCACAGCGGATAAGGACGATATATTCAACTACCAGCGCTTTGAGGGCGGCAGTGCGCTTCAAGACGTTTATGACGCCGTTACACAGCTCCCTATGATGTCTGACAAAAAGTGCGTTATACTCTCCGACTGCGATTATGAGCATATAGGAAAAACGGATTTTGATAAGCTCGCTTCCCTATTGTCCGACTCTGTGCCGTCAACGGTGTTTATCGTGGTGTTTGACAACATTGAGTTTGATTACAAGAAGAACTCCAAGGCAAAAAAACTCGTGTCAGCCGCGGAAAAGGGCGGCGGAAAGGCGGTTTGTCTTGACCACCGCAAGCCTGCCGAGCTTGTGAAAATGATGTCCGACGGCGCTTTAAAACGCGGCTGTAAAATGGACAGTGCCACCTCGCGCTATCTTATAGAAACAGCGGGACAGGATATGTCCACGCTTAAAAACGAGCTTGACAAGCTCTGCCTATACTCAAACGGCAAGGAAATAACCAAGCAGACCGTTGACCTTGTATCGGTAAAAACTATTGAAGCGTCCGTATACAATCTGACAAGAGAAATTATAGCCTGCCGCGCCGACGCGGCGCTTAACATTATCGACGAACTGTTTTTTATGCGGATAGAACCTATGATAATACTGCACACGGTGTCTTCCACATACGTGGATATGTACCGCATATATGCGGCAAAAGCCGCTGGGAGCAACATCAGCTACGTATCCAAGCAATTCGGTTACAGAGGGCGCGAATTTGTGCTGGAACGCGCCGCCGCAAACCTTAGAAAATTTGATTTTAATAAACTTATGCTTAGTTTCAACGCTCTGCTTGACGCCGATAAACGTCTGAAATCGGTATCAGCCGATGCGCGAACGGTGTTGGAACAGCTTTGCATACGCCTTATTTACATCATTTCAAAGGGTGAGTCGGTTGATTAAACTGAACGAAGCAGTAATAGTTGAAGGCAAGTACGACAAGATAACGCTTGAAAATGTGATAGACGCCGTTATTATTCCGACAAACGGTTTTAGGATATTTAAGGATAAGGCAAAATGCGACCTAATCCGCCGTATTGCCGAGGAAAAGGGTATTATTGTAATGACCGACAGCGACAGCGCAGGCAATTTGATTCGTTCGCATTTAAAAAACATCTGCAAGGGTCAGAATATAATAAACGTATATATCCCGCAGCTGTCAGGTAAAGAAAAGCGCAAAAGCCGCGGCTCAAAAGAGGGGTTTTTAGGCGTTGAGGGTATGTCGGAGGAAATTATTACAAAGGCGCTTGACCGAATCGGAGTAACGCACGGGAGCGTTAAAAGCCAAGCAAAAAAGATTTCAAAAACAGATATGTACCGCTTAGGTTTTTCGGGGAAAGACGACAGCGCGGCCAATCGCCGAGAACTTTGCAAAACACTTGATTTGCCAGAAAGTCTCTCGCCAAACGCCCTGCTTGACATACTGAATACGTTTTACACAGCCGACGAATTTGAAAGGATGGTTAAAGGTGTCTGAAAGGCACGGACAAAAAATTAAAACTATGTGCGTTCTTGACGCGTTGCGCCGATACAGCGATGAAGACCATCCGCTGAACGCGCAGGAAATATGCGCCTATCTTGAAAAAAACGGCGTTTCGGCTGAACGCAAATCCGTTTATGACGATATATCCGTGCTGTGCGATTACGGATACGATATAATAAAAACTACCCTACCAAAAACGGGCTGGTTTCTCGGTTCGAGGGAGCTTGAAGCGCCCGAGGTGTATCTGCTGACAGACGCGGTGCGTTCAGCTAAATTTATAAGCGCGAAAAAAACACGTGAGCTTGTTAAAAAGCTCAACTCAATGTTAAGCGTGCATCAGGCGGCTTCGCGTGAAAACGGCGTGTATTTTGACGATAGGCTGAAATGCGCAAACGAGGAGCTTTATTATAATATTGACTCATTAAGCCGTGCGATCTCTCTTAAAATGAAGGTTAAATTCAAATACTGCACCCGAATTTTATCAAAGAAACGCGAAATTGAAACGGTTTATAAGGAAATGATACTTAGTCCCTACGCGCTCACTTGGCAGGACGACCATTATTACCTCATTGGGAATTATGAGAAATATGACAACCTTATACATCTTCGCGTTGACCGAATGAAAAACGTTGAAATAACTGACTCGAAAAGGCGTAATTTCAGCGAGGTCAGTCCCTATACAGACAGTTTTGACACCGCTGATTACGTTAATAAACTTTTCAGTATGTACGGCGGTGAGTTGAAAAAGATAGAACTTCGTTGCAACAAAAAAATAATAGAGCAGGTAATCGACCGATTTTCAGACAAGATATTTATACGCAACGTTACGGGCAGCGCCTTTACGTTTTCAATAGACGCCGCCGTAAGCGAAGCGCTTGTAACATGGATAATTAACTACGGTAACGACATTGAGGTCATTTCCCCTGCCGAATTGCGCGAAAAAATACTTAAAAGGGCAAAAAAGGTCACAGAAATTTATAAAATCGAAAAAAATGATTGATTTTTGCATTATAATAAGGTATAATAGTGAGGTTCGGTACGGAGAGATGGCTGAGCTGGTCTAAGGCGCACGATTGGAAATCGTGTAACGGCTAATACCCGTTCAGGGGTTCGAATCCCCTTCTCTCCGCCAATTTTGAACAGCAGACTTTTAAGCGGTTTGCTGTTCTTTATTTTTATATGTGATTTTTTTAGGGGATTCGAACAAGGCGTAAAAAAACAGTCCTGAGGACTGTTTTTTAGCCGCGGCAACGAGCGTAAGCGAGGCGATAGGCACGGCAGTGCCGAGACAAAATCCCCTTCTCTCCGCCACTAATACCGCGGAAATCCTTTATTTATCGGGTTTCGCGGTATTTTTATTTTTTAAAAACCCGTGGTTTTTTATGGTGCGTTTCGGTGCTACTTGGAGCGTTTTAGGTAGTCAAAATTCAGTCAAAAAAATCCCGCCCAAATCCATAGGTAATAATGAAAAGGTATTTATTAACGCATATCTTCCCTTTCTATATATGACAAAAAATTCTCCGACTCAGGGTAAAACTTGAATCGGAGAATTTTTTTGAATTGTTGCTTTCAAGCTCAGTATTTTACAGGACTGAAAGGCTTGTGACTGTTACCAGTTGCCGCCTATCCAGCTTCCTGTTGAGCTTGTGTCGCCGCCGATAATAACGGTGCTTGAATTTCCTCCTGATGAGGAGCCGCCCGAAGACGAACCGCCAGAGGACGAACCTGATGAAGATGAACCGCCAGAGGAGCTGCCTCCTGATGACGTTCCGCCTGAGGAACTGCCGCCTGACGAGGTACCGCCCGATGATGTTCCTCCTGACGAAGTGTCACCCGAAGAAGTGCCGCCCGAAGACGTATCCTCCGATGATGAATCGCTTGAAGAATCGTCTGAATAATCGGGAGGATTATATGAGGACGAGTCGACATCAACATTTTCAAGCGACGGGATTATTCCGAGAACAAATTTGCGAATGGTTGTGGCGTCCTTCATATC
>CAKSQT010000002.1 GCA_934486755.1 uncultured Eubacteriales bacterium | reverse complement strand
CCGAGGATACCGCTCGGCTTGAACTTTCCATAGCCGCCTTGCGGTATTTCTGAACCTTTTTATGAAGCGGAATAAGGGTATCGTAAAATATCGTGCTTCCGCTGTATTTATATACAAGCTCGTGGAACCTGTTATCCATCTGCTTTATCTGCTCGGCGTCGTGCTTTTCAACATAGAACTCCTGTAACTCCACGGTTTCACGCAGTTTATCAAGCTGTTCCTTACTGCACCTTTCCGCCGCCTGAGCCGCGGCAAGTCCCTCAACCTTTTCTCTTATTAAGAAAATATCCCGAAGGTCGCCCTCGGATATTCCGAGTACCACCGAGCCCTTGCCCGATTCCTCGATTATATGCTCCTGACCGAGCCTGCGCAGCGCTTCTCTTATAGGTGTTCGGCTGACGCCCAGCTCTGCGCTCAGCTTGCTTTCGGTAAGTATTTCGCCGCGCTGATATTTTCCGCTTAAAATATCGTTTTCAAGATGCTCGAAAACCTGATCCGCAAGCGATACGGTTTTATGCTCTATCATTCAAATCCCTCACAGTCTCGAATACCTGCCGCCAGACAGTTCTTCTATCTTTTCTTCCAGCTCGCTGTTTGAAAGGGTGGTCTGTCTGCCGTCCTCATATTGCAGGTCGACCCATTCTTTAAGCGCAACAACAAGCGGATCCTTCTTATCGACAGTCTCGCTGCCTTCAAGCCCGTAATTCTGGTTTATCCAATACGCAATGCCTGCAAGTCCTGAGGTCTTGCCGACCGAGACCGAAGCGGGTCTGCCGAGTATTTTTTTGGTATCGAAAATATTGTATATTTCCTCGTCCTTTAAAAGTCCGTCGGCGTGTATGCCAGCGCGCGTTACATTGAAATTCCTGCCTACAAACGGGGTCATCGGCGGTATTTCGTATCCAATCTCGTTTTTGAAATACCTTGCTATATCGGTGATTGCCGTGGTATCCATACCGTCAAGCGAGCCGCGGAGCGAAGCATACTCCATAACCATAGCTTCAAGCGGAACATTGCCCGTTCTCTCTCCTATGCCGAGCAGCGAGCAGTTGACCGCCGACGCGCCGTAGAGCCACGCGGTAGAGGCGTTTGCAACCGCCTTGTAAAAATCGTTATGCCCGTGCCATTCAAGCATTTCGCTCGGAACATCGGAATAGTGCTGTAAACCGTAAATAATTCCGGGCACGCTTCTCGGCAAGGCAACCTCGGGGTACGGAACGCCGTAGCCCATAGTGTCGCACGCGCGTATTCTTACGGGTATCTTCGCGTCAGCCGACATACGCATAAGCTCATTGACGAAGGGAACAACAAATCCGTAGAAATCCGCCCTTGTTATATCTTCAAGGTGGCATCTCGGCATAACGCCCGCCTCAAACGCGTCCGCAACGGCGGCAAGATAACCCTCCATTGCCTGCTTGCGGGTTTTTTTCAGCTTTTTGAATATGTGATAGTCGCTGCACGAAACAAGTATGCCCGTTTCCCTTATTCCGAGGTCGCGCACCAGCTTGAAATCCTCGCGGTTGGCGCGTATCCATGTGGTTATTTCGGGGAATTTCAGCCCCAACTCCTGACACTTTTCAATCGCCTTGCGGTCCTTTTTGCTGTAAACAAAAAACTCAGTCTGACGAATTATTCCATACGGTCCGCCGAGCTTTGACATCAGCTTATAAAGCTCCACTATCTGCTCAACCGTATACGGCTCGACCGACTGCTGACCGTCCCTCAGCGAAGTATCGGTTATCCAAATATCCTTAGGCATTCCCATAGGTACCCTGCGGTGGTTGAAGGCAACTCGCGGAACATCCGAATATGTATAAAAATCACGGTAAAGATTAGGCTCTTTTACATCTTGGAGCGAATAGCGGTAACTGTCCTGCTCCAACAGATTGGTCTTGTTTGAAAGTTCAAGCATATATCTGTTCTTCTCCCCCTTTTTTACGATGTATACAATTATACATGTTTTTATCCCGTTTGTCAACCGTTCTTGCTCTAAATCGCAATATGTGTTATTATTTTAATAAATAAGAGGGTGACAGAATGGCAATTTCGGAAAATATAACATATGTAAAGGAGCCTACGCCGCTTCAATGCGGTCAGGCGGTGCTGGCAATGCTGTGCAACGTCAGCGCAGGCGAGATCGTGTCCTTGCTTGGCAACGAGCGCGAAACCACGCTCAAAGAGATGTTTTTTACGCTTGAACATTACGGTATTTCATTTAAAAAAGAAAGAAAGCAGGCCTTTTCAAAAAAAGACCTGCCCAAAATATGTATTTTAAGCCTTGAAACACCGCGGTGTTGGCATTGGTCGCTGTACTTCAAGGGTACATTTTACGACCCAGAGCATGGAGTGCTTTCAGACTTTCCCGTTTCCAAACGGAAATACTATTGGGAAATAGGACGGTAATTCAGCCGCCGATATAGCTTAACAGTATTTCGGCTTTCCCCGAAATTTCGACCGCCGTTCCCGCAGGGATAAATACGCTATTGCCCTTAACCGCCGAGATTGCGCCGTCAGCCCACACTATTTTTGCGTTTCCGCTTAAAACCACCGCGGAAACAAAACTGTCGTTATCGCGCAGTGCCGTCAATCCGTCAAGCGTCATCAATTCAGAGGTAAAATACCTGCACTCTGCCAAATGTCTGCGGCTGACGCTGCCCGACGTTTCAACCTCGCCCACATTTCCGTAAGGGAGTGTGGGTTTTTCGCGGTTAGTGACCTGAACCGCCTTTTCAATATGCAGGGGTCTCGGCTTGCCGTCTGCGCCCAGTCTGCCGTAATCCGAGACGCGGTAGGTGGTATTTGAGTTCTGCTGTACCTCGGCTATGAGTATGCCCGCGCCTATCGCGTGCAGAGTTCCCGACTTTATAAAGAACACATCGCCCTTATGAACGGGCACGTAATTGCAGACCTTATCAAGCGTATTGTCTTTAATTCTCCGCTCAAATTCCTCTTTTGAAACCTCTCGGTTAAAGCCGTATATAAGGGAGGCTCCCTCCTCACAGTCAACCACATACCACATCTCGGTCTTGCCGTATTCGCCCTCATTTTTGAGCGCGTATTCATCATCTGGGTGAACCTGAACCGAAAGTCTGTCCTTAGCGTCAATCAACTTTATAAGCAACGGGAAATATTCAAACTGCGCCGCATTTGCGCCAAGCGCGCCGCTCCCCCATTTTTCAAGCACCTTTGTAAGCGGAAGTCCGCTGTACTCGCCGTTTTCAACCGTACAGGTTCCGTCACGGTGGCAGGAAAGCACCCACGCTTCCGCCGCTTTTTCCGCTTCCGTTTCAAATCCGTATTCGGTTTTAAGGCGTGTGCCGCCCCAAAGATAGTCCTTAACAGGAGCCTTTAACAACAACGGATACATACTTCTCATACACCTCTACTTACAGTCAAGAAATGCCGCGCCGATAATTCCCGCGTCGTTTCCGAGAGCCGCGACCTTGATTTCGGTCTGCTTTTTTATGTTTCTTGCAAAGTTTTCGCCTTTTACATACTCTTTAACAGGCTCCACTATCGTATCGCCCTCTTTTGAAATTCCGCCGCCTATGCAGATAACGTCGGGCTGGAAAATATTTATACAGTTTGATATTCCTATTGCAAGGTATTCGGTGTATTTTTTTACAACCTCTATACCTGCACCGTCCCCTGCGCGCATAGCGTCGAAAGCGGTTTTTCCGCTCACATTTCTTATATCGCCGCCGCACATTTCCCACATTTTGCTTTCGGGGTAACGTATCATTGCCTGCTTGGTCTGGCGTATAAGAGCCGTTGCCGAGGCGTAGGCTTCAAAACAGCCCTGTCTTCCGCAGGTACAGCTTTCGCCGCCCATACAGATTACGGTATGGCCAATCTCCGCTCCCGCATAGTTTGAACCTGAATATATTTTTCCGTCGATTATAATTCCGCCGCCAACGCCTGTTCCGAGAGTTATTGCGACAAAATTTTCAGCCCCTTTGCCCGCTCCCGCGATATATTCACCGTAAGCCGCAGAGTTAGCGTCGTTTTCTATGTATATCTTCTTATTCAGGTGCTTATAAAGCATTTCCGCCATAGGCACATCATAAAATTCAAGATTGTTTGAAAAGCAGACCACGCCGTTTATCGGATCAATAGCGCCAGGTGAGCCCACGCCGACGGATTCTATATCCGACATTGAAAGTCCCGCTTTTTCCGCCGCCTCTCTTGCGGCTGCCGCCATATCCGCAATTATTTCCTCGGCGCTTCTCGGGCAATTCGTTTTTCGCTTTGCCGCGGAGATTATTTTATAATCATCATCAACCACGCCTGCGACAATATTTGTGCCGCCGAGATCAATTCCTATTCTATACACGCTGATTTCCCCTTGCTTTTAAATATACGAATATTATCGCAGACAGATCCGTTGCTGTCAAGGAGGTATATCAAAAATCAAGTATAAACTCTATTATAAACGCTGACGACCAACCGAAATTGTATGCGCCGAGTCCCTCTCCCGTCTTTGAGTCGTAATATTCGTATATTCCGCGTTTTTCATTATATACGGCATTTAAAATGTGCTCGCGCATATCGTCCGCAAGGGCTGTAAAGCCGTAATTCTTCAAGCCTTTAAGCGCAAAGTAGGCGGTGTTGAGCCACATAGGACCGCGCCAATAATCGCTGCTGCTGTAATCGGGGTCGTTGTAGGACACCGTCGGCATAAGAGGGTAAAACAGTTTTTTATCGCCCGCGGCGTTGGCAAGCAGCTGCGCTCTGTCCTTCGGCGCAATTCCTGCGTAAAGCGGCATAAATGAAGCAGGCGAGAGTATTCCCGTGCCGATTTCGTCTTTAATCGTTATATCATTGTAACAGCCGAGTTCCTCATTCCAAAAATATTTATTTATTTTCTCGGCAAGCTCTTTTGATTTTTTGCGCCACAAATCCTGCTCGCCGTTTTGGAGTATCTCGGACATCTCGGCAAGAGCGTCATACATCATAACGGCGTAGCAGTTAAGGTCGATTTGATACAGGTTCTGCGCGCCGTATTTATCCCAGCGCACCGAGGTATCCCACCCCGATTCATACTTTGCGTATATTCCGCCGTCAATCGAATAGTAGTGAAAAAGTCCGTCGCAGCTTCGCTCATTTACCCAAAAGCTCTCGTTCTTCTTATATTTTCCATAAGCCTCGCTCAAAACGGATCTATCAGGATTTAAACGGTATGCGCGCATAAAAGCCCAGGGGAAAACAGGCGGTTTGCAGGCGCCGTAGTCCGTTTTGCCGTCGGCATAGGTCACGTCGCAAAACATTCCGTTTTCTTTTTGGGTGTTCCATATAACCCTGCATTGATCGTACGCAAGCTCCTTATCCCAACGCGCCGTCGCTATTGCGTGAAACGCCGCGTCCCAATTCCAAACGCCCTTATATGTGGTAAGCGACGGGACGATCCCTTTAAGCGGACTCCACGGGTAATCATTACCGACGAGAATATTATCGTTTAAAACGCCGTATGCCCTTTCAAGCAGTTGCGAGTCCCTTTCGTTTACGTCTTTTTTTATCCAATTGCCGTTATCCATAGCTATCCCTCCGATTTATCTGTTACAAATATAGCATACGTCCGTCAGCTGTACAACCGCCGATGTTTTTATATTGGTGCATTATTTTAAGATGTTTTAACCCTCCGTCACACTAAAAAAGCGCACCATTGATATTAAAAAAGCAGGTTGTATAGTAAAATCCGCCACATTATAATATATAATATAAAATCAGTAAAAAGGCGGGTTTATAAATGGGTTCAAGATATGAAGAAGCAAAACAGATATACATAAAGCTCGGTGTTGACACCGAAAAAGCGATTGAAACGCTTAAAAACATTCCCGTTTCTTTGCATTGTTGGCAGGGCGACGACGTTATCGGCTTTGACCACGACGGACCCCTTACGGGCGGCATACAAACAACGGGAAACTACTTAGGCAGAGCAACCACCCCCGAACAGCTGCTGTGCGATATGGAAAAGGCTATGTCGCTTTGTCCGGGTAAGAAAAAGCTGAATGTTCACGCCTGCTATGCGATATTTGAAAACGGCGAATTTGCCGACCGCAACGCACTTGAACCGCATCATTTCAAAAAATGGGTAGATTTTGCAAAGAAGAACGGTATGGGTATCGACTTTAACCCTACATTTTTCTCGCACCCGATGGTTAAAAACGGACTCACGCTTTCTTCACCCGACGAAGAAGTGCGCCGTTTCTGGATTGAACACGGCAAAGCGTGCATACGTATATCTCAATATTTTGCCGAGCAGACAGGCATACCCTGCGTTATGAATATCTGGACGGGCGACGGCTTTAAGGATGTTCCGAGCGACCGTATGGGACCGCGTATGAGATACAAGGACTCAATCGAGCAGATACTTTCCGAGCCGTTTGACAAAAGCCTTGTAAAACCCTGCATAGAATCAAAGGTTTTCGGAATAGGAGTGGAATCGTATACATCAGGCTCCGCCGAATTTGCGCTGTCCTTTGCGGCAACGCACGACGGTTGCCTGCCGCTGATGGACAACGGACACTACCACCCAACCGAAGTTGTGTCCGACAAAATATCCGCTCTGCTCTGCTTCTTCCCCGAAATTGCCCTTCATATAACAAGGGGCGTGCGTTGGGATTCCGACCACGTGCTGACCTTTGACGACGAAACAAAGGAAATCGCAAAGGAGATAGTCCGAAACGGTGCAATCGACCGCGTATATATGGCGCTTGACTATTTCGACGCAAGCATAAACCGCATTGCCGCTTGGACGGTAGGTTTCAGGAGTTGGCAAAAGGCGCTTTTAAACGCGCTTCTCTTACCAAACGAAAAATTAAAACAGCTTCAAGACGAATCGCGCTTTACCGAGCTGCTTGTAATGCAGGAGGAGGTTAAAACATTGCCGTTCGGCGATGTTTGGGACGAGTACTGCTCCCGCTGCGGCGTATCAAGCAACGATTGGTTTAGGGAAGTAAAAGAATACGAAAAAGAAGTGTTATCAAAGAGATAACACTCCCATTAAAACAAGGCTGTCCGCCTGATTGCGGACAGCCGTTTTATTTATTGATACTTTCAGCAATGAAATTCGGAACTTCGTCTTCGGGTATTCCGAGCGCCTCGGCAAGCTCGCCGTGGAGCAGTGTTTCCGCCTCATTTTTATATTTCATATCAACTGTTCCCATTTTTCTGCGGTCATTTTTATTTTTTGAATAAACGGAAACCGCTATTTCTATCAAATCAAGGATATTGTGCGAATTAAGTTTATCCGTGTAATACCCGCGCACCTCCGTCTGCGACATTCCCGAAAAATCGTGCGACTGCATTGAAGATATAAGAGATATAAGGTGCAGAGCCTGTTCTTTACTCATAACTTTCCGTATAAAAACCTTGTCGCTGTTTATAGGAGCATATACCGTGCTGTTTCGCTCCGAAATAGGGCGCAGTTTGTAATACGGCTGTTTTCCGACACCTCTCGGACTTTGTATTTCACAAATATCAACTATTTCGCACACGCCCGTTTTTCCGTAGACTACCCTTTCCCCAATGCTGAACAATTCAATTTCCCCCTTTAATATAGTTATATTTTACCACCTGAAAAATTTTGATGTAAGTAATTTTTTCAAAAAACAGCAATTTTTATGGAATATATCCCCTTGACAAACGGGGAATCTTATTTTATAATAACACTTGAACAATAATTCAAGTGTTCAATAAGGAGATGTTATAGTGGCTGAGAAGAATGAAAATAATGAAATTCTTTGCGAGAACGAGGAGGTACATACCGACGCGGTTGATTTTGTGAGCAACGAAATGCCGCCTATTGATGTGCTTTACGATCTGGCGGAGCTTTACAAGGTATTCGGGGACAGCACGCGGATACGTATTTTGTATGTGCTGTTTGAAAAAGAGGTCTGCGTTTGCGATATTGCCGCGGTGCTTAATATGACGCTTTCGGCAATTTCCCATCAGCTCAGGGTGCTTAAAAACGCGGGTCTTGTGAAATACAGAAAAGAAGGCAAAACAAGTTATTATTCCCTTGCGGACGACCACGTGAAAACCATAATCGGTCAGGGAATAGAACACGTTACGGAATAAGGGGATAATTATGAAAGAACACAAAGAAGACCTTATAAAAATAATAGTAAGCGGCGTGCTGCTTGCGGCGTTTATGTTGGTAACAAAGCTGTTTTCGTTCCCGTGGTGGGTTGAACTGCTTATGTTTGTCGTTCCGTACCTCATAGTCGGCGGTGAAGTACTTTTGGAGGCAGGCGAGAACATAGTTCACGGTGAAATTTTTGACGAATGTTTCTTAATGTGCGTGGCGACGATAGGCGCGTTTGCCGTCGGCGAATACCCCGAGGCGGTGTTCGTTATGCTGTTTTTCTCAATAGGCGAGCTGTTTGAGCATATCGCGACCGACCGCAGTAAGAAATCAATCACCGCGCTTATGGACATACGCCCCGACAGCGCAAACCTTGAAACCGAAAACGGAATCATAACGGTATCGCCCGAAGAAGTAAAGCAGGGCGATATAATCGTTGTAAAGCCAGGTGAAAAAATACCGCTTGACGGCATAGTCGAGGAGGGTGTTTCATCGATAAACACCACCGCCCTCACGGGTGAATCACTGCCGACGGATGTTGCCGCAGGCGACAAAGTAATAAGCGGCTGTGTGAACATAAGCGGCGTTCTGCGCGTAAGCGTAACCGATGTTTACGCCGAATCAACCGCCGCAAAAATACTTAAACTTGTTGAAAGCTCAGCCGAAAGCAAAGCTAAGCCCGAGAGCTTTATCAAACGCTTTGCGCATTGGTATACGCCGACGGTCGTTATACTTGCGGTCTTGCTGTGCGTTATTCCGTCGCTTATCGTCGGCAACTTTACCCAGTGGTTCTACCGCGCGCTGATGTTCCTTGTTGTTTCCTGCCCCTGCGCGCTTGTTGTTTCAATACCTCTGTCATATTTCAGCGGAATAGGCGGAGCCTCCAAAAAGGGTATCCTTATAAAGGGCGCGGGCGCGCTTGAAAACATTTCAAAGGTAAAAACAGTAGTATTCGATAAAACGGGTACGCTGACAGTCGGCAGTTTCTTTGTAACGGCCGTTCACCCGAACGAAACAGACAGCGAAGAGCTTATTTACCTTGCGGCGGCGGCGGAAAGCTACTCCGACCACCCGATTTCACGCTCGATAAGATCCGCCTGCAAAAAACAGATAGACCCCTCGGATGTAACCGATGTAGAGGAAATTGCGGGTCACGGCGTTAAGGCGGTTATCGGCGGAAAGCATATTGCCGTCGGCAACGACAAGCTGATGAAAAAGGATAATGTTGAATACCGAAACTGCCACAGGGTAGGCACAATAGTCCACGTGGCTGTTGACGGACGGTACGCGGGTCACATAGTAATTTCCGATAAAATAAAGCCCGACAGCAAAAATGCCGTCGAGGCGTTAAAGGCACACGGCGTTAAGACCGTTATGCTCACAGGCGACCTTGAAACCGCCGCAAAACAGGCGGCTGAGGAAATCGGGGTTGATAAATACTATGCCTCTCTCCTGCCTGCCGATAAGGTAACCCACCTTGAAGAAATTATAAACAAAGAAAAAAGCACCGAAAAGACCGCCTTTGTAGGTGACGGAATTAACGATGCTCCCGTGCTTGCCCGTGCCGATATAGGCATAGCAATGGGGTCTCTCGGCTCGGACGCCGCGATTGAAGCCGCCGATATGGTTATAATGGACGACAAGCTCTCCAAAATACCGCTCGCCGTTAAAATATCCGAGAAAACAAACGGCATTGTGTGGCAGAATATTATATTCTCGCTCGCCGTAAAATTTGCGGTGCTTGCGCTTTCCGCTCTCGGACTAACAAATATGTGGGCGGCGTCCTTTGCCGACGTCGGCGTTCTGGTAGTGGCAATTCTCAACTCGACAAGAGCTATGAAACAGCCGAAATAACTACTTGATAACCGCGCTGAAACCTGCCGCTTTAAGAGCATTTACCGCTTTTTCGGCGTTTTCTCTAACCGAGTATGCACCCGCCTGAACATAATACAGTCTGCCGTCTGACTTAGGTTTTTCGGCAGGCTGTTCGTTTTTTCGCGTAAGACCGCCGATTTCAACAAGCGATTCGGCTATTGCCGAAGCCGCTCTGCTCGCAAAATCCTCCGTCAGAATAACGGGGGTGTCGGTTATGCTGTCCATAAACCCGCATTCAAGCAGCACCGCGGGCATTTTTGTCTGCCTGCATTCCCCAAAATCCGCCTTTGCAAGCGGTGCGGCTCTGTTTCCTTTAAGACCCGTTTTTAAAATCAGCTTTTCATATAGCGTTTTTTGTATGCTTTCTGTTTTCTTATCCACTTTCAGATAGGTAAAAGCCATTATTCCGCCGCCTGAACCGCCTTTAATTCCCGCGTTGTGATGAACCGAGACATAGACGTCCGCGCCGAACGAGTTTGCCGCCGCCGCGCGTTTTGAGATAGGTATGTCCGTTTTTCCGCTCACATCGTCGGTACGTATAAGCGCAAAGCCTTCATATCCGCTTAAAATCTCCTGCACTTTTGTGCATATACGGCTGTTAAGCGACCATTCCCTTGTTTCGTTCGGGTCAATTGATTTAAGGCATCGCTTGCCCGACGTGCCTATACCGTGACCCGCGTTAAGCGCTATTTTATACATCTGCCGTTTCTCTCCTCAGACCTTCAAGATATTTCTGCGCTTTTAGGGCTTTTTCACTGAAACTGTTGTTATACCACCACGCCGCCAGCACGGCGAGCAGCTCGGCAGAGCTTTCAACAACGCTTAAAAGCGTGTTTTCGTCTGCCTTGATTATATCTATACCGCACTTTTCAAGCACGATATTAACTATCGCAATTACAAGCATTGCCGTTCGCACAATGGTTGCTTTTGAAACCTTCATATATATTTCCTCCGTTTTCTACTGCCGCTAATCTTTTTTCAAAAATTCTTTGCCGTTCCTCCATAAGAGGAATTTTCTCGGTTGACCTGTTGTGCAGGTCAACCTTTTTTTCAAGCTGTTCAAGCCGATAGTTTACCAGCTTTCCCGAGGCTATTATGCCTCCTATCGTACCTACGAGCGTTCCCGCGAATGAGATAACGGCAACTATTACCGTTCCGCTCACTGTCCGTTTACTTCCTCTCTTATGATTTTTAAATAGTTTTCCCTTTGATGCGCGTTAAGCTCCGCTGGCGAGAAAAATGATGAATATGAAAACAGAACAAACCCGTCTACCCGTTCGTCCGATATGCAAATTTCTGCCTGTCTTGCTATTATATCGTCGCTTCCGCACCATTCCGCGGAGTCCTTTTCGGATTCAGTTCCTATCTTATACGGCGCCAATCCGATAATCAGACTTACATCGGCGTTTTTGTCCGCCGCGCCTTTCCATTCCGCCAAAAGATTTTCAAACCTGAAATTTTCGTCGGGATATTCAAAGCCGAAATATAACTGCGGAATTATCGCGTCCACACAGCCGTTTTCTATCCACGCCGAAACGTCCGCATAGTATTCGTTGTAGTTTTTTTCAATCGAAGCCGCGGGGCTTATGCTGAAAATAATATCCTTGTTTATAAATTTAACGGCGGTGTAACAGCCGCTTATAAGCGCGTTTACATTTGCTCTGCGCCAATCGTCCTGCGAAATGGGCGACTCGGATTTTTCAAGATACCCGTCGTAGCTTGCGCTGTCAAACCCCGAGTCGGTCACAGGATAAAAATAATCGTCAAAATGTATTCCGTCAACGGGATATTTGCTCAATATCTCTCTTATCCCGTCAATTATAAGCCCGCGCACCTCGGCGCTTGCGGGATTTAAGTATATCCCCTTTTCGGTCGTGCATACGTTGGTATCGTTCTCGGCGTCGTCATCATTGCGCCACTTGTACGCGGGGCTCTCGGGGTTCAAACTGTTTATATCGTTTGTCGAGGTTGATACGCGGTATGGATTTATCCACGCGTGTACCCTCATTCCGTTGTTGTGACATAGCTCGGTCATATATCCGAATATATCAAAATCGTAGACCGCCGCCGCGGAATTAAGCGGAAAATAATCGGACTTGAAAATCGAATCGCAGAACGCGCGCACGTGTATGTAAATATCCTTTATTCCTGCGTCCTTGCAGTTTTGGATTGCCGCGGCAAACTCCTCTTTTATTCCTTTTTCGCTTTTGAGCATTGCGTTTATTTCGCTGTGAGACAGCCATATTCCCGCGCTTGCGGCACCTGCCGAGGACGCACGCGCCCCACCGTTGCCGTCTTCGGTCCTGCCGACGCACCCCGAAAGCAACAATACAATGCATATTAAAACTATTCCTATTTTTTTCATATAATCATCTGTCCCTTACTCGAACCTGTAACACTAAAAAATATTCTTTTTGTAGCGAACGCAAACGCTTCCTATTCCAAACGGAGCTGTTCCCGTCACGCTCAGCCCCACCCGCTCGGCGGACCAAACCGACGGTTTCAGCTCATACTCCGCCGACTGGACGCCCGTGTATCTGGGGTCTAATCTGAAATTCCTCGTTTCACCGTCCGCCGAGATCTTTATGTTCAGCGCGTTTTGCGAACAGGCAAAAAGATTTATCCGTTCTATGCTCTTTTTTGAGCTTGGCTCCGACAGATCGGACGGCAGGGTTTTGAATTCCGCGCCGATTTCGGTAACAGCCAACGATACCCTGCCGAAATTAGCGGAGGTTTTGTCTTTTTCGGTCACCGCGCGCGCGTCAAAACTGCCCGAAAGAGCCGCAATATAGCAGGTCTCGGTTGCCTTGTCTGCACATATAAGCGTAGTTTGCTGTCCAGAACAGTCGCCCCCGAGAAAACAAATTTCGACAGGAAACTCCCATATATACCATTCTACACCGTTTTTACCCGCCGAGTTGTTAAATATTTTTGAAATATTGCATACAAACGCCCTGTTCCCGACAAAAAGGATATAATATCCGTCCGAACAGACGGCAAACGCCTTTTTGATGTTTCCGTCAGACTCGGAATTTAATTTTTCCTGAACGGTACACTCAAAATTTTTGACCGCCGCCGCCGAAAAACCGTTCATAGCATAGAATTTTCGGTCTGTGCCGAGCCATATAAGTCCGCCCCCACTGGAAACAACGGTCTTTTGGCTCATACAGCCGACGTCGTCGCGGATAAGCTCCGCGCTTACCTTGTCCGCCTTTTTAAACACCTTTCCGCTGACCGACAACGGGCTCATAACATCGAAAGTTCCTCGGTCGCTATACGTTATCGCATATATTTCGTGATTTTTAAAAGCAACGGTTTTCCCTTTCATCACGGCAAGCGCCGTCACGGGGTCGTCCCTGTCGCCGACCTCGCAAACAGAGTCCTTCGGAAAATAAAGCGTATTATCGGTAGACGCCGTGTATATCCTGCCGCACTTTTTTCCTCCCGAAGCGTACAAAACCGAATTGCAGATGACAAAATTCTTGCAGGAAGCAATATCCTGCTCGCCCGACCCGTCGTTGCTTACGCCGTAAAATACTATATTGTTGGCGCGGCAGTTCTCCATCATAGGTATCGGGTAATCGCCGTCTTTGTCGGTAAATTTCACAATTCCGTTCACCTTGTCAACCGTCATTGTAATATCGGCATTGTAAAAATTCACGGTGCAGGACGTTTTCGACGAATCCATAGACCATTCGGTATATTTTGACGGCTCGCGGTAGATACGGCACCTTAGATTTCCGCTCATAAGCTCGGCTGACGGAAGACGGAACGTTGACGAACGTCCGTCCGACGAATAGTACGCATTTACCATACTTGACATTACGTTTACCGATTCAAGACCCATAGGGTCCTCGGTATACGCTTCTCCCGTACCCTCGGTGATAAGGTAGTTGTTTCCCCGACCGTTTATGTATACCGTAGGGGTATACATATTTCCGAACACGATATTCCATTCTTCGCTCGGAGGGTTGTATTTGTATATTCTGTATTCTGTTTCACTTGTATCGTAAATATTTTCAAGCCTAAAAACGCCGTAGATTCCGTCGCCCGAGGACCGATTTTCTTTGAAAAACGTGTATTCAACAGGGCGCAAAAAAACATCAGATGTGGTTCGTCCGTTCATTATGTATCCGCCGAAGACGGCGCCGACGTCTGTATCGACAAAATATATATTTGTTTTATATATTGAATCGTCGATACAAACCCCCGTGCAGAGAATTTTACATTCTTTCCCGTTTATATTGAAGGTGCCGTCCGAAACATAGTACATTTGACCGTCAAGATCATACTTTGTTATGCCGCTGTCAACTATTGCGGAGTCAGCCGAAGCCGAAATGCCAGGCCGGGTCTGCAAAAGTCCGTCTTTGAACCACATATTTTTACATTCCGCAAGACCGCCGCTCTGATACTGCCCGTTTTCGGGCAAAATACCGCCGTTTAAGGCCTTTACGGCATACTGCCTTGCGCTGTTTGGCTTGATTGATGAAAATTTCACTGCATATCCACCCCGCCGTCATCCTTGGGAATAACATCTTTAAGAACACTCCTGCCCGCAAGCGCCGCCGAGCGTTTGGCGTTGTATATATCGGTAAAAACGGAGTTTTTCGCGTTCCCCTCCGAAAGCGATAGGAGCATAGCCGTGCCGTAGCAAAGCGCGTCAAGTTGTTTTTCGCTGCAATCTCGTATACCGTCCGACAGGTCGTCTATCCCGCGCATACGCAGGTCGTAGCATATTTGGTTAATTACGTCGGAAGCGCGCCTTATAACCCCGCTGTTTTGAGCGTTTTCCGATGTTATATCGACCCCGACAAGCGCCGCGGCTTTTCTGTAAACCTCATATCCCGTCATTCGATGTCCTCCTCATATATCAGGCTGTCCTTCTGCGGTAAAATTCCGTCAGGCAGACGCTTTATAACCTGCTTTGCCGTTATTATGCCCTTTTCGTAAAGAGATAACAGGGTATTTACACTGTCGCTTTCGCTGTATACCGTGCCTTCCGCAACATCAACGTTTGCGTTTATAAGCAGATCGGTGTATCTGTCGGCGTTAAAGGGCATATACCACACGCCGTTTTCATCGCTGATTTTTATGCGGCGGTTTCCGTACTGCGTCACCCAGAAATCCGCCCATATTCTTGATATTTCTTCTACAAATGCGTAAAATTTGTTCTTTATTATCTGCAACGGCATTATCGCGGCGTCGCGCATTGTGTTAAGCGCCGCGGCGTTGTCGGGACGGCTGTCGCCGAGGGCTACCTCGTTGGCTCCGCTCTGCGTGAGGGTATTTTCTATAAGTCGGCTGACGGCGGCGGTGTAGTTTGCGCCGAACTCAGGCGGCGAAATATATTTTACCGCTCCCGCAACATCTTCGTTTGAACCGAATACCTTTATTATTTGCCCTGGCTCGTTGGTTATATCATCTGTGACCGTGTCGCCGTTTACCACCATCATCGGCATACCCATAACCATTGAAGCCCACACGTTCGCCGTTATCATTCGGTTTATGGCTATCTGATTCGGTATAAGATATGTAACCTCGCTTTCGCCGTAGATAAGATTACCTCTGTTTTCCCACGAAAAAACAGCTAACGGATACCGCCTGAGTCCCGTATCGTATTCCGCGCGCACAACGGCGCGTCTTGTCGTCTTCTTACATTTAATTGTATAACTTCCGTCCCTTTTATATTCCTTATAAAGTCGGGTAAGCACCGTCACCTTTCCGTCGCGCGCGTCCTCTTTTATCATTCTCAGGTCTTCTCTTCCGACGCCGCAAAGCCTTGCCTCGCGCAATACATCGTCGGCGTTTTTCGTGCTTGATATTATAATGTACGGCTGTTCCTGCGCCGATACCACATACGGGTCGGCAAAAAACACGTTTTCTATATCAAGCACCTCGCAGCTTATGTCGCCCTTTATCGGAACGCTCCTTTTTTCGTCCGCATACAGTCCCGTTGACACAGTAGAGTCCCAATAGGTGTATATTACCGAACTGCCCTTAACATAGGCGTCCCTTAACGCCTTGCTTTCAAGCGCGTCAAGCCCCACCCTTTCGGCGGTAACGCGCTGGTAGTCGCCCAGCGCCGACATTATTATGTTTATTTCGTCCGTGTCGTTCTCGCCGTCAAACACATAGGAGGGGTCGTTGGCAATATTGCTCTTTTTAAGCTCGGATTTTCTTCTTAACCCCACCGTGTTCGGCAGACCGTCTGCGCTGAAACTGACCCTTACGGGTCGGCTAAGTACCTGCGCCATTTTGTAATCGCCTATACGCTTTATCACGTTGTGCCTGACAAGCGGACGGTCGTTTCCGCATTTTGCGCCGTGCCATTGGTCGCCTATATAAAACCTTTCGTTTATTTTGTTCTGTTCAAACATTCCGCGCTGACCGAGCGACGCCTTAAAATCTACGGCGTTTTTGTATTCCTCATATATTTCAAGCGGGCTTAATTCCATATATTCACTCCGTTCTTTATGTTATTCTCTCAGCCAAAACCCGATGTTTTGACTGAGAGACCGTCCTTAAATATATGACATCGGCTTACGCTGAAACCGTTACCTTGGCAATGTCGGAGTCAACGCCTGCAATGCCGTTTACGCTTACGCGTACAAAGTAGTAGTAGGTTCCCGCAGTCAGATCCTTCGGCACGGTAAAGGTTGCGGAATTGGCTCCGCCCACCTTAACCGCCGATTTGCCGTTTGCGTCGCACTGATACCACTGGTAAGAAAGGGTCTTGCCTGTGCAGGCGGCTGTTACCGAGAGAGTAGCGGTTATCGAACCCGCCGTAGCGGATTTGTTCGCAGGCTGCGCCGAAATTGTAATTTCGGGTGATACCCACGCCCATACGGAGTCAAGACCGCTTTTGTTTACGAACACATCATAATAAATGCGGTAATCGAACTTGTAAGCGTCGGCGTCTATGTTTTGTTCGGGGGTGAAAATTCTCATCTTTTCGGTTTTCTTAACAAGATGAGCGCCGCTTTTCGGGCATACAAGCATATAAATGTCGCGAGAGTTGGCGGCAGGAGTAAATCCGCCGTCGTTTGCCGAATTAAAGGTATACGCGGTCTTCATTCGCTCCGCAACGACAGGTATCACGGCTACGCCGTTTATTGATTTTACCTTTAAGTTGATGTCGCCCTGCTTGAAGTCGGATACCGTCATCATTCTTGATATTTCAGAAGAGTTTTGAAGTTCGGCATACATATAACTGTCGACAAAAGCCACCAGTTCCTCGTCATATCCGATGATCGACTGTACATTGTTTATAAGGTCGCAAAGCGCCTTGTACGGCTTGTCGGTGTCGCCGTCAATGACGTTGGCGCGTGTCATAGCAAGACCTGCGAGCTTTGAAATAACATAAGCGTCGCACTCGGGAACAACCTTTGTTCTTACATATTCGCCGAGGATTTTGCCTGCGAGATTTGCAACGCCCGTCTCGCTCATATCCTCACGGTCTATCTGCAAGGAACGCGCCCTGTCCATCGCCATTGTATAAGATGTGTTGGATACGGTTATCGCACCCTTTGTAAAGCCTGTGTCGCGGTCATAGTCGGCAAGGCCCTGGAAATCGACATCGGGTATAATTACGGTCTTCGCGCCGACAAACTTTGCCGCAAGCGCGTTGTCCGCGAAAAATCCCGTTGCGCTTTTCTGCGCAAACATTCTGTCAAGCTCCGATGAATATTTTTCTGCATTTTCAAGTGAATTAATTGCCATTTTTATTTCTCCTTAATAGATTATCCCCAAAGACCCTTTAAAAACTCTGTTGCCTCGGGGTTTTCGGGCGAACCGTAAGCCCTTTGCGAGCCTATGCTCGCCCTTTTTGCTTCTTTTTGCCTGCGCTCGGCGTCCTCCGCCTCGCGCGAGCATTTGTGCAGGTATCTGAGATATTCGTCAAGCAGATCTGTCCCTCTTTCAATAGAGGTTTCTCTTACCGCTTCGGGTATTTCCTCAATGCTTTTAATTTCGGGGAACTCTTTTTTAAGCTCCTCAAAACCGCTTTCCTCGCCCGTTTTCATTCCTTCAAGCCGCATTATATGCTCCGCCAGCTCCTCGTTTCCCGCGCACCCTTGCAAGAGCTCCTGTTTCCTCTTGTTATTCTGCATCTCCTCAATGGTGTTCAAAAACTTCGACACGCTGCCGCCGTTTTTTGCCGCCAAAGCTCTGATACGGTTGTAATCGTCCGAAATAGCGTCGAACTTCATACCCTTTTGCGCAAACTGCGCCGCCTCATCGGCGGTAAGATTTTTAATTTCCTTGTTGAATTTTACGGGAATAAGAATTTCGTTTTTTGAAGGCTCGGTTATGGTTTCCACGCCCCCTGCCGACTCCGCCCCCGATTCCTGTGGTTCGGTCATCTCAGGACATAAAGTCTCTTTTTCCATTGTTCTTTCTCCTTCTCAGAATTGCTTTTTAATTTTGTTCACTGCCGTCGTAGTTTAAAAAGTTTTCATATTCCTTTTTAATCCTGTCGACCGCCGCCGTCCGCTCCGCCCTCTTTTTGACGGCTTTTTTGTCCCTTTCGGGTTCGGAAGATATTCCGAGCAAAAAGCCGAAAAGAAAAGCGCTTACGCAGACAGATATAACCGTGATCAACGTCATACGTCCCATCCTCCGTTTAAGTCGTTTCTCGTGATTCCCTTTAAATCCTCGCGTGCAGGCTGAACCTCCCTTTCGGGATGAAAAAATTTTACGTCCTCAAAAGCATACCTCAGCGCGTCGCACAAATGATTGTCGCAGTCCTTCGGCAGCCGCAGACCGTTCTCGCATAGGCGGTCGTCATATATGTACGAGGAAAGCTCGCGTATCATATTAACGCATTTGGGATCGACCGTTATGCTGTATTCGCATATTTTAGCTATGCCGTTCAATATGCTGTCCCTGCCCTTGACCGACGGGGCTATTCTCGGTATTCCGAGACGCCTTAAATCGTCGTTCGACTTCGGCTCCGCGCAGTCGGCTCGTATTCGCTCTTTTGCGTATCCCCGACGTCTTATTTCATCGGCTATATCGCAGTTGAGCATACGCTTTTTGTAGAACTCATCGTAAATGTAAATTTTCTTCTCGATAGGGTTTGCCTTAAAGGCAATAAATGCCGTGGGGTCGTTCGCGTATCCGTAATCAAGCCCGAAAAAGTGCTTCCAGAGGTATTCCTCGTTCTTGTCGGTATCTATCCTGCCTACGTGCCAATTTTCAAACACAAGACCCTCGGATATTCCCCAATTTCCAAGTCCCGCCACCTCATATTTGCGGCGGTTCGCGCGCTTCATACGTTCAAAAACCGCCCTGTCGGTGTCGTCGAGGAACTCGTTTATAAGATAATTGGTGGAAAATACCGCAACATCTTCGGATTTGCTGTCAAAAAACCGCTTTTTCAGCCAGTGGGAATCACTCCAAGGGTTAAACGTTACCGTAGTCTGCTTGAAAAGCGGCGGCTCTACGTTTCCTCGCGGAACCGACAAATCCAGCTTGTCAAAATCCGCCTCGCTCGCTATTTCAAACGCTTCCTCTATCCAGACAAAGTTGAGCGTACCCTTAGGAACCGTGGTTGACGCCAGCTTTAAAACATCGTCAAATCCGCGGAAAATAATTTTTTGTCCCGTGGGTTTATAGGTCATTTCAAGCGGCGAAAGCGTATTGCTCCAAAGGTGAGCCACGTTAAGCCGCTCCTGCGCCCATTTCAGCTGTGCAAAGGTTGAGTCTCGGTGGGTGTTCATAACCTGCCTTACGACCAATAAATTACTGTTTTTATATTTCATAAGTCTGAAAATAAAGTTAAGCGCCGTCGTAGCGGATTTCTTAGAAGCTTTGCCGCCTTTAAGCACGCGGTAACGTTTACGGCAGTTCCAAAATTCGTCATACCCCCTGCCGACGGTCTGCGACATCTTAATTTCCGATGTCGTCAATAATCATCACCGCCTTGCAGGAGGATTTTTCCCCGACGCCGCCGTCCTCGTTCACAATGGCTCTCAGCTCCTTTATGGCGGCAAGGTCTCCGCCCGACGCCTTTTTGTAAAGCGCTATCATCACCGCGGTCTTTCTTGTGGGATTTTTAAGCTCGTATCCCTCGTCTTTAAGTGACTGCTCTTCCGCCTGTGACAGTCTTTCGTTAAGAAGCCGTTTTACCGTACTGTGAAAAAATTTGTTTTTGTCGCTCATCGTTACCCCTCCGGCAGTTATATATTAGCAGGACATTTTGGGACATTCACCGACACATTTGAAATATCCGTAATAATTGTTAATTTAAAGTTCATAAAATTCCCTAACGAACGCAATATTACACGCCTATAATAATGACAACGAAAAAAGAAAGGGGATCTTGTTATGAACGATACAGAAAGAAACAATGACCTTGAAAATATAAACAATTCCGATTCGGAAGCGCGCATATCGGGCTTTGACTCGGTGAACGGAACAGACACACGCGAAACCGATTCGGGTTCGGGGTATACCGTAACTCCCGAAAGCGGCTACTACACAAAACAAAAGGACGAGATAATTCAGGATAACGCGCAGACTGAAAGCGCACCGCAAAGCTCGAATTCAGGCAATGTACCGCCTGCCGAGCCGCCGCGCAGTTACTATTCTCAGCCCTACGGCTATAACTACCGCCCCGTAAAGCCCAAAAAGGAAAAAAAGCATAAAAGATACGGGCTCGGCGCGGTTGTCTTGGCGGCGTTGCTCGCCGCAGTCATAGGCGCTTCAAGCGGAATAGCCGCCGTAAAGCTGACATCGGACAAAAATAAGACTGTCGACCTGTCCTCAGGCGTTTCGGGCAGTAATGTGAACATAAATGTCGATGAAACGGCGGAATCGGTTGTCGAGGCGGTTGCCGATAAGGTCACTCCGAGCGTTGTGGGAATAAGAACAACCACCTCTGTCACCAGCTTTTTCGGAGGAAGCAGCGAATCTACTGGCGAAGGCAGCGGCGTTGTATATTCGTCAGACGGATATATAATCACTAACTACCACGTCATTTCGGGCGCGCTGTCGGGGAGCGGCTCCAAAATTGAAGTCTTCCTTGACAATAAAGCGTCAAAATCATATACCGCTACCGTTATCGGATACAATATCTCGGTTGACCTTGCCGTAATAAAGATCGACGTAACGGGTCTTACGCCTGTTGAAATAGGCGACTCGTCAAATCTTAAAGTCGGTCAGTATGTAGTAACAATAGGCAACCCTGGCGGACTTGAATTTATGCGCAGCGTGACCTACGGCGTTATCAGCGGTCTTAACCGCGTGGTATCGTCCGACTCTAACGTTGAGCTTATCCAGACCGACGCCGCGATAAACCCAGGCAATTCAGGCGGCGCGCTTGTAAATACTAAGGGTCAGCTTGTCGGTATAAACAGCTCAAAAATAGTGTCCGAGGAATATGAGGGAATGGGCTTTGCTATCCCTGTCAATACCGTTGTTGAGGTCTGCAAGTCCATCATTGCCAAAGAAAACGACCCCGAACCGTATATCGGCATAACCATAAGCGAACGCTACACCGCCGAGGTGCTTAAATTCTACGGCTATCCGACAGGCGCGGTAGTTCTCAGCGTTGCAGACGGCAGCCCCGCCGAGTCGGCAGGCATTAAAAAGGGCGATATAGTCACCGAGTTCAACGGCACCAAAATAACCGAGTATAATGTTCTTGATAATCTGCTCCAAGAATGTTCGCCCAAACAGACGGTGGAAATGAAAATATACCGCAACGGCAGATATTACACCACCGATATAACCATCGGCGCAAATAACTGAAATTAGATTTTAGACGTTAGATTTTAGATATTAGAAGGCTCCCATCTTTGAAAAGATGGGAGCCTATTTTTCCTACTAAACTCTAATTTATATTATTTTTTTCTGCTAAGTTCCTTAGTCCGTTTTTCTATTTCTCTTGATAAATTTATTCCTGCTGTAAAGCCCATTTGAAAATATGTTTCTCTTATAATTGTTTCACGGTCTGCTATTACAGCAAAAACCTCATCGCGCTCTTTTATACTTTCAAAATGCTCCTCCAAAAAGTCGTCGGTCTGCTTTTCTGCATTTTTTACAGCTGTTTCAAAATATAAATCTTCTCTTTCTATTACCAGCTCACCGCCGCCGATAAGAAAATTACTTAACTCAGACAACTTACATCTTTTCATCATATCTGAAAATTCCATATTTTTACCACACTTAAATTTGTAGCTAAATAATAACACATTATTGTGTTATTGTCAACACTTTTTTGTGTTTTTTGGTAAAATAAGTTTGGGGTGAATTATAAATGAAATATAAATATCAGAGATTAAGGGATTTAAGAGAAGACAGAGACATAACACAAGCCCAAATTGCAGAATTGCTGAATGAACACACAACGCAATACCAACGTTGGGAACGCGGGGAAAGTGAAATGCCCGCTCATATAATAAAGGCGTTGTGTATTTACTATAACGTATCAGCTGATTATATTTTAGGTTTGCCAGAAAATATGCCTTTCCCAAAAAATGACGAAAAAGCAAAGTATTAAAGTTTAGCCACATATTGATATAAAAACAGGCTCCCCTCTATCGAACAAGAGGGGAGCCTGTTTTGCTTGCTAAACTCTGATTTATTGTTAATTTTCAATTTTCCATTATCAACTTTTAATTCTTGTTAAAGTCTTCCAAAACCAGACCCTCGTTGCGTTCAAGCGCCCAATTGATATTCCATTCGCTTGTGAAAATAAGGATATTGTTGCCCTTAAAATCCTGAACCCACTTTGTGTCGGAGGTAAGGTTTAAGGATTTCACGTCTATATCCGCGTTGCGTATCCAGCGGATATACTGATACGGCAGATTGTTCCGCATTACCTCAACGTTGTACTCATTTTGAAGCCGATATTCCAAAACCTCAAACTGCAAAACGCCGACCACGCCGACTATAACGCGCTCCATACCCGTATTCGGTTCGTGGAATATCTGAATGGCGCCCTCCTGCGCTATCTGCTCAACACCCTTTACAAACTGTTTGCGCTTTAAAGAATTTGTTTGCTCTATAACCGCAAAATGCTCGGGCGCAAAGGTTGGTATTCCCTCAAACTTAACCTGCTTTTTGGGCGAACACACCGTGTCGCCTATCGAGAAAATTCCTGGGTCAAACACGCCGATTATATCGCCCGCATAAGCCTCGTTTATTATCTGGCGTTCCTCCGCCATCATTTGCTGCGGCTGAGAGAGCCTTAGGCTCTTGCCGCCCTGAACGTGATAATATTCCGCCCCTCTTTCAAACTTTCCAGAACAAATACGCAAAAACGTTATCCTGTCGCGGTGCGCCTTGTTCATATTTGCCTGAATTTTAAAAACAAAGGCGGAAAAATTATCGTCAAACGGGTCTACCTCGCCCTGCTCGGTCATACGCGCAAGCGGAGAAGTAGTCATTTTAAGGAAGTTTTCAAGGAACGGCTCAACGCCGAAGTTGGTGAGCGCCGAACCGAAGAACACGGGCGTAAGCTCGCCCTTTTGCACCTTTTCCAAATCAAACTCATAGCTTGCGCCGTCAAGCAGTTCTATTTGGTCAACCAGCTCCCTGCGCTGATACTCGCCTATAAGCCCGTCTAACTTTTCGGTGTCGGTTATATCGCACTCTATCGCGGTCAGCTTTTCCTGACCTCTGTGAAATTCGTTAAAGGTGAGAATTTGGCGTTTGTCGCGGTCAAACACGCCCTTAAAGCTGACCCCGCACCCTATCGGCCAGTTGACGGGATAGGTGCCTATCCCAAACTCTTTTTCAAGTTCGTCAAGCAGTTCAAACGGGTCGCGCGCCTCACGGTCGAGCTTGTTTATAAACGTAAATATCGGTATATGCCGCATAGCGCAAACCTTAAACAGCTTTCTTGTCTGCGCTTCGATACCTTTTGCGGCGTCAATCACCATAACAACGCTGTCCGCCGCCATAAGCGTGCGATAGGTATCCTCCGAAAAGTCCTGATGTCCGGGCGTGTCGAGAATGTTTATGCAGTATCCCTCATACTCAAACTGCATTACCGACGAGGTTATTGAAATTCCGCGCTGTTTTTCAAGCTCCATCCAGTCCGACACCGCGTGCTTCGCGGTAGCCTTTCCCTTAACCGAACCCGCGGTCTGTATCGCACCGCCGTAAAGCAAAAACTTTTCCGTAAGGGTGGTTTTGCCCGCGTCAGGGTGCGAGATTATCGCAAACGTGCGGCGGCGTTTTATTTCGCGTTCTAATTCTGTCACTTAACATAGCCCCTTAATAATTCACATCAACCTTATAAGTTTATCATATCGGAGCCTTTTTATCAAGAAAAATACAAATTAAAAGTCATTTATTCCTTTTGATATAGTTCGCCTGTTCACCCTCGGTATATGAGGGGTACTCGCTTTCGTCAAACTTTTTGATTGCCGTATCGCAGTCAACGGTGCATTTTGTTACGGTGATATAGCCTGAAATTCCCCCGTTTTTGTAGCCCTCAAACTTCATAAGTATCCCCGTATTTTTGTCAACAAGCATCATAAAACCGTCATTGTTATGCTTTTCGGCAGACGACGGCTTTGTCGTGCCTGTTATCTTAACACAGCTTCTGCCGAGATAATCAACACCGTCTTCCGCTATCGACCACCGCTCAAAATCCGACAAATAGCTGAAAGCCATTCCCTCGGGCAGCATAGAAAACGACGCCATAGGGCAGTTGGTAGCGTTTACCCTGTAACAGTAGCAGGGCAAACCGTCGCCTGTGTCGGGTGAAGTTATTATCCGTTCTTCAAGCGGAATATAAGGCGAATCGGCGCGTCTGTACTTCTTTAAATACTGTCGGGAATACGTTTTTTGGTTATGGTCAACGATTGTCAGAAAATCGTTTTCCGAACCGCAAAATGTTTCCGAAGTCAAACGGTTACGGTCATATACTGCCTCGTAAGCCAAGGATCTATCAATATCCGCATAGGAATTTACCGTCAAATCGTCCCCTGACAAATGGATATTTACGCTTAGTTCGACTGTGTTAAAATGATCTATCGTATTGAGCATTTTATTATATATGTCGGTCTTCGGGTCGGCAAATGTCTCTCCCGTGACGGACGGCGAGGCTCCGTCCTGCCTTGTAACTCTTTCTTCGCCGTCAAATTCGGTATATTTGAAATCGCCGCCGCTGTCCACCTCGGAAAGAGGAATACCGTTTTCATAAGCCGTTTGAAAAATGCTCTTTGTTTTAACAATTATTTCTTCAAGCATTTCCTTAGCCGATACCCTGACGGGTTTTACGCAAAAGGCACCGCAAATTAACACCGCGATCGCGGCACAGACGGCGGCAGCCCTTTTGGGAGCTGTCTTTATTAAATTCCAATACGGCTTTTTCTGCGATTTTATCAGCTTTTGCATTTTCTTATTAAAACCGTTCGAAAAGCAAAAATTAATTGCATTTTCATCGTCGGGAACACTAAGAAATTCGGCGGAAACCGCAACCCTTAAAGCTGATATAAATTCTTCTTTACATATTGACATAGCCTTTCCTCCTTTTCGAAATTATACTCCGAGCTTTTTCAACAGTGTTTTTTTGCCGCGCACCAGCTGCTTTTTTGTTGCCGATATGGATTGTCCAAGCATTTTTGCGACCTGTTTTACGGGTATTTCCAATACAAAGTGATAATAAAGTGCGCTTCTGTATTTTTCGTTTAATTCCTTAATTGCGCCGAGTACCTCGGCGTATTCGCCTTTTTCGCAAATTCTATCGGTGAAATCCCCGTCCGGCAATGCTTCGCCGTCAGTTTTAAAATATTCTGTGTTGCTTCTATTCTTCCGAACACGGTTTAAAGAGGTGTTTTTAGTCGCCTTTAAAAGATAATTCCGCATATCCGTTTCGTTGGCAATGCTTTTTATAACGGGCATATACCTCTGCGCGATATTAAGAAAAACGTCGTGAACGACGTCTTCGGCGTCTTCCCTGTTATGTATATAAGATAACGCGAGACAAACCATCTGTTTTCTGTATGAATAAAACAGATTTTCAAACAGATCTTTATCGTCGGTATCATCAATAAAAGTTAAGCACAGCGCTAACATATACCGTATAAACACCTCACTTTTTTTGTTTAGGCAAGTTCGGGTTATTACCGCCTGCCCGCGACCCTCACCGACCTACACCCATACAACACACGAGAATTGAAAAAAGGTGACAATTTAATCAGAATTTATTTTTTTCCTTTGCTCTAATCTTCCGAAATAGTCATCTAAACCCTGATAATCCGCATAATTATCATACACATACGACGTCGGATAATTGACGGCGTAGTAATCATAATCGTGGATATATTCGTGAACCTTGAAAAGTCCCGCAAGGTTATGTTCGCTAATAGATTTTTTCCAGAGTTCAAGCGCAGCTTTTATATTGCTTTTCGCCGTTTTATCATTAATTACCGAAATTGCATATTCCAATGCGGAAACAATCTCACTGTTTTCGGGATAATAACGTTCATCTCCCGAAATAGGGTCGGCAAAGATTTCCCCCGTAATAAGATACTGCCAATAAATACTGTCGCTTTCCTTTAACAGGGAAACATTTTGCAGCAAAAGGCTTTCAATTTCGTAATGTGCATTTCGTAATATTTTTTTCAATTCTTTTGCAGTTTGATCGTCAATACCTTTTAGGACCTCCTGCCTTTTTGATTCAAAATATTCCTCGTTCCGATTTTCCAATTTTGAATTGTGAAGATAATACTTTTTATTTGTGAATGCTAAAATTTCCGTATAAACCTTATTTGAAATGTAAAAATGTTTTTCCTCACCGTTTATAATGATAGCGACCTTTGCTTTTACATATATACTGTCATTACACATTTTAATTTGGAATAAACTCTCTTTGCCGTTATAAAAATCAAAAGTCCAATATGCATTTGATTGGTCAAATTCCTCGAACTGTTCGGGTTCGCCCCAATATGTTTCAGACAGTAACTTTATAAATTTCTTTATCGTTTCTTCGTCGTCAATAAAATACTGCTTTTTTGTTTTGCTTATATGGCTTGTACCGACAATTTCGGATACATTGTTCGGGAATAATTCGGCGACATTATCGGCAGATGTTCCTGTAAGAAGTTCCTTTGCATTAACATAGAATTTTTTAATTCCTTCTACAACAGGCTCCCTGACCTCTTTTATACTGCACGCAACCGTAGTTAAACAAATTAAAACGACAAGTATAACACACGCAACCCGTTTTCCTGCGGTATTTACCAATCTTAAAAAGCCTTTTTGATACTTGATAATATTTTGCATAGCAGTTTCAAATTCGTCTGAAAAATCATGAGATTTTCCTGTAACCCCGTTTAATTGAGCGTCTATGAAAGCATTTTTCAGTATAATTCGTGTGTTATCCATTTAGTGCCTCCGACAATTTATCAATAAGTATTTTTTTGCCTCTTACAAGCTGCATTTTTACAGTTGATGGCTTTCTGTCAAGCAATGCTGCCGTTTTCTTAACAGAATAGTCCTTTACATAGTGCAAATACATAACTTCGTTATAGGGTGAAGTTATTTGAGTAATCACAGAAACAAGTTCTTGGTATTCTATATTTTCCGCTAAATTTTTCAGTCTGCTTTCAACTACGCAATGTTCTTCATAATTTAACGAAATTTCCTTTGTCTTAGATGTTTTTCTTATGTAATCATAAGCCGTATTTTTCGTTATAACCGTTAAAAACGAGGCAGTCTCCCTGCTTTCAACATTGTCAACACATTTTATATTTTTTGCTATTTTGATAAATGCTTCCTGTAAAACATCTTCCGCATCTTTTTCGTTATTTGTGATTTTAAGTGCCTGATAAAAAAGCAGGTTCCTATACCTGTAATAAATTGATTCAAATATATTTTTTTCGCAACTGTTTAAATCAACCGACGAAAAAACTATTAACAGCATAATATCACCTCATATACCAAAACGAAATTTTTTGCAATTTAGGTTACATATTTTTATAAAAAGGTTGAAGAATAACACAAAAAAAGGTAAAATAGAAAAAGAAATGATTTGAAAAGCGGTGGTGCTGCGATGAAAATACTCATTTTAAGTTGTAACACGGGCGAGGGGCACCACAGCGCCGCTTTGGCGATAAAAGAAGTGTTGGACAAAAGCGGTTTTGAAAACGAGATAACCGACCCCGTATCGTTTGCGGGGGATTTTGCGAGCCGCAAGGTTGCCGACATATATAATTCTATGATAAAGCACAGTCCGCGCACATTCGGGAAGGTCTACCGCGTGGGGGAGAGTTACAGCAACAGGTTTAGTCATTCTCCCATATACTTTGCAAATTCGCTTTACGCAAAGCGTTTGCTTGAATATATAAGAACGGAGCGGTTCGACCGCGTTATCTGCACCCATTTATACGGTATGGAGGCAATGACCGCCATAAAACGAAAGCTCGGCGTGCATATCCCCTGCTACGGCGTTTTGACCGATTACACCTGCATACCTTTTTTCTGCGACACAGCGCTTGACGGATATTTTATCCCTCATACCGCACTTGCGGACGAAATAACCGAAAAGGGAATACCGCGCGAAAAACTGATTGCGACGGGTATACCCGTATCCGAAAGGTTCTTAATAAGGACCGACAAGAGCGAAGCTCGGAAAATTATAGGTGCCGACGTATCAAACCGTATGTATCTTGTGATGACGGGCGGCGTAGGTTGCGGAAATATATCGGAGATATGCGACGGAATTATAAAAAGCGAGCAAGGGGATTTTTCAATCACGGTGCTTGCGGGCAAAAACGAAAATCTTTTGTCCGAGCTTAATGCGCGCTACCGAAACGATAAGCGGGTAACGGCTGTCGGGTTTACGAGAGACGTGCCTGTTTATATGAAAGCCGCCGACGTGCTGATAACAAAACCCGGCGGTCTTTCAAGCACCGAAGCCGCCGCCTGCGAGGTTCCGCTTGTTCACCTTATTACAATACCCGGCTGCGAAACCAAGAACGCCGAATTTTTCGAATCCTTAGGTATGTCGGTCAAGTCGTTATCGCCGCGCGAGGCGGCGATAAAAGCGGTCGCGCTCGCAAAGGACAGGCCTATGTGCGAAAAAATGCTTGCGGCGCAAAGGGCAGAAATAAACAAATACTCCGCACGCGATATTGTTGATAGGGTGACCGAATTATGACGCACGGAAATTTACTTTCTCAAATTTCGGTAGTTCTCGCAGGTTTTATTTCGGGAAGTATTATGTTCAGTTGGCTTATCCCCGCCGTGTTTTTAAAAAAGGATATATGCGAAATAAGCGCCGACGGCAACCCTGGTGCCGGGAACGTATTTATGAACTGCGGCGTTTTCTGGGGCGGCGTGTGCTTAACGCTTGACATCTTAAAAGGTCTTATACCTATGTATTTCGCCGCCGATATTATAGACCCGAAAAGCGTATTTTTCACCCTCGCTATGACAGCCCCCGTTTTGGGACACGCTCTGGCTCCGTTCAACCGCTTTCGCGGCGGAAAATGCATAGCGGTGTCGTTCGGGGTTCTTATAGGCTGCGCAAGAGTAAGTTTAATAGGACTTATCACCCTTGCCGCCGCTTATATTCTGCTTTCAACCGTTTTGAAGATAGACCCGATAAGAAAACGCAGTATAATCGTGTTTGCGATTTTCGGGTTTGTATCAGCCGTTTTGTTTATAGTAAAAAAGCAGTATACAGCCTTAGGCTGTGCCGCGATAGCCGCGGTCGGCGTTTATAGGCACATTTGCGATAAAACTCATATCCGAAAGGAGAATACCGAGCAATGGACAGAAAAACAAAAAGAATTATGATTTTAATAGCCTTCGGGGTGGTGCTTTTCGTAGGTCTTACCAACCTGAACGTAGTGTGGTCGGCTGTCGGTTGGGCTATATCAATGCTGCTGCCGCTGGTTGCGGGACTTTTGATAGCGTTTATACTCAACGTACCCGTAAAGGGCTTTGAAAAGCTGATAAACCGAATGTTCAGAAAGTGCAAAAAGCGCCCGAACGAACGGGCGGTCGATATTATAAGCATTGTGCTTACGGTCATTTGCATTTCCCTTATAATAGCGCTTGTTGTGACTACGGTAATACCCGAACTCGTTTCCTCGGTCAAGAATATATACTCCCTTATTGAAAAACGCTGGCCGATATGGATAGATTATATAAGCCACTCTGAGTTTGACACGTCGGGACTGACAAATTGGATGAAGTCGATTGACGTCGATAAGATAATCGGCACGGCGACCAGCAGTATGGGCTCGGTTCTCAATTCGATAATCGGAATAACAAAATCCTCTATTTCAATAATAACCACGTCGCTGTTCTCAATAGTAATAGCGTTTTATGTGCTTATTGACAAGAAATCACTTGCGAAAAAAACAAAGAAATACATTTACGCCTACATCAATAAAAAGCACGCCGACAGGATATACCGCGTGTCGGATATAATAAGCGCCACATACAGTAAATTCCTTTCGGGTCAGTGCGTTGAAGCGGTCATACTCGGAGTGTTTATGTTCGTATCGTTCAGCATATTCCGCCTGCCCTATGCGGGGCTTGTTGCGGTGCTTACGGCGGTCTGCGCCTTTATCCCCTATATCGGCGCTTTCGTTTCCTGCGTTACGGGCGCGTTGCTCACGCTTATATACGACCCGTCAAAGGTAATTCTCTGCGTAATAGTCTACTCGGTAGTTCAGTTCATTGAAAATCAGTTTATATATCCGCACGTTGTCGGCAACTCGGTGGGTCTTTCAGCTCTGTGGACGTTGCTTGCGGCTTTGATAGGCGGCAAGCTGTTCGGCCTTGTGGGAATACTGTTCTTTATTCCGCTTACAGCGGTCATCATCACGCTTGTTGAAGAATCGACCGACAAGCGCATTGCGAAAAAAGGACAGCCCGAGGATATTGATACGCCGCCCGAAGCCGAGGACTGTCTATAATGAAACGCTTATCAAATAATCATCTAATTCAAAGAGCTTTATGCCGCTTTTTATTTCCTCAAACGACACCGTTTTTATATCCCTTATCCCCGTTCCTATGCGTTTGAGGTATGCCTCCTTGGCAGTCCATACTTCAAAAAAACGATACAGCTGTTCTCTGCTCAATTCTTCGCAAGGCTCACCTGACACTATGTAATCACAGTCGCCGTCCTTGCAAACGCGCTTTAATACCGCGGGATTTATCGGACGTATTCTTTCAACGTCAATACCGACAGGCGACTTATCTACACAGCACACCGCAACATTGTCGGAATGGCTTACGTTAAATTGAATTTCGCTGTTTAAAACATAAGGCTTGCCGAATTTGCCGACTGCGAACGAAATTTCCTCAATAGGCACAGCGGTGAAAGACGAAATCATTCTGCGCGCCAGCAGTTCACCTGCAACGGTGCGCCTTCTGTCTTCGTCATACAAAAAATTATTTACTTTCAGACGCCTTTCCCCGCTCATAAGGGACAGACCGTACGAATATTCTTCGTCGGTCAGCTCTGAAATGTAAATATGCTCCCAATTCATTTTCATCAGCCTTTGTCTTTATACTCTGTGACAAAAATTATATCACACAATCAAGGGCATTTCCATATTCTTTTTAGCCAAGAGGTGATACTGTGGATCCATACCGTGAATTTTCCGAACGCGGAACTCCCGATTTTCGGTTTGCTTATTATAAGCACCGCCACCCGCTTGCGGGAACTATGATAAATATGCATTGGCACCCCGAAATCGAAATGCTTTATATGCGCCGCGGCGAAATCGAGGTTACGGCAGGCAACGAAAAACGCCGTCTTACAAACGGCGATATAATTTTTATAGAGCCCGACCGCCTGCATATGATAGTTCAGAAAACCCCAGAAATAAAGTATGACGCCGCGGTATTTTCAACCTCGCTGATAGAGTTTTGCGATGAAAATTTCTTTCAAACGGCAATAACCGCTCCGCTCAAAAACGGCGAGGCGGAATTTTCTGGCGCAATCCCCTCGGGAAGCGGATTAAATTCCGAAATATCCTATATTGCAAGGAAAATGTTTGATTGCGATATAAATTCAAAGGCGGCTGTGATAGCCGATATGGTTTACATAATGTCAAGGCTGTACGACGCAAAATACATCAAAAAAAGTTCCGCAAAGCCCGACAAACACTCCGCCTGTATAAAAGCCTGCATAGAGTATATGCAAAAAAATTACCTCCGCAAAATAAGCCTTGAAGAACTTGCGGACAGGGCGCATATGTCCCCGAATTATTTTTGCCGATACTATAAGCAATACGCGGGGATCACGCCGTTTGAACAGCTTAACGGCATACGCGTAAAAAATGCCGCCGCGCTTTTGAGCGATACCGATATGACTGTCGCCGATATTTCACGCCGATGCGGTTTTGAAAATGTAGGATATTTTATACGCAAGTTCCACTCGGTAGTGGGCTGCACCCCGGGAGAGTACCGAAAAAACAAAGCCGTAAACGATAATACCATTTAAAATTGAAAATTTAAAATTTATAATTGAAAATTAAAATAAATTAGAGTTTAGCGAAACAAATAGGCTCACCTCTTTCCATAGAGGTGAGCCTTCTAACATCTATTTCTGTTCTTCCTCGGCGGCTCGTTTTGCCTTTTCCTCGGCAGAATAGTAATTTTCCTCAAAAATAAAATCGTGAATGTCTTTGCTTGCATCTTCAAGATCGTATATGTAGTACCAAACTCCTTTTACCATACCGCCGCGCGAGGCGAAGTTTTCGTTCGGGATACTGAGCTGTTCAAACTCGGGCGAACGCACCATAGCCCACATACCGAGCGAGATAATATCCGATGTTTTCATAGAGGTCTCGCATTCCTCTATTATCATACTTGCGAGCTTAGGCAGTTTTACAGGATTAATTTTCTTGACCTGCGCAAACATAGCCGTAAGCACTTCCTTTTGTCGGTTGCCGCGCTGCACGTCGCCGTCGGTATGGCGTATACGCGCGTAGCAAACAGCCTGACCGCCCGAAAGGAGCTGAACGCCTGGCGAAGCCACCGTATCGCATTTAATTCCCATTTCATTAAGCCACGGGATTATATTGACGTTCATTTCGTTCATTTCTTTTTCGTCAACATCAACCGTAACTCCGCCGACATAATCAATTATCCTTGCAAATTCAAAAAAATTCACCGTCACGTAATCGGTTATTTCAAGTCCGAAATTGGTGTTGAGCGTTTTCACCGCAAGCTGAGATTTGCCGTAGGCATAGGCGTGGGTCAGCTTGTCCTTTGAGTGACCGTCTATTTCGACATAGCTGTCGCGCGCTATTGAGGTCAGCTTTAATTTGTTGTGCTTTTTATCAACAGTAAGTATAACGACCGCGTCGGAGCGCCCCGAATCGTTGTCCTCGTGCGTATCTATACCGAGCAGAGCGATATTTTTATATCCGTTGTAGTTGTCGGTAGCAATTCCAAGGTCGGACGTATCAAGCGGAGTGCGCTTTATCTTGTCTATCACCTTATAACCATAGCCGTAAAACGCCGCGCCACACACCAGCAAAACGCAGACAAGCACGGCGATAACCTTAACCGCCGTGTGCTTTTTCTTCTTCCTGCGCCTTTTTTTACCGCCTTTTCTGCTGTTTGACGATATATCGGTATAGGACTTCGAGCTTATGTCCTCCATATCGCGCCGAGTGCTTCGGCTCATACTTATTAAATCAAAATCGTCGTTTCCGTTCATAATCCACCTTCTAAATCAGTGACACCATTATACTCCGTTTTATTGGATAAGTAAAGAAACGAAAAGATTACAAAGTCCTTTCTTTCGGACGGCAAATGTTATATAATGTAATCACATTTAAAGAAGATGTAATTTCTATGCTTGAAATCCGCAACGCAAATCTTAACGACGCCGAGCGCATATTGGAAATATACGGCTACTATGTCGAAAATACGGCTATAACGTTTGAATATACGACCCCCACGGCAGAGAAATTCCGCGAGCGAATGGAAAACGTAATGAAACGGTATCCGTATTTGGTTGCAACCGAAAACGGCGAAATAAAGGGCTACGCATACGCCCACGCTTTTGTAGGCAGGGCGGCATACGATTGGTCCTGCGAAACAACAATATATGTTGACAAGGGCGCCCGAAAACAAGGCTTAGGAAAAATTTTGTATGAAGCGCTTGAAAACGCCCTTTTAAAAATGGGGATAGTTAATATGTACGCTTGCATAGGTTATCCCGATGAAAACGACGAATATTTGACAAAAAACAGCGCCGAATTTCACAAGCACCTCGGCTTTACCGTTGCGGGCAGATTTAACAAGTGCGGATATAAATTCGGGCGCTGGTACAATATGATATGGATGGAAAAAATCATAGGCGAGCATAAAAGTATTCCTAATCCCGTTACCAAATTTACGAAATGAACTGATTTTACCTGATGATTATCTGATCTCTTTCTGCTCCGACCGAGATATAATTCACCGTGCAGCCGACTAGTTTTTCGATATACTCAACATATTTTTGGGCATTCTTCGGCAGTTCGTCATAACTGCGGCAATGGGAAATATCTTGCTTCCAGCCGTCTAAGTACTCATAAATCGGTTTTGCTTCATCAAGCACGTCGCCGAACGGAAAATCATAAATTTTCTTCCCTTCGGCTTCATAAGCCACGCAAACGGGGATTTTATCGAGATACGAAAGCACGTCGAGCTTTGTCAGGGCAATCTTGTCGGCGCCCTGAACCTTAACGCCGTAACGCGAGGCGACGGCATCAAATCCGCCCACACGTCTCGGACGTCCCGTTGCCGCGCCGTATTCATTCCCCGATTTTCTAAGGGCTTCGCCCTCCTCGCCAAACAGTTCGCAGGTAAACGGTCCTTCGCCGACGCAGGTTGAATAGGCTTTCATAATTCCTATCACGCCGTCAAGTTTTTCGCCTGGAATACCTGCGCCTATGGGAGCGTAGGCGGAAAGGCTGTTTGAAGACGAGGTATACGGATAAATGCCCATATCAATATCTCGCAGGGCTCCCAACTGCGCTTCAAATAAAATTCGTTTCTTGGCGGAAACGGCGTCGCTTAAATACTTTGAAGTATTGCAGATGAACGGTTTAAGCGATTCGCCGTAGGTATAAAGCCAATTAATTACCGACTGCGTTTCTATTTTCGGCTTACCGTAACCGCCGACAATCATAAGGTTTTTCCATTCCACTATGCCCGCAATATGTTGGCGAATGGAATCAAGCCGTTTAAGGTCGCCCATACGGATTGTTTTTTTCATATATTTATCGGAATAAACGGGACCTATACCGCGCCGTGTTGAGCCGAATTTGTTTTCGGCGAGCCTGTCTTCTTCAAGACAGTCCTGCAAACGGTGGTACGGCATACAGACGGTGGCTTTGTCGCTGATCTTCAAGTTTTCGGGAGTAACGTTAATGCCCGCCGCCTGCAAGGCGGCTATTTCTTTTGCCAAATGCTCAATATCTATGACCGTACCGCCTCCGAGTACGTTCACCGTGCCGTCCTGCAAAATACCGCTCGGCAACAGATTCAGCACGAATCTGCCCTTTTTGTTCACTACTGTATGACCCGCGTTGTTTCCGCCCTGATAACGGCAAACAATATCAAAATTTCGGCAGAGCAAATCAACCATTCTGCCTTTTCCCTCATCGCCCCAATTAATTCCTACAACTGCTGATAACATAAACAACACCTCGTTTTATTTTTCGGGTACAAACATCATAACAAAGCTGACTGATAATAAAATGCAACACAGCCAAATTGCTTTATAACCTAACGCAAGCGCTAAAATGCTGCCGAAGCCCGCGCCTAAGCCAAAAACCAAAATCACGCCGAAATAAGTTAGCGCTTTCCGCAGAATCTCCTTGTCGCGCACACGGAAATATGCGCACAGCGCCTCTGTTCCCGACCTCAGATTTCCTATACACATTGTGCTGGCATAGGCGTGTCCGCGGACCTTATGGAAGGTTTGCACCTGCATAGCGCAGACAAACGATACCAATGCGTTTGCAATCGGCTCGGCGGTGTTCGGCAAAAATCCGACGGCAAAGAGCAAAACCGTCTCGCAAAGAAGAATTATCTGCCGCCAATGGATTTTTTCGTAGTTTTTAAGGCGTATATGTATACATTCCGCTGCCGCCGTACCGATAAGAAAAGAAATTACAGGAACAAGATATTTCAGTCCCGCCTGCCATTCACCGCGAAACAGCGCCGTACTTAGAAGAACGATGTTTCCTGTCTGCGCGTTTGCAAAAACTCCGCCGCGGCAGGTATATGTGTAAGCGTCCTGAAAGCCGCCTGACAGAATAATAAATATAGCCGCACGAAAGCTGTCTGACATTTGCCCGTGAAACGGTTTAACGTTCTTCATAACGCCTCCTCTTTTCCGAGAAAGCGGCTGCGGCGCAATATGGTCTTTGCATTTTTTAAAACCGATACCATTTTTATGACCTTGCTTTCATAATTGTTTTTATACTGACAAGTTTGGTGCAAAAGCACAGAACTCTGATAGCCTCGGTAATTTCATCAACGCAGGCGAAGGACGGGGCAAGCCGTATGTTGCGATCCTGCGGATCATATCCGTGCGGATATGTCGAACCTGCGGGGGTAAACTTGACTCCGTATTCCGCACACATCTGAACAACCGCCTCGGCACAGCCTGGCAATGTATTAAAGGAAAGAAAATATCCTCCCTTTGGGGTCGTCCAATCAGCGATACCCGTGCCGCCAAGCTCTTTTTCAAGCGTTTTATACACCGCGTCAAATTTGAGCTTTAAAATATCCGCGTGCTTTTTCATATGCGATCTGAGTCCCGCGCTGCCTTTAAAAAAGCGCGCGTGTTGCAGTTGATTCAGTTTATCAGGACCTATGGTGGCAAAATGCATAAACGAGCGAATATCTATGAGGTTTGCGGGGCTCGCCGCCACGGCGGAAATTCCCGAACCGGGGAAAGTAACCTTGCTTGTTGAGCAGAACTCATAGACAAGATCCGCGTTCCCCGCTTTTTCACATTCCTCGATTATATCGGGAATCTCGGCGCATTTTCCGTCGAAGCAATGTATGCAATAGGCGTTGTCCCAAAAGATACGGAAATCCTCCGCCGCAGGTTTTAACCGCGCGAAACGGCGAACGACCTCGTCGCTGAACACAATACCCGTAGGATTTTGGTATTTAGGCACGCACCAAATACCCTTAACGCTTGGGTCCTTTATAAGCTCCTCTACCCTTTCCATATCAGGCCCGTCATCATTCATCTCAACGGAGATAAGCTCAAATCCAAAATGCTCTGTAATAGCGAAATGACGGTCATATCCCGGAACGGGGCACAAAAATTTGCGGTTCTTTATTTCCTGCCACGGCGTACCGCCGCAGATTCCGTCAGTCATACCGTGGCTTACCAGCTGATACATCAGCGTTAAACTGCTGTTTCCGCCCACAAGCGTGTGCATTACGTGCGTTCCCATCATATGCGCAAGCAAGCGCCGCGCTTCGGGTATACCGTCGGGCGCACCGTAATTTCGGCAATCTATTCCGTTTTCGCTGTCCAAAATACTGCGGTGATCAAGCACGTCCAGCATCGGCAGAGAAAGCGAAAGCTGTTCTGGCGAGGGTTTCCCGCGGGAAAGGTCAAGGGAAAGCCCATTTTCGGCAATTTCTTCAAGCCTTTTTTCACACTTTTCTTTTTCCGATAACAGTAAAGGCGCATCTGCCCCGCAAAAGTTCATCGTACCACTCCTTGACTTTCAATGACGGGTATATTATAATTCAGATTGATATATATGTAAAATGTATGTTAGATATATTTATAATATCTTTATGACATAGATAATGTGAGGCAACGCAAATGTATATAAGCTATGATTACTACCGTATCTTCTATTATGTTGCAAAATACAAAAACGTATCGCAGGCGGCAAAGCTCCTTTTAAACAATCAGCCGAATATGACGCGCACTATTAAAAAATTAGAAGCCGAGCTGGGCTGTCCGCTGTTTTTGCGCTCCAAAAAAGGAATGCAGCTGACGCCTGAGGGCGAAAGGCTGTACGAGCATATCCGCATTGCCATTGAACATATAGACGCGGGAGAATCGGAGCTTACGGAAAGCCGCAATCTTCAAAGCGGAACGGTGTATATCGCGGCAAGCGAGGTAGCGTTGCGCTGTCTTCTTCTGCCGATACTGAAAAAATACCGTATTTTATATCCGGGTATTCATATCCGTATCAGCAATCACTCCACACCGCAGGCGATCGGCGCGCTGAAAGACGGCTCGGCGGACGTTGCCGTCGTCACCACCCCCACCGTACATACGGCGTCGCTCTTGGAAACACCCGTCAAGCCGATTACCGAAGTTGCCGTATGCTCGCCGTATTTCAAGGACCTTGCGGGCAAGCGCGTATCTCTTTCGGAATTAACGGATTTTCCGCTTATCTCGCTCGGCAAGGACACCAAATCTTTTGAATTTTATTCGGCGCTGTTTTCTGCGCACGGATTACCCTACAAGCCCGATATAGAGGCATTCACAGCGGATCAGATACTGCCTATGGTTCAAGCCGACCTCGGCATAGGCTTTGTCCCCGAAGAGTTTTTGAAAGATGTCGGCGGAATTTGCACAATAAACCTTAAAGAACAGATTCCGAAACGAAATATTGTAATAATAAAAAGAAAAGAACAGCCGCTTAGCGTGGCTGCCAAAGAGCTTGAACATATGATTTTGGAATGTAGGGGCTTATGATTATCGGAAAACCGAATTATAGCTTTGAACAAATTAGAATTGGGCATCCGCCTTATATCCAAAACCTAAGGAGATGACGTTTTTGAAAATCGAAACATACAGCGGAAAATACTATGAACAAATCGTATCCCTCATTCTAAACATACAGAATAACGAGGCAAAAATCAACCTGTCTCTCCAAGAGCAGCCTGACCTGCTTGATATTTACCGCAGTTACCAAAAGGACGGCGGCGAGTTTTGGATTGCCGTGTCTGACGGTACGGTAATCGGAACCATCGGTCTGATGATAAGGGAAAAGCATTGCGCCGTTTTAAAAAAATTCTTTGTTAAAAAGGAATTTCGCTCACAAAAAGTGGGGTCGGCATTGTATAGTGAGCTTTTGAAATTCGCTAACAACGCAGGAGTTCGGCAGATTGTTCTGGATACGCCGTCCGTCGCCCGCGTATCTCATAAATTCTATGAAAAGGTCGGCTTTTGCAGAATAGAACCGTCGGATTTGCCCGTACCGTATTTATATCCCGATAGAAACAGCATACTCTATTTGTTAAAACTATAAATTCCGATTTTTTAGCCAAATTTAATTATTACGGCATTAATCCGTTATAAGGTCGTTATAACACAAAGCTTGCATACGTGAACAAGAAAAGTCGGGAAATTTTATATTGCTTTTTTTATAATGTAATTACACAGAAAGGAGAATTGCTATGGATTGGATTGTCGGGATGCAAAATGCTATTAACTACATAGAGGATCATTTAACAGAGGAAATTGATTTTGACAAGGCAGCAGCCGAGGCCGCCTGTTCAAGTTTTTATTTTCAAAGAATTTTCGGTATTCTGTGCGATATTCCCCTTAGTGAGTATATTCGCAACAGAAGACTATCTCTTGCTGGCAATGAGTTAAATGCGTCTGACGCAAAAGTAATAGATATTGCATTAAAATACGGTTATGAAAGTCCTGAAAGTTTTACAAGAGCCTTTTCTAAATTTCACGGTATAACACCGTCCGAAGCAAAGAAAAACGGTTCAAAGCTCAAATCTTATTCTCGTCTTTCTGTAAAAATCACATTAAGCGGAGGTTCTGTGATGGACTATAAAATTGTTGAAAAAGAAGCGTTTGAAATTATTGAAAAGGCGGAAAGACATAGCATTGAAAATGATATAAACGCAAAAAGTATTCCTGATTTTTGGACGCGATCGCACAATGACGGCACGGTGAAAACCTTGTTTGAAAACACAACTGACGGCTCGCTTATTTTCGGTGTTTGCTACGGAAACAATTCCGAAAATGCAAAGACTTTTGAGTATTCTATCGGAGCAGTATGCAGCAAAGAAACCGCCGGTCCGAAAGGATTCCGAAAAAACACAATTCCCGCAAGAACTTGGGCAATTTTTGAGTGCAAAGGGGCAATGCCAAATGCAATGCAGGATATGTGGCACAAAATAACCTCGGAATTTTTCCCGACATCAGGTTATCAGCCAACCTATGAAATGGATATTGAGGCTTATACAGAAGGTAATATGGATGATGAGAATTACCGTAGCGAAATTTGAGCCGAAACAGCCGAAGATACGCCGCCCCGGAACGGGGTGCATATTTAGAATCAGCGAAAAGAAATGGGAAGGGAGTTATTCTCCGAAATTGCCGAACGGCAAACGCAAAAAGTTTAACATCTACGCCGACACAAGAGAAGAATGCGAAGAAAGGCTTGCCGAGATGATTAAACAAAAGAATGCGGAAATTACCGCTGAGAAAGAAAAACTCAAATCAAGACAAAACACATAAAACGGACATAATAAAATGCCGCCACGGGATACTGTGGCGGTAGATTGTTATGCATCTATTTGTAGATTATTATTTGATTGTGTGATATAATCAATTTAATTTATCAAATATAAGAGAGGTAAAAAATCGAATGGATATTTCCTTTAAGATAGGCAATGAAAAGTTTAATTACAGAGTATGTGCTCTGATAATTTCCGACGGCAAAATTTTAGCAATGCATGATGAAAGGTCTCCGTATTACTATTTGCCCGGTGGAAGGGTTGCAATAGGAGAAACTGCGGAAAATGCCGTTATCAGAGAGGTTCGGGAGGAATTAGGTGTAACTCCTAAGATTGTCCGCCCTGTTTGGCTAAACCAAGCATTTTTTACGGAAGATGTCGATAATCTGCATTACCACGAATTGTGCATTTATTTTTTAATGGATATAACAGATACCGATTTATTATCGCGAGGTAAAAAGTTCACAACAAACGAGGGTGACCGCATACACACCTTTGAGTGGTTGGGGTTTGCTCAATTAAAGGATGAATACTTTTACCCGTTGTTTTTGAAAAAAGATATTTTCAATATTCCGGATGTGTTTACTGTTCGCACAGAAACCGAATAAGTAAATGCCTGTTTTTAGGGCTTAAATGTCACTTAAATTTTGCGCCGCTGTAAACAAAGAAAAAGGAATTTTCAGTCCATGTTTGATGATGTGGTCATAAAAATGCGGTTTTTTCAAAAGTGGCGGTAAGACACCTAAATAAGCATAAAAAATGACCGAAAGCGGAGAATAAACTCTGCTTTCGGTCAAAATTTTGGTCCGAGTGACAGGGATCGAACCTGCGGCCTGATGGTCCCAAACCACCCGCGCTCCCAGCTGCGCCACACCCGGATTTTATGATACCAACGTATTATACAACCTAACGCCGATTTTGTCAATGTTTTGTGCCTTAATCGGCGCATTTTTGATATTTCGCCGTTGATATAATTTTAAAAATGTACTATAATAAACTTGAATGAAAAAATTGGGAGGAAACGGAGGAAAAATTATGAATATTATAACCATAAGCCGCGAATTCGGCAGCGGCGGCAGAGAGCTTGGCAAACGCCTTGCGGATTTTTTGGGGTACGATTATTACGACAGCGAGATTATCTCCGCGGTAGCGGAAAAAAGCGGTTTGGACGCCGATTATGTTGAGTATGCGCTGAGCAATCACGGCTGGCAGAACCACGAAATATCATTCCGCAGCACCCTCAGCTCCTCGGCATATCTCCAATCATTCAAAGTGAATATTTTACTTCAACAAAAAAAGGTTATTGAGGAAATTGCGGCTCTTGGCAAGGACTGCGTTATTGTAGGACGTAACGCAGATATGATTTTGAGGGAATATCACCCGTTTAACGTGTTTGTTTGCGCCGAAATGGGTGCAAAGGTAAAGCGCTGTTTGGAGCGCGCCGCAGACGGTGAAAAGCTCAACGAAAAAGAGCTTGTACGCAAGATTAAACAGATAGACAAGAACCGCGCGTATACGCGCGAGATAATCGGCGGTCCGAAATGGGGTCAGCGCAATTCTTATCACCTTACCGTGAACACAACGGATTTTGAAATTAAAAAGACCGTGCCTGCGGTGGCGGAATTTGCAAATGTTTGGTTTGGGAGAGAAAAGTGAAACAACAGATCCAACTGTCGGACCACTTTAATTACGGGCGATTGCTGCGTTTTACGCTGCCGTCGATCGGTATGATGATATTTACATCCGTTTACAGCGTTGTAGACGGATTCTTTGTCTCAAACTTTGCGGGCAAAACGCCGTTTGCGGCGATAAACCTCATAATGCCGTTTCTGATGATACTCTCAACCGTCGGTTTTATGTTCGGAACGGGAGGCTCGGCTATTGCGGCAAAGACCTTTGGCGAGGGCGACAAGGAAAAGGCCAACAGGTATTTTTCGCTGTTTGTATATACGACCTTTGCGCTGGGAGTGCTTTTTGCGGTACTTGGTATCATTTTTATAAAACCCATTGCTTCCGCATTGGGCGCGGAGGGTGAAATGCTTAAAAACGCCGAGCTTTATGCGCGTATTGTTTTGATTGCCCTTCCTTTTAACGTACTTCAATACCTGTTTCAGTCGTTCTTTGTTACGGCTGAAAAACCGCAGTTGGGTCTTGCGGTCACGCTGTCCTCTGGGTTAACCAATATGGTGCTTGACGCCGTTCTTGTGATACTCCTGCCGCAGGAATACAAGCTCGCAGGAGCCGCTGTTGCCACCGCCGCAAGCCAGATTATAGGCGGCACTTTCCCGCTTATCTATTTCACACGAAAAAACAGCAGTATTTTAAAGCTGGGAAAAACAAAATTTGACGGCAAGGCTATCATCAAAGCCTGCACAAACGGCTCGTCGGAGTTTATGAGCAATGTTTCTATGAACCTTGTGGGAATGCTTTACAATATGCAGCTGCTTAAATACAACGGCGAAAACGGCGTTGCGGCATACGGCGTTATGATGTATGTCAGTATGATATTCTCAGCCGCCTTTATCGGTTATTCCATAGGCACCGCGCCCGTTTTCGGCTACCACGACGGTGCGCAAAATCACGCAGAGCTTAAAAGTCTGCTTAAAAAAAGCATAATTATTATAGGAATATTCGGTGTAGGTATGGTTGCCGCGGCGCAGCTGCTCGCTTCGCCGCTTGCGCGAATGTTTGTAGGCTATGACTCTGAACTTATGAAATTGACGGTTTCTGGGTTCCGCATTTTCGCGCTGTCGTTCCTCTTTATGGGGTATGCTATCTTCGCTTCGGGATTTTTTACGGCGCTTAACGACGGTGTTACTTCGGCAATCATCTCGTTTTTGCGGACGCTCGTTTTTCAGGTCGCCGCTGTTTTGCTGTTGCCGTTGTTTTTCAAAATCAACGGTATATGGTTCTCTATCATTGTCGCCGAATTTATGGCGGTTATCTTCTCAGGTTTTTTCCTGATAGTAAAACGGAAAAAATATCATTATTAATACGAACATTACAAATTATAAAGGCTCCCATCTTTTTCAAAAGATGGGAGCCAATTTTTATACCGTTAAAGAGGTGGCGCATAAATTTTTATTTTGCGTTTCTCTTTTTCTTTATTACAACGGTAGTACCGACGCCGCCGAGTACAAACATTACCGCAAGCAGAGGTGCGTTAGACGGTCTGCTGCCCGTTTTGGGCGAGCGCTTTTCGGGGTCGGTGGTTTTGGTTGCAACCAAAACGGTCTGCTCGGCGGTTATTTCGTTTACCTCCGCCGAATCGCTGTAATACCTGCTGCAATCCTCACAATACCAATACTCAATGTTGCCCTTGGCGGCGTTGGTTGCCGTCTTGGCTGATACGTGATTGATATGGCTGTGATTTTTGGTGTTTACCTCGCCGTAGTGCTGACCGCAAACACCGCAGACGGCGGTATCTTTACAGGTCGCGTCGGAGTGCTTGTAGTTGCCCTCCTTATAATCGTGACCGAGCGCCTTTACGGTAAAGGTGCTGTCGGCACTTGCCTTGTCGCAACGCGAGCAGTCGTAGTAATATACACCCTCCTCGGTGCAGGTCGGAGCGGTTTTAAGATGCGCCTTGTCGGTAAGCTTCTCGGTGAAATCGTGTCCGAGCGGCTCCGTCTTAAAGGTCTTGCTGTCGCTTGCCTTATCACAGCGCGAGCAGTCGAAATAATACTCGCCCTCCTCGGTGCAGGTTGCGGCAGTTTTGCAGTGCGCCTTATCGGTGAGCTTTTCGGTAAAATCGTGTCCGAGCGGATCGCCGTTTTTAAAGGTATCCTTTTTGCTTATTTCATCGCAACGGTCGCATCCGTAATAATATACCGCCTGTTCGGTACAGGTTGCCGCCGATTTAAGATGCGCTTCGTCAGGACATTCCTTTGTAAACTTATGACCGAGCGATTTGCCGCTTTCGTATGTCTTATCGTCGCTTATTTTGTCGCAACGCGAGCAATCATAGCGGTAAACCGCCGATTTAGTACAGGTTGCGGCGGCTTTAAGGTGCGCGTCGTCTGTGAGTTTCTCGGTAAAGTCGTGACCGAGAGGTTTTCCGTGCTCGAAAGTATCCGTTTCGCTTATCTTATCGCAACGTGAGCAATCATATTTATAGACCGCCGCTTTGGTACAGGTCGCGGTTGATACCAAATGCGCCTTATCGGTGATTTTTTCGGTAAAGTCGTGTCCGAGAGTTGAGCCTGTGAACGTGTCTTTATCGCTTATTTTATCACAGCGTGAGCAGTCATAGTAGTAGACCGCCTTTTCGGTACAGCTTGCCTTCGATTTAACGTGCTTTTCGTCCTCGCATTTTTCGGTGAAATCGTGACCGAGAGGGTTGCCGTTTTTAAAGGTATCTTTTTTGCTTATTTCGTCGCAGTCGTTGCAGGTGTAGTAATAGACCGCCTCGTTTGTGCAGGTCGCGTCGGATTTGCGGTGCGCGTCGTCAGTTATCATTCTTTCAAAGTGATGTCCCAACGGGTTAACGTCGAAATAATCGGCGCTGTTGTGTATATCGCTTGCTACGAGCTTTCCGTTTTCGTCACTTCCGAAATACTTGCCGCAGTCGGGGCAGGTGAAGTATGCTTCGTTGCCCTTTTCGGTGCAGGTTCTTGCAACCGCCGCGGTAAGCGTTGCGTTTTTGTGGTTAATTGCAGGGATAACCGTTTCGGTTATGCCGTTTGCGCAGGCGCTGTCAGCAAACTTGGCGTCACAGCTTTCGCACGACCAATACTCAATATTTCCGCTTTCCTTACAGGTTGCCGCCTTAGCCTCGTGATGAACGGGTGTGTGCTGATGTGTCGAGTCGACTATCTGTATATCCGCCGAAGCCGAGAGCGCAACTTTATCGGTCTTAATGCCGAGCGGGTCAAATGCAAATGTGAACGTATGCGAAGAGTCTGTCGCAAGGGTGTTAAGATATTCTTTTTTGATGGTTAATATCCCGCCGTTTAAGGTATAGTCGGTATTCTTAACAAGTTCGGTATCGCCGTCCTTAACCGAGGCGAGAGTGTTATCATTGAGTTCAAGCGTTACGTCTATGTCAGCCTGAGCGTCTGCCTTTTTATCGAATGTGTCGGCGGAAATGCCGCTTACCGCGCTGTCGGAATATACAACCACCCCGTCGGAGTTGACTATGGCGGTGTTTCCCGCAGGGTCGGTCGCCCTCGCGTAAACTATGAACTTTTCGTTCTTTTCTGCGGTGAAGCTGTCGCCTTTTACCCATTCGCCGTTGGGATCGTACTCATCGGCGCTTGAAACCTTTTGATAATAAACGGCATTGGCGGTCAAAGAGTAATTGTCCATTGCCGATATCTTAACTGTCACGGTATCCTTAAAGAAAAATCCGAATGTTATTTTGTTGAGTAGCGTTTTAATGCTGTTGCCTTTTATCTTGATGTCCACCTTCGGGGCGGTTTTGTCAATTTTCAGATTTGCTTTATAAACATCGCCGTTGTCCGCCTTTACATAAACGGCAATTTGCATACCTTGTTTGTCAAGGGTAATTTCTCTCTCAAAACCGTCAAGCGTTTTGCCGATGCTGTAACCCTCCTTAGCGGTAAGGGTAACGTCCTTATTATACCAGCCGTTCTTGTTTGCCGCGACAGACGAATCATACATCTCATCGGTTGCGGTGCCGTAATCAATTTTAAAGGTCCGCGTTGAGGTACCCGTGTAGTTCCCCATATATGTGAAGTGCATTGTGCCTTGCTTGCCCGCTTCGGTGTTGTCCGAATAGGTCACGGTGTAATCCTTGCCTTCTTTCAGCTCTGTAAAGAACCCGACATAATCTGAGTCTGTGTAAACATAAGTTTCGGGGCAGGCACCGTTTACATTGTAGCACGCGAATTTACCGTATATTCCCATTTGGGCGGACGAATTGTTGAGTTCTATCGGCGTTACTGTGAATTTCCAACTGTTGTCCGTGAAGGAGGCGGCGGCATAGGTTTCGCCTTCCGCAACATCTATGCTGAAAGTATATGTGCCCGCGTCCTTCGGCGCGCCTTTAAGCAAAGTTCCGTTTTTATCGTAATATTTTACGGTTATTTCGCCGCAGGAAATTTTGTTTTTGGGTGTTACGCTCACCGTCTTCGCTGTGTTGTTGAATTTCGATGTCTTATCAAACGTTACACTAAGGTCGGTCTTTAAAAGGGTCTTCAACGCATTAACGTTACCGTTTGAAAGGTACTTGTTGTAACCGTTTTTCTGATAATTTATCCTTGCCATATCCGATTCGGTTATGGTGTAGTCTTTGCCGCTCGTGGCTATTTTTGTAGTAGGGTTGGCAAATTCGACCCTGAACGGAGAACCCGTAAGCGCGCTGTCCACCCAAATGCGATACTCGTTCCACTTATAACTGCCGTTGTTAATAAAGAAGTCCACATATCCGTAGGAATTATAATACTTATCGCGGTTTCTCTCAAAAGTAACGTTACCGCCGAGATATGTTTCGTTTGCCGAGTATACCGCGCCGCCGTAGGCTGACGCGTAGTTATCGGTGATCTTGCCGCCGTATATTCTTAAATCGGCGTCCATTTTGTTATAGCCTTGACCGATATTGGATTTTATCGCACCGCCGCTGCCGTTATAAGCGCTGTTGCCGCTTATCTCACCTGCATAGATAGTTACGGTAGAATTATCCTCCGAACAGATTCCGCCGCCGCCGTCTGCCCCATTGCCTTTGATTGAACCGCCGTACATATTAAACACGGATTTACTGAGGTATATTCCTCCGCCGTCTTCATTATATTTCCTATTGTTAATTATAGAACCGTTAAACAAATTCAGCGTGGTTTTATAGGTTCTTATACCCCTGCCGCGACTTACATACTCACCGTCCTTGCCGGAGTGGCGTATCTGTCCGCCGCCCTTACAGTCGGTTATGTTAAAGGTCGAGTCTGTGCCTGTTGATATTACGTCATACGCTATCGTTTTATTCGCTTGGATTATTTTATGGCCGTTAAGGCAGATAGAAACATCGCCCGGGTGCCAGGTATCATTTGTAAGTTCAACGTCTGTTTCAAGGTAGTAGTTGCCCGGAAATCTCGGAAGACTTGTGCTATCGGTCCAGGCGTCAAAATCGGTTTCAACCTCAGAGGTATGGTCGCCTATGTTCTTATGGGTTCTTCCGCAAAGGCAATGCGTGTGATATGCGCGCATTTCAAGGCATTTTGTATCGTAATTGTAAAACGGCTTACTGCCTGTGTTGTCGCGGTCGAAGTGCGTGCTGTAATCGGTGTCGCACGGACCTGTAAAAGTGATTGGGTTCTTGCCTGTGGCTGGAACATTTGTCTTGACTCCTATTGTGTAGGTGCCTTTAAGTTCGCCCGCTATTTGAACGGCAGTTCCCTTGGAAAGATAGAGATTGCTCGGGGGATTGGCATAATTGGCACCTGCGGTGTTATACATTACGCTGTTGTTGCCCTTTACTTCAACGGTGCCGAGATTATAGATTCCGCCGCCCTCATAAGTCGCTTTATTGGTGTTAACCTTGGAGCTGTCCAAAATCAGCCTGCCTTGGTTATAAATACCGCCGCCGTTAAGGTTGCTCTCATTTGAATAAATTGAACTGTTTATCAGTTCCACGGTGCCGTTTTTGCCGACAAACAATCCCGCTCCGTTTTTGCCAGTTATTACGTCGCTGCCGCCGTTCAACTCAAAATACTCCACAGCACAATAGTTCATCGTCAGCTTGCCGCCGTTCACCTTTATCGCCGAATCGGTAGTGATAACCTTCGACCAACTGCTATAATTGTTAAAATGTAAGTTATCCATCTGAACGTTTGCCGAACCGCTGATACTAAACAGAGAATTTGTAAAACCGCTGGCGCTGCCCAAATACGCTTTACGGACGGCATAAATTCGCAAATTCCTTGACCCATTGATATACAAGGTGCTGCTGAGTTCTAAATCAGCACCTCCATTTACCAATTCGTCCTTAGGCTCCAAAAGTATTTGCCTGTAATTCCCGTTATTGACATAGCTGCTAAGCGACTGAATATCAGTCACAACCGCAGTGCCCTCAGGAATTACTCTTATATAGTGATATTTCGATATGTCTGACGCTTTATAATCACCCTTAGCAAAGCCGCTGGACTCCGGACCTGCATTAACCTTAGAGGTTGAGGAAAAGTTCGGCGCCTTGTTCATTGATCCCACAGATGACGCAACGGTTGCCGTGACACCTGCCGAAAAGTTAATTTCTTTCTCGGCATAAATGCCGTAATCGGTGAATTTGAGTATCGAAACACCCGCGTTACCCTCAAAATTCACCGAGCCCGCCGATTTTATTACGGGTTTTTTATTGGAACGGCTTTTAAAGTTTAATAAGCAGAGACTTCCTCCGCTTTCGCTCGTTATCGTTATGTCGCCTTTGGTAGTGCTGATAGCGCACTCACAATCTCTCAGGTTGTTATTTCCGATAAGGTTTATTGTAAGATTGTTATCGGCGACTATGCCCGGATTATTACCTTCGCTGTAAGATCCGCTTGTAGCAAGGGTATAATTTCTCATAGTGAGGACGTTGGTCGCGCGGTCATACCTCAACTCCCAATTGTCGGGCTCTTTTGTTGTGAAACACAACTTACGGTTTTCATCGCGATAAAGATAGTTCGGCTTGCCATACATACTTCCGCGAACAATATCGCCGATGTCGGAAATATAAATGGTGTCTGGCATTTCTTCCGCCGCCTTTGTTGTTAAGGACAAAACGGGTATTCCCGTCAGCACAATCGCCGCGCACAGCACGCTTGACACAAGCTGTCTTTTCTTAGTTGAGAACAGCTTTATACTTTTTCCCAAGGCGCTGAAAAGCGCAAAAAAAGGATACAGCAAAATTATCGCTGTATACTCCGCTTTCTCCTTTTTTGACAGATTTTTAAAATTCTTCATAACACATACCCCTCGCCGTACAAAAAGATTTCATTTTACATCATCATTATACTCCGTACATTGATGTACGATGCAAGGTTTTTTGGAAAAAAATTTGAAAAATTTTTAAAATTTTTCAAATTAGATTTTAGATATTAGACATCAAACGAATGTGCGCTCCGCGCGAATATAAATTAGAGTTTAACGGGACAAAAAATAAGCTCCCCTCTTTTCACAGAGGGGAGTTGGCAAAGCCGTAAATTTTAACCGATGGGTGTTTTCTAATATTTAATCTAAATTCTAATCCTGCAATTCCGCCGCAAGTCTGTCAAGCGCGATTTCGGTATCCGCGTTTACTGACGAAAGAATCTTTACGTTGTTTTCGGCAAAGGTTATATCTTTGCTGTTTTCAAGCATTTTTTTCATAACGTTTGCCGCCGTCGGCGCCCACGAACCGTTTTCAACAAGCGCAACCGTTCGGTTTTGGTATCCGCGCTCGCAAAGCGCCTCAATAAACCTGCGCATAGGCGGAAAAACATCTGAATTATAGGTAACGGAGGCAAGCACCGTTTTTGTGTATCTGAACGCGTCCGCAACGGCGGAGGACATATCACAGCGCGCAAGGTCATAAACCGCTATATTTTTCATACCGTTTTTCCTGCATTTTTCAGCAAGTTTTTCGGCGGCGACTTTTGTGTTCCCGTACACCGAAGCATAAGCGATAACAACCCCGTCCTCCTCGGCGGTATAGGACGACCATTTATCATATAAATCAAGATAATATCCGAGATTTTCTTCAAGAATAGGACCGTGCAGAGGGCATATCTTTTTTATATCAAGTCCGCCCGCCTTTTTAAGCAGAGCCTGAACCTGCTTTCCGTATTTTCCGACAATTCCTATATAATACCTGCGCGCCTCGTCGATCCATTCTTCGTCCGCGTCAAGCGCGCCGAATTTGCCGAACGCGTCAGCCGAAAAGAGCATTTTTTCCTTGCTCTCATAGCTCACCGCAACTTCGGGCCAATGAACCATAGGCGCCGTTACGAATGTCAAGGTATGCTCGCCAAGCGCAAGGGTATCGCCCTCGCCGACGACCGCGCGGTTTTCGGCAAAATCTGTGCCGAAAAACTGCTTCATCATAACAAACGCCTTGGCGGTAGCCACAACCGCGGTATCGGGATACTGCTCTTTGAATTTCATTATGTTGGCGGAATGGTCAGGCTCCATGTGGTGAATAACAAGATAATCGGGCTTTCTGCCGCCGAGCGCGTTTTTGATATTGCAAAGCCATTCGTCGGCAAAGCGCGCGTCAACGGTATCCAAAACCGCCGTCTTTTCATCAATAATAACATAGGAATTGTAAGACATACCGTTCGGCACTTTGTACTGACCCTCAAACAGGTCAACCGACTTGTCATTAACGCCTACATATTTTATATTTTCGGATATCTTCATATATGTACTCCTTGAAAACTATAAATTCGGGAACAGCGCCAGCGAACGCTCAATTATGCCGTGCATTTTGGCGATAGCTATGCCGTAATTGGTGATAGGAACTCCCGCCGCCTTTGCACGCGCTATACGCGATTTCATTTCGCGCGCGTTTAGCATACACGCGCCGCAATGGATTATAAGCGAATATTTTTTGAGATCGTCGGGGAACTCGCCGCCCGAGGTAAACTCAAAATCAAGCTCTTTTCCCGTGTATTTTTTTATCCAATTCGGGAGCTTTACCGTGCCTATATCGCCGCACTGCCTGTGGTGCGTACAGCCCTCGGAAATAAGCACCGTATCACCGTCTTTAAGGCTGTCAAGCGCTTTTGAGCCGCGCGCCGCCTCGTCAAGCTCGCCCTTATATCGCGCAAAAAGTATAGAAAACGACGTAAGCGGAATATCGTCGGGCACTATCTTGTTCACCGTTCCGAACGCCTGCGAATCGGTTATTACCATTTTCGGTTTTTTCGCAAGCGATTTCAGCGCCGTTTCAAGCTCGGTCTCCTTGGTTACTATGTTGACGGCTCCGCCGTCCAATACGTCGCGTATCATCTGCTGCTGCGGCAGTATCATTCTGCCTTTCGGCGCGGCGGCGTCTATCGGGGTGACAAGCACCACAATATCGTCCTTTTCAATAAGGTCGCGCACCAAAAAACATTCCTCGTCCTTCTCGACCAGTCCCGCAATCATTTCTTTAAGCTCGTATATGTTTTTGCCGTCCTTGGCGCTGACATATATCGAATTTTTTTCTGTAACGGGGCAGTCTTCAAGCAGATCGCTCTTGTTATACACCGTTACAAACGGTATGCTTCTTGTTTTAAACAACTCGGCAAGCTCTTTGTCGGGCGTGCGTATTCCGCTTGCCGCGTCAACCACAAGCACCGCTATGTCGGTCTTGTCAAGCACGCGCTTTGTGCGCTCAACGCGCATTTTTCCAAGCTCGCCCTCGTCGTCGATACCGGGCGTGTCGATTATAACAACGGGTCCGAGCGGCAAAAGCTCCATTGCCTTTTGCACGGGGTCGGTGGTAGTGCCCTTAACGTCGGACACAAGCGCCAATTTCTGTCCCGTAACGGCGTTCACAACGCTTGACTTGCCAGCGTTTCTCATTCCGAAAAACGCTATGTGTGTCCGCTCGCCCGAGGGTCTGTCATTAAGTCCCATAAACATCCCTCCTAAAATCTGAAATCACGGCGGTTTGAGGTCTTTATATCCTCAATATTCCTGCGCGCGATACCCTTGACCTTTTCGTTAGGTATTTTTTCAAGCTCGCGCTCTATCATAGCAAAGCCGACCTTTTTGGTCTCCTCCGAAGCGTAATCAACAAGGTATTCGGTAAGCGTCATAAGAGCGTTCGGGTGACAGCAGTTGAGAATTTGCCCGTTTTTGCAAAGGCTCATAAATCGGTCGCCCGTTCTGCCCTCGCGGTAGCAGGCGGTGCAGAAGGACGGTATGTGATCCATCTGGGCAAGCCAACGCACTACCTCGTCAAGCGTGCGCTGGTCGGATACGTCAAACTGCTCGGAATCGTGCGGACGTTCCTCCTCGGTGTATCCTCCTACCGAAGTGCGCGAAGCGCCGCTTATCTGCGAAATTCCGTAGTGAAGCGCTTTTTCGCGCACCTTTTCACTCTCACGGGTGGAAATTATCATTCCTGTATACGGCACCGCAATGCGTATGCAGGCGATTATCTTTGTAAACAGCTCGTCAGAAATTCCGTTGTCAAAAACGTCGGGGTCAATATCGTCAGCGTGCTTTACGCGCGGCACGCTTATGGTGTGCGGTCCCACGCCGTGAACCGCTTCAAGATGCTCGGCGTGCATAAGCAGACCCGCAAATTCATACTGATAGCCTTCAAGTCCGAACAAAACGCCCAAACCGACGTCGTCAATACCGCCGTCCATAGCCCTGTCCATAGCCTCGGTGTGATAATCGTAATCGTGCTTGGGTCCTGTCGGGTGAAGTTCAAGATAGCTCTTTTTATTATAAGTTTCCTGAAAGAGTATATAGGTTCCTATTCCCGCTTCCTTTAATTTTCTGTAATTCTCGACCGTTGTTGCGGCAATGTTGACGTTTACTCTGCGGATATCGCCGTTCTTGTGATGCACCGAATATATGGTTTTAATGCAGTCAAGAATGTACTCTATCGGATTGTTTACGGGGTCCTCGCCCGCCTCGATAGCAAGGCGCTTGTGTCCCATATCTTGAAGCGCAATAACCTCGTTCCTTACTTCCTCTTGGGTAAGTTTTTTGCGCGCTATGTGCTTGTTTTTCATATGGTAAGGGCAGTAGACACATCCGTTTACGCAGTAGTTTGAAAGATAAAGCGGAGCGAACATAACTATGCGGTTGCCGTAAAAAGCGAGCTTTATTTCGTTCGCGAGCTTATACATTTCCTCAACCTTTTCGGGAATGTCGCAGGCAAGCAAAACCGACGCTTCCCTGTGGGTAAGACCCGCACAGCGAACGCCGTTGCCGTTCTTTTTCGGACGTGCCTTTTCAAGCAGCTCGTCAATTAGCTTTACATCGTGCTTATGCTCCTCGGCGTAAGCCAATGTTTCTCTGATTTCGGCGTCGTTAATAAATTCCTCCGCCTTTAATGATTTCGGGTTGTAATTCATTTTTTCTTCTCCTTTTTCGGTCAGATAACTCTTTCCGTCAAATTATTTTTTTATATCTCCCCGTGCTGTCAACACGTTGTAGCCTATTGATTTCATACGGGCGGACATACACTCGCGGCACTGCGCCGATTCGTCCCCCGTGCATATTTTATTGTCGTAAAGCGCATACTTCTTCCGCACCGAAACGGGCGATAAATTCGGCATAACCACGTTTGCACCCGCTTTTATGCCCTTTTCCCTGCCGAGCGGGTCTATCGTTCCGAGCGCCGTTGTGGACGGCAAAAGTATGTTCGGTTTTATAAGTCTTATAAGCGACAGTAAATAAACCGTCATATCAGCGCTCCCTGCGGGGTAATCCTTAAAGGGCGTGTCCTTTTGCGGAATGAACGGTCCTATGCCGCACATATCGGGACTGAATTCCTCTATAAATTTAAGGTCCTTAGCAAGGGTCTTTTCAGTCTGAAACGGACTGCCAACCATAAATCCGCACCCGACCTGAAAACCTATGTCCTTTAAGTCGTAAAGACATCTCTTTCGGTTATCAAAAGACATATTTTCGGGGTGCAGCTTTTCGTAATGCGCTTTATCCGCCGTTTCGTGCCTTAAAAGATAGCGGTCAGCTCCTGCGTTATACATATCTTTATAATCTTCTCTGCCGTATTCGCCGAGCGACAGGGTGATAGCGCAGTCGGGGTATTTTTCCCTTATTTCAGAAACGACCTCGCAAACCGTTTTTACGGGAATTACCCCCTCGCCGCCCTGCAAAACAAAGGTGCGAAAACCGAGGGCGTACCCGTCGGAGCAGCAGTCAAGTATCTGCTCCTTTGTGAGAATATACCGCTCGCACTCGCGGTTTGATTTGCGGATACCGCAGTAAAAACAGTCGTTCTTGCAGACATTGCCTATCTCTATAAGTCCGCGTATGTAAACGTCGGTTCCGTAGTACCCGCGGCGTATTTTGTCAGCCTTTTCCGCCGCGTATGCGGCAACATCGCTGTCGTACCCGTCCGCTAAAAGCGCATACTCCTCTAAGCTGAGACTGTGCGTTTTTTCGAGCCTGTCTATAAGCGCGCGTTTTTTGTCGGTATTACTCATCGCTTACCACGTTTGAATATGCCGTTTTAACGCTTATTCCGGGAATATTTCCTATCTTCCCGGCAAGCGCCGAAATGGTGTCCTGAGCGGCGTCAACCGCGATAGAAACAATGTTAATACCCTTTTGCTTGTAGGGTATGCCCATTCTTCCGATGATGTGTTCACCGAACTCGTGAAGCACCGCGTTAAGCTCCTCAACCGAACTCATTTCTTCAACTATAATCGCCATAACGGCTACTCTTGTCTGCATAAAACTGCCCCCTGTAATGTTTTTTTAATATCTATTATTATATTATTTTTGCGAGATGTTGTCAACAGTGGTGTATATCCGATAAATATGTTAATATTGTGTAATTATTGGATAATATAGTGCATTGATTTTCGTCTGTTGAATTAATATAATGTAGTTATACTCATCGGGAACCGATTTCCCCGAAAGGAGCATATTATGGATAAAAAAAGATTTGTTTATGAAACCGCGCCGAAAGCCGATACCGCGAATACGGTATCGGGCGAAAAATACCGTTTCACCGTGCTGACATCACAGCTTATCCGCCTTGAATATAGCGCCGACGGCGTTTTTGAGGACAGGGCAAGCCAGACCGTATTTTTCAGAAATTTGGGCAAGACGAATTTCACCGCGAGCACAGAAAACGGCGTTCTAACGCTTGAAACCGACGGACTTAAACTTACATACCGCGAAAACGAAAGGTTTTCAGCCGATACGCTTGAAATAAGGCTTAAAAACGAGCCTTGTTCGGTATGGCGCTTTGGCGAGGATTTTGAAGACCTCGGCGGAACCGCAAAAACGCTTGACGAGGCTGACGGTGAAATTCCGATAGGCAGAGGCGTTTGCTCCAAAAACGGATTTTCGGTGCTTGACGACAAGAGCAGTATGCTGCTCAACGATTACGGGTATGTTGAGGTTCGCAAAAAAGACACCGAGGATAGCTATTTCTTCGGCTACGGCTTTAACTATAAACAGGCGGTCAGGGACTTTTACCGCATAACAGGCGCGCCGCCTATGCTGCCAGCGTTCGCCCTCGGCAACTGGTGGAGCCGTTACCACGCGTACACGCAGGACGAATACGAGGCGCTTGTCGAGCGTTTCGAGCAGGAGGACGTACCGTTCTCCGTCGGCGTTGTCGATATGGATTGGCACATAGTTGATATTCCCGAAAACCTGCGCGAAAAAGACGAGAGGTTTGCCGACGGCTGGACGGGATACAGCTGGAACAAGGAGCTTTTCCCCGACTATAAAGCCTTTTTGAAATTCCTGAAAGACCACAACCTGAAAACCGCTTTAAATCTGCACCCGCACGCGGGCGTGCGCCGTCACGAGGATATGTATGAGGAAATGGCGCGCCGTTGCGGCGTTGACCCGAAAAGCGGAAAACGCATACCTTTCGACATACTCTCCCCCGAATTTATGGAAAATTATTTTGACGTTCTTCACCATCCCTACGAGGAGGACGGCGTTGATTTTTGGTGGATGGATTGGCAGCAGGGCACGACCTATTGGTGGATACACGAGGAAAACAAGGACGGCAAACTGCAAGACGAACGCGAGGTGCTTGACCCGCTTTGGATGCTCAACCACCTGCACATAGCCGACATCAAGCGAAACGGCAAAAGGCCGATGTTCTTCTCACGTTTCTCGGGACCTGGTTCGCACCGTTATCCTGTTGGATTTTCGGGAGATTCGTTCGTAACATGGGAATCGCTTGATTTTCAGCCGTATTTCACCAACTGCGCTTCAAACATTGGTTACGGCTGGTGGAGCCACGACATCGGCGGCCACGGCGACGGCTACCGCGACGACGAGCTTATGACCCGTTGGGTACAGCTTGGAGTGTTCTCTCCGATAAACCGTCTGCACAGCACAAATAACGACTTTATTCGCAAAGAACCTTGGTGCTTTAAGGATTCGGTAAACGAAATAATAAAGAAATATCTGCGCCTGCGCCATAGCCTGTTCCCGTATATTTACACAATGAATTACAGGAACCACGCCGAGCTTGAACCGCTTGTTCAGCCTATGTATTACGCATATCCTAAAAACGACGGCGCCTACCGCAACAAAAATCAGTTTATGTTCGGCAGCGAGCTTATGGTTGCGCCGATAACAAGCCCTGATAATTCCGTAACCGAGCTTGGAAAAACAAACGTGTGGTTCCCGTCGGGCGATTGGTTTGACTTTTTTAACGGAACGCACTACCACAGCGATAAGCCGAGATTTTTAAACGTTTTCCGCCGCCTTGATAAATACCCCGTTTTCGCGAAAGCGGGGGCGATAGTTCCCGCGCAGACCTCGCGCAGGCTTGAACCCGATAAAGAACTGACCGTTACGGTGTTCCCCTGTGCCGACAACAGTTTTACCCTTTATGAGGACGCGGGCGATGGCAACGAGTTTGAAAACGGTAAGTTCGTTAAGACCGAAATGTCGCTTGAATGGGGCAAAACGCCCGTGTTTACAATATCTCCGCTGCGCGGCGCACTTGAACTTATCCCCGAAACGCGCACATACAGGATAGTTTTAAAAGGCTATTCCGACAAAATATCGGTAAAAACCCTTGTAAACGGAAATGCGGCAGACTGCGCCGCAGAGCATAATGAGGTGGAAAAGGCTGTCACCGTCACCGTGACAGCGCCCGTAACAGCGGAAATAAGGCTTGAAATTTCAGGCGTTTCCCTCGTAACCGATAACGGAACGCTCAGCAAGCGCTGTACCGAAATACTGCAAAGAGCGCAGTGCGCCACGAAGACTAAGTGCGCCACGCTTGAAGTAATAGAAAAATATGAAAAATTGATTGAAGACGGAGGCGAAATTGATTATAACACTTCCGCCCTCAATCACGCCTGCTCAAACGGCAGGGACTTTGCAGGTCTGCGCGAGGCTTTGAGAGAACAGATATTTCTTGTAATTTAATGTTGCAATTTCTCTTGGTTATGGTAAAATAAACCTATAAAAACTGTGTTTCACAGCCGAACGGAGATTGAAAAATGGACATTAAAGGCAAGAAAATAAACTTTTTGGGCGACAGTATAACTTTCGGCCACGGCACGACCGACGTAAGCAAAGGCTTCGTTGCGCTTATTGAAAAAGAATACGGCGCCGTTTGCCGCAACTACGGTATTTGCGGAACGAGAATTGCGCGTCAGCAAAATCACAGCAATCCCGATTTTGACGACGGCGATTTCTGCACAAGGGCGCTCACAATGGACCCCGACGCCGATATAGTCGCTGTTTTCGGCGGCACAAACGACTTCGGTCACGGCGACGCCCCGATAGGAGATTTTGCCGACCGCACGCCCGACACCTTTTACGGTGCTTTACACACCCTTTACACCGAACTTATCGAAAGATATCCGAGCGCAAAAATAATTGTCCTTACCCCGTTGCACCGCTATAATGAGGACAACCCGAAGGGCGACGGCAACAAGCCGTATAACGTCGGAACACTTAAAAAATACGTTGATATTATCCGCAAGGTTGCAGAATACTACTCCTTACCTGTGCTTGACCTTTTCGCTTCAAGCGGTATGCAGCCGAGAGTGAAGATAATTCAGGATAAATACATTCCCGACGGTCTTCACCCCAACGACGCAGGAAACGCCATATTGGCAGAAAAAATCGCCGCATTTTTAAAGGCAATGTAAAAGCACTTCTAAAATAAAAAAACCAAGTTATCAGACTTGGTTTTTTATTATGGTCAAATTTTATTATTGATTGTTTTTGTTGAATAATAACAGCATACTAATTATAAGAAACAAGTATCTATATAAATCGGATTATCAGATAACTGCCGAGGGCGCACATTAAGCTGGCCAATGTGCCCATTAAGTATTTATTTCTAAAATCTGTTTGTTTTAAATCGTTTGTTCTCGCCCATGTTTTTACGGTTACTATTATTGCTATTGCGGCAAAATTTTGAAAATAAGCAAATATTATCACCAAAAATCTTTCAAGAATGCCGATTACAGAGCCAATATCAAAAATTCCTTTATCCGAAACTTCATAGTATGTATCTTCAAACAGCTTATTTATAAATACAGAAGACGGCACCATCAACAACAAAACCGTAAAAATTCCTTTAATCACAGAATAATAATTATCAAATAAGTGATCTAAACTAATTAACTTATAAAGTATAAACAATATGCTTATATGAAGAAATTGGTCTATAATGAAAACCAAAGTCTGTTTAAATTTTTTGTTTGAGAAACAAGATAAAATATCTATGATACTGTGCGAGACTGCTACGGATACAATAATTATTATCGCATTAGTCCAACTTGTCATAAAAAACATTGTTGCAAAAGGGATAATATACAGCATTATATGTATAAATACATATTTAAAATTCAGGACGGACTTCTCTTTGCATTTTTGACAATCTGCGCAAAGTTCATCGAGCTTTGCATTTTTGCATTTGGCAATTTTAGATGTTTGAAAATAAAAATCCCCCAACAAGTGCAATATTAAAAGAATTATAAAATTTACCATATTTCTTCCCCTGCAAATTTGTATATAGCTTTATCTATTGTGCGGCTTTCCTTTACTTTTCCTAACGAAATATATCTGTCAATATTCTGTCTTGTGGTGTTAAGTATTTCCGCAATATATGTTGACATTCCGTGCGACCAAAAATCTTCCATATAAAAGGTATCGCTGTTGCATTTTGGTTCAAAAAATTCTTTTGTTTCAAATAATCTATTAAAATTAACGCAGGGTTCTTCTAAATTCCGTGTCCTTCCCACGTTTCTATTCCACAACTCCTGCTTAATTACTCTTAACCTGTTCTCTAAGATAAAATTATAAAATCCTAAATCCTCTTTCTCCGAACTCATAGGTGAAATAATATCGGCGATAAGTTCAATTAACCTAACCGCTTGGGACTGCCTTGATTTTATTTCAGCCGAAGAAGAGCATAAAGCGTTTAAATATTTATCAAATTTCGAGTTTGTATTGAAGCATACCGCGTTGCTTTTCTTTTTCGATATAGCGTTTATTGCATCGCGGCACAAATAGTAGGCCTCGCCGTCAATTGCAGATGATTTCCATTCCTCAACATCGTATTTAATTTCGCCATATCCTATTCCGCAACGTATTTTAATAGGATATATTAATAATTGCAATTTTCTGACGTACAAAAACGCTGTTTGCAGATCCATAAATAATCCTTGAAATTCGTCTCCTGCACTGGGCACAACTTCCTTTTTAATAGAGCTCATATAAATATGGTTTAAATACGAAACGCTATTCATTACTATAAGTTGAACATCATACCTATCAATATAACGTCTTGATTCTACAATATCAAACATCATAGCTGCATATCGCATTGAATACTACCTCCATTGCCAATCAACATATTTATTATCGCTTGCTTATGCTTAAAGATATTATAACACAGTTTTTCAAAAAAGCAACTATATCTCGTTGCGTTTTTGAAAAGCAACTATATCTCGTTGCTAATATTTTCGATTACGATTTGCTGTGTAAAGCAACCGAGCCGATGCTCTCTATTGGATTATTACTTATCTTCAATAGCTTGTAACTTTTATAACATGCGGAAATTCATATTTTTTATCCTGCTAAACTCTAATTTATCTGCTGTCTAATGTCCAACCTCTGATATCTACTTTAAAAACTTGTCTATTATCCCTATCCCCGTTTTGCAGGCGGCGATATTATTGGTATATTCGGCAAGCAAAAACGCGTGCGAGGTATCGGCTATTTCGTGCAGCTCACACGGCTTTGACATTGAAACAAGTTTTTCGTGAAAACGGTAGGACTGTTTTATGCTCACGCAGTTATCGTCGGCGCCGTGTATGAGGACTACGGGGCAAACACCGCTGTCGGCGGCGCAAACGGGAGACAGATACTCGGCTCGTTCGCGAAAGTTCATTTTTGCAAGCGCAGGGTGGCTTGAATTAAGCGGAACGCGTTTGTTCCAACTGTCGCTCACCATATCTGTTATCGCGTTTACAAGAAACGATGCCTTAAAATTAAAGCCTTTCCTTTTATAGCGCGTCGTTACGAAAGCGGCAAGGTGACCGCCTGCCGACTCACCGAGAATATATACATTATCCTTGTCAAGTCCGTATTCACAGCAACGGTCAAGTATGTAATCAATCGCGTCAAAGCAATCGTCACAGCAGTCTATTACCTGACGGTTTTCAGCCTGACCGTCGGGGGACGAGAGCCTGTAATCCACGCTCACGCTGACAAAGCCCCTGTCGGCATAGTACCGCGCAAGGTAACCCAAATAATCGCCCGACCACTGCGTTTGATCATCAAAAATTTTGTGCGACGACCAACCGCCGCCGTGTATGAATATGAACAGCGGATATTTTTTCGCCCTGTCATAACCCTCAGGGAAATAAAAACTTAAATTTATCGGTTCGCCGTCAAAATGCTTGTATGCCTCTGTCCTGTCGCCCGTATGGCGCAAGGTATACGGTGCCAAATCAATCTCGGTTTCATTCGGCAAATGCTTATAAATCATTTTTTCTCACCCAAACTGAATATATTATGCTTTTCAACCGCCAAATAAAAGGGTATTCCGAAGGCGTAGCAGACTATTAGCTCGCCGAGACCCACCTCTGCGCCCGAAACAAGAAAGCCCCAAAGCGTAAGCCCCTCGGGCAGGAAGAACCAAGATATTTCAAATCCTATTACAACCGCGTTTACGACAACCGCGGGAAGAATTGAAAGCAGGGGCAGACCCTTGAATTTTATATTCCTGAATGCGCGGCAAAGCAGAGCCGCTATAAGCGTGGCGGCGGTGCCGAATATCATATCAAGAGCGTTAAAGGACCCTAAATTGGCGATGAGACAGCCTATCGTAAGCCCTGGAATGGCGGCGGAGGTGAATACGGGCAACACCGTAAGCACCTCTGAAAGCCTTAACTGTATCGGACCGTACGCCAAGCCGAAAACACCGCATAAATATGTAAGTCTCGCATATATGGCGGCTATGAGAGCGCTTGTGACTATGTAGTTTATTTTTGAGTTTTTCAATTTAATTACCTGCCTGCAATGCTTTATAATACGCCACAGCCAATTTGTCGCAGCGTTCGTTTTCGGGGTGCCCCGCGTGACCCTTGACCCATTCGATATTAACGGTATGAACATCAAGCAATTCCAACAGCCTTTGCCACAGATCAGAATTGAGCGCGGGCTTTTTATCCGCCTTTTTCCAGCCGTTTTTCTGCCAAGAACGCGCCCAGCCTTTATCAATAGCCTCGGCAACATACTTTGAGTCGGTCACCAGCTTTACCGCACAAGGCTCCTTCAAAGCGGAAAGACCCATTATCGCGGCGGTAAGCTCCATACGGTTGTTGGTGGTCATAGCCTCACCGCCCGACAGCTCCTTTTCCCTGTTGCCGTAGCGCAGGACAACACCCCAACCGCCGGGTCCCGGATTGCCCGAACAGGCGCCGTCTGTAAAAATTTCTATATATTTCAGCATAATCTTCCTAATACTTTCTGTAACTTCCGACCACCCTGCCGAGAACGGCGGGGTTTTCGGGGTAAATGGGTGAAAAATCGGGGTTTTCGGGCATAAAAATTATCTCGCCGTCCTTAATAAGCAGGCGTTTTACGGTAGCCTCGTCCCCGTCCATTCCAACGACAATATCGCCGCTGTGACAGCGCTGATTTTTGTCGGCGACTATAATATCCCCGTCAAAAATACCTGCGTCGCGCATACTCCACCCGACAACACGCAGAGCGAATAGTCCCTCGGAGTCCCTTGCGGGGTAAGGAATGTAATCCTCTATCTGCTCAACAGCAAGTATCGGCTGACCCGCCGTAATACGCCCCACAAGCGGAACCATTGACGAATCGTATTCGTTTTCAAGCCGTATCGCGCGGGAGTACTTTGCGTCCCTCACTATGTATCCGCCGTTTTCAAGCGCGCCTAATATCGCGTGAACGGTGGAGGTGGATTTTATCCCCGTGGCGGCGCATATTTCACGCACCGTCGGCGGAAAACCCGACGACATTTGTTTTAAAAGAAAATTGTAAACGGAAAGCTGTTTTTCCGTAAGCGGAGTTTTTGACATACGCTTTCTCCAATCGAACATTTATTCGATTACAGTATATCATTTCGGCGACGACTTATCAACACTTTTGTTCTTAGATCCCCAAAATATTTCCGATATTCCGAGCAAAACCAACAGTCCGCCGAATATTTTTGCGGTAATTTTACCGCCGAGCATATCGGTAAGCATAAGTCCGCCTGCCGAGCCGAGAAGCCCAAACAGCGCCGCAGGAACGGTGATTTTCCACTTTATTTTCTTTTTGCAGGCGTATATTATCACCGCGAGCAGACCTATCGGTATAAAAAACAGCAGATTTATCCCCTGCGCGGTCAATTGGTCGGTGCTTGTGAAGACGGCGAGATAGATAACAAGAACAGCGCCGCCGCCGAGACCCATTGCGCCGATTATTCCCGAAAAAAGCCCTGCTAAAAGGGCGGCGATATTCACTTTAAAAGCAGGCGAACGCCTGCATAGACCATAAACGCGCCGAAAATGCGTTTAAGCCAGACGGGAGAGATTTTTTTGAGTATCATCGTACCCAAGACCGACCCGATAATCCCCGTCGGGACATAGGGCAGCGCATCGGGTATGCCGACATATCCTTTTATTATATAAAGCACCGCGCTTAACACCGATATAGGAAGTATGACCGCAACGGCGTTTGCGTGCGCTTCCTTTTGTTCAAGTCCTGCTTTTTTAAGCATAGGCACGGCTATCATACCGCCGCCCGCGCCGAGCAGACCGTTTATACCGCCTATCAAAAGCCCCGACTCCGCTGTTGTTAAATTTTTTTTGGAGAATATTTTTTTCATTATGCCTTATCACCTAAAACTATATTCCCCGATAACCCAGAATAAAATACCAAACAAAAAAATAAAACGACAGGACTGCGAGCAGTGACAACGCCACTGCTCTTTTGGCGGGAAAACCGTTCGCAAAATCAAAGATTTTGACTGCACTCTATCCCCGCCAATACCACCCCCGTGCCCTTGAAAAACCGCAAATTCTGCGGTTTTTCGCCTATAAGGTGTTTTTTCAGCGCACCTGTCGCCGAAAAAACAAACTATTATATAAAAATAAAACGACAGGATTATTACCCTGCCGCTTTAATAGCAAAATAGAATATTTTATCGAACCTTGTCGAAATGAGATAAGTCTATTTTACACCGTATTTCAAAAAAGTCAAGAGAAAATTCAAAATTTATTCATATTTTTTCTGCAACGCAGAATTATACCGAACACGAGACAGCTCTCCGATGCGAATAATAGAGTGAGCCACAGACCCGAATTGTCCGTATACCCCGTTTTAGGGGAATTGTTATATCCGCTCGCTGTCGGCACCGCAACGGCATAGTATCCGCCTTGGTTTATGGTGAAAGACAATCTGTTTTTTACGGCGTTTGAATTAAGGTGCAACACCGTTCCGTCCGCCGAAACGGAGGCTATTTTCAGCAAGCCGTAGTTCTCGGGCAGAATGATGCTGACGTCCGATTCGGTATTAATATCAACGCGTGTTCCGTATTCGTCTACAAAATAAATGTCATAGAACAAAATTCCGCTGCCGAGATTTGAGATACTACGTGAAAGCCACCTATACGCTTCCCCGTCCTTTTCGGTTATCGGGTGGATTACAAGACGGTAGACGGGATCAGGCGATTTCGGTTTTACCTCTATCTCGGTGTTATCGGGCAATTTAACGGTATAATTGCCGCCGTCCTCCTCGGCGTCATAACAGCCCTCGGCTATATTGTAGACCGATTTTGCGGTTACGTTAATATTCCGTTCGCTGTGGGAACTGCCGTCTGTGGCAAAGCCCCTAACGGAGCAAAGCACCGCCAACACCGCCGCGGCGAGAACGACCGCGATCCTTTTGATGTTTTTTCTCATAGCTCAATTTAATCAGCCGAGCTGCACGGTAACCGTGCCGATGTTTTCGTTTGAAGCGTTTTTATTGGTAAGCTCACCTTTAAGCGTGAGTTCGGCACTGTCCGTCGGAGCATTTTCATAATCGGAGTCGACCGCGCTGGCGAGGGTTACCGAGTTCTTTGAAAATTCTCCGTTGATATCGCTGTAAGCTGTTTCGGAGGCGTAATTCATAGAAGCAGTTATGCCTACGTTTGAATGGTTTGTCACCTTTATTACGTTTGCGCCCGATTCACAGCTCCAACCAGCGGTTGTTATGCCTGTATAGCTGTGGGTTTTTGGATCCCAAGTACCCTGCGACGCGCCTGTGTAGGTAAATTCCATACTTCCCCAAGTAATATCAACGCTGAGAACCTCTGACGATGCACTGCCAGCAGCATAGGTTCCTTTAACCGTAGCGGAATCAGTTCCGTTTTCCTCGTTTACGGTTGCGGCAGATGTGCAGACCGCCGTTGCGAAAACAAGTGCGGCAGACAGAATAATTGCAAATATCTTTTTCATAAGTCTTAATTCCTTTCAGATATAGATATATCAGTTGATTGATACGGTGACCGAGCCAACCGTTACAAAGTCGTTGACATTGCTCGGCAGCGAGCCGTTAAGCGTAAGCGCGGTGCTGACATGGTCCGCTCCGACATAATCGTTTTCAACACCCGCGGCAAGGGTTTTGGAAGAAACGTCGAAACCGCCGTTCACACCGTCAAATCCAGCCGCCTTTGTATAGTCAAATTTTGCGTCTACCGCCTTGTTGGAGTGATTGGTTACGGTAACGGTATTACCTTTTGCAGTCCAACCCGTTGTGATATTGTCGTCGTATTTGTGGGTAGCGGGGTTCCAAACCCTGGTGCCCGAAGCGGAATAGGTGAATTCCATTTCGCCCCAAACAACATCAACGCTGTAAACCTCGGGTGTTGCGGCACCGTCTGAATACTTCGCTTTGACGTCAATGTCGCGTTTTTGATTGTTGCCCGTAACGGTCTCCGCCGAAACGGATACAGCCGAGGCAACCGCCGTCATCACCGCGAGAACGGCAAAAATTGTTCTTTTGATTGTTTTCATAGTTAAAAATCCTTTCCTGCTGCGTATTTAATAAGTGTATCTAATCCGCCACTGTTATGTTGACGGGGATTTCAGTATTGACCATAGCTTTTTCGCCGCTCGCGGCGTCATAATAAAGGATAACAAATTTACCGTCGTAACCGCCCGCGGAGAGCTGTTTTTCGGTGCCCTTTAAAAGATTTAACTCGGTGACCCTGTTGCCTGGCATCAGCTTGCCCGATTGCAGGATAACAACGTCGTCGATCACAAGCTGAATAACCATATCCTGATTGGATTTTGAGGGGTTTTCAAACAAGAGCGTTGCCGATTTTTTTGAAAGGCTTATGTTTACGTCCTTGGCATAGGTAAGGCTGACGGCGCCGCCGCCCTCTGGCTGTGAGAGCTTTTCGTCCGTGCCGTCGTCTATCGGTTCGGCGTTTTCCTCAGCCTGCGGAGCGTAATCGGGCGCTAACACGGGGGTACTTTCGCGTGAGCGTATCGCCCAAATGCTTATCCCGACCGCCGTTACCGTTATCAGTAATAAAATCAACAGCAATATTACCGACAGTTTGCGTTTGTTTTCTTTTGCTTCCAATTTTTTAACCCCCTATCTTTACGGTGACCTCGCCGATTTCCGATTTGTTCATCGCCGCGGCGGGCTTTCCGCTCAAAATCAACAGCAAATCCTTTTGATTGCCCGAGGGAAGCGCAAACGGCGCGTTTATATATGCTCCGCCGTCCGAAAAGCTGCCGCTTATCGCCGTGTTTTTCTGCGTGTAATTGCAGGTTACGTTTATACTGCTTTCCCCGTCGTTTTTAACGGTGATTAAATTGCCGTTTGTTTGGGTCGGCTTCCAACCGCTGTTTTCATATTGGTGGGTTTTAGCGTTCCAGGTGCCGTCCGAGTAGGTAAAGTCCATCGCGCTCCAAGTGATAGTAACCGAAACGGTGCTTGCCTCCTCATATCCGCAAACGCCGCAGGTGCGCTTTCCGTTTTCCCATTTGCCGAAGGTGTGGTTTGTCTTCGCCGTATCGGTTTCGTCACAGCGCGAGCATTTCTTCCAATGCTGTGTTTCGTTGTGTTGCCATACGCCGTTTACAAAGTCGTGATTAAGAGCGGGTATTACCTTAATGGTTGTATAATCACAGCGCGAGCAGGCGTCATAGGCGTTCCAACCGTTTTCCGTACACGTTGCGGCTTTGGCGCTGTAATGCACAATATCGTGATTGTTGGAATCAATTTCGCCGTATTCCGCACCGCAGGTCGCACATACCGCCTTATCTTTACAGGTTGCCGTGCCGCCTGAATGGTCGATATGCGTCCAATGCGCATACAGGGTGTAATTACTGCCTACATCCGTGTCATTATCAGCCTTTGTGCCGCCCGAAGCCGCCGTGTACCAGCCGTCAAAGCGGTATCCTGTCTTGACGGGTGTGGGAAGCTCGCAGTATTTGCCGTTATCCGCAAGTTTGAGCGCGGTGTTTCCGTCATTCCGCAATGCATATACGGTAATATCGCCCTTGCCCTGATTGCCCGCGGAATCGACCGCGGTGACGCTGTATTTGCCGCCCTTTGTCACGGTAAACGAGGCGGTATATTCGCCGCCGCCATTGTTTGTGAACGAAAGAGCCGTTCCGTCTTTTTTGACTGCGGACAGCGCTTTTGCCTCGTAGATAACTACCTGCATATTTAGGCCTGCCGTATCGGCAGTATCGTCTGCCGAAATGCGCACGTCGGGCGCCACGCCGTCTACATTCTCAGCAACGCTGATATCCTCGGACACGAAATGCCCTGCCGCGTCCGTGACGGACACAATGTAGTCGCCAGCCTCTGTAAGCGTGAAAGTGCCGCTGAGAACGGCTGTCTCAGTACCGTCGGGCAGATGTACTAAAACATCATCATTGCCGTTGGCATTGACGGTATAGGAGTAGGTCACACCCGTTTTCGTTTTGGTTTTTTCCGTCACGGTCAGGGTCGGTGCGGTCAGGTTAACCTTATAACTTTTTGATGTTTTGTTTGTGCTATTGCCCGCCCTGTCCTTTACGGTTACGGTGAGTTTATAAGTCCCTGTCGCATTGGGACAGATGACAGAATATGTTCCGTTGCCGTTATAGGTCGGGCTTACGTCGGTTGTACCCCATTTTGCCGAAACGGTGTCTACACCGGAAGCGCTGTCGGATACCGAAAAAGTCAGCGCAAAGCGTTCGGTATAACTGTCGTTCGGAAGGTCGTTTATAATGACAGTCGGCGCGATTTTGTCAATCTTACTTACCGTTGCCTGCCGCGTTATGCTCTCTCCGTTATAAGTCAGCGTAAATGTATATATGCCGTTGGTATTTGCGGTGTAGTTTGTAGCGGCGCTGTCTAATTTTGTCGTCGTTCCGGACGGCGCTTTTACAGTCACGTCCGCACCGCTCGGCGAGCGCGTTATCTTGATATTCTGGGTCTTCGCCCAAGAGGAATTGGCTGCGCTGACCGTCAGCTCAGGGGTTATCTGCGCGCCTGTTCCTGAGGACGGAACCGTTACGGATTTATAGGCTGTTTCCACTATTCCGTCGCTGTTGGTGGCACGGGCGTGAAGATAATACGTGCCTGCGGCGCGCACAGTCTTGACCGACACGCTTTTTGTGCTGCTTGCGGTCGTCCAGCCGTAAGTCGGGACCGCCGATGAGGTGCCCCACGCATATTCCAGTTTGGCGGCGTACTTAGCGGTTATTGTGCTTGTAAGAGTGCCGCTGCTGTTAGTCGGAGTCTCAACATTAACGGTGGGTGCTGTTGCTGTGCCGCGAGTGATGGTTGTTTTTACCGAACCGCTGCTGTCATAAAGTAGATACATGGAGTTGTTTCCGCTCATATCCTTGATCTTATCGTAGCAGGTAACTCTGTTTAGTGTGATTGTTTTTGAAGTGCCCTCAGGAACCGTACCTTTAAAGTAAAGTACATTGGTATCCTCACCGCCGACGTAGCTAAATTTTCCCCAGCTTGTTTCTATCGTGCAGCTACTGCTCAGACTGCTGTTGGTTTTGTCCACAATTTCATTGAAAACGAGAGCAATCGTAATGCTGTCGCCGGCGAGGTATGTTCCGCCTGCCATCGGTGCCATAGCAATCGCATACGGTCCTTCGGTATCATACGGCAGGGCGTAACTTGTCAGGCCGTTGATCCACCATATATCGCTGTCGCTTCCCGTAGCGCTGAAATAAAGGTAGCAAGATTGGTCTTTATTTGGTTTCACATAGAATGTGCTATTCTTTTTTTGATATCCCACGCCAGCCCAACTATACGGTTTGCGGCTGTTCTCTCTGCCGCCGCTTTCGGTAGTCGGGAATTTGTATAGGTTTTGATTATCGCCTTTTCCCTGCTGGAAGGTACACGCCCAAAGCTGTCCTGCAAGATTTTTCACTGCGTCGCCGTTTGTTCCTACATCATAAAAGGTGTCTTGAACTGGCTCTGTGCCAATATAGGCGTGTTCCCATCCGTCCTCCTGTTCATAGGCATACATTTCGTAGCGGTAAAGCCAACTGCCGCAGGTTTTTTCCAGATAGGTCAATAGATTTCCCGAATAATAGTCGGAAAGCTTGGTTGAAGTGCTGTAATTTGTACCGAATCTGCTGGTTATAAAATTAACATTGGATTTCTTCGATCCTTGATCTCCCGTTGCGTCCGCTATCTGCTTACCGTTCTTGCCGCTGGCGGTTTTGGCAACGTTCACATAGGATATTTCCGTGCTGTAAGTATTTCGGTTAATTGTATAACTGCTGTTTTTCTTCATCGTCCGCGTTGCCCTGCGAGTGCCGACAGTCGCGCCGCCGTCAACGCGGTAAATTTCTAACTGATATGTGCGGTCGGCATTGGAATATGCGGTGACAGCCAAATTGCTGTATTGAGTATACACAGCGTATTCTGTCACGGTTACGGTTTTTGATTTTTCACCGTCGGCAAATGCCAGCTTGCCGTATGCGTGTTTAAAATGCGTACCGCCCACGGCGGAGCCGTTTACCGTGCGGTAATAGACGGTCTGAGCGCCGTCCGATTTATCGCGGCTTATAGTAAATGTGTTGTTATTGTTGTTAATTACGGAGAAAGTGCCGTAATTAGGCACTCCGACCCCAAAACGAGTACTGCTGTCGCCGTAGATAACCGTGCCGTCCGCCGTTTTGGCGTAGGCGCGGGCGTAGTATTGCAAGCCTCTGACAAGACTGCTCTTTTTCACGGTGGCGGTCAGCTTGCCGCCTTTACTGCTGACGGCACTGCTCGTTTTAACCGTGCCGTCGTTTTGGGTCAAAGTGGGTTTTGAGACAACACCGTAGACAAAGCCCGTTTCCGTCCAATTTAAGCCGCCCGTATAGTTCATTGTTGCAGACAGAGCGAAAGCGTTTGTCTGTGCGGAATAGGTTGTCTTTGAAAGTTCCGCAGGTCTCGGGAGGATATTGACTTTCAGCGTGGCTTTGGCGGTCTTGTTGTTATTTTTCGCCGTGTAGGTAACGTTATATGTCCCCGTAGTGTTGGTATTGGTGGGTGCGCCCGAGGTGCTTACCGTTCCGACCAAGCGGGTGATATAGTCCCCCCAATCAGGCATATCGTCCCCCTCGGTGAGGTATATTTCACCCGTACTCAGGCTAATTGCAGGATCGGGTATAAGCTCGTCAGGCTTCGGAATAGTCGGAGTCTCCAAATTCATCTGAGCCAAACTGCCCGTGCCGATAAGGACGCAGCGCGTCCACGTTTCGCCGGGAGCGACAACCGTTTTCCACGAATAGGCAAGGGCGCTGTCCCCTTTATATTTATTGCTCGGTCCGCGATCTGTCATATTTGTAAAACATTCTTCAAATCTGTTGCCATAAAACCCGTACCACAGCGTATCGCATCCTGTGGCAACGAGCTTGAAGGCATAGTTATTTCTGGGGCTGCCTGACATATTCAGTATGTTGCCGCCGCTTGTCTCGGCATAAATCGGCGCGCGGTCGTTGCGGTCTATCATCACATCTGCGTAACTGCCAACCTGAACGTCGTGGGATTTTGCGCCGTTGTTGGTCAGGGTATATTGCACCATAACGTAGTTATCGCCGTACAATGACAGATCCACGTCCAGCCGCAAGCCTGAGTCAATGAGGTTTGACGGATTACTTCTTTTCGTGCCGCCGTCTACGGAAACCGCCGTGCAGTATCCCCTGTTCATAAAGGTGGTCTGATATGTTGTGCTTCCGTCTATGCCGTTGATATTAAAAGAGGTTTTACCGTTCTTCCACGCCTTGATAAACGCGCCCTCGATTTTCTCATTTATCTGTGTACTGCCAGGGGTCACAGCCGCCGCCTGCATAGGCACCAAGCCGACAACGATACAGACGCACAGCATAATGCTCAAAAAACGATTTTTTAACGGTACCGCCGTCAGGCGGTCAACAAATTTTCTACCCTCTGTCATCTGCCGTTTTCCTTTCTCACAACTCATATATAACTCGTATAATTCATAGATTACATTGTTTGTCACCCTAATATATAACGAAAAAACCGCCCCTACGGACGGTTCGTTTCGTATTTGGTCATTTTTTCGGCGTAATTGGCCGCTTAGATATTAGATATTAGATGTCGGTGCGCTCCGCGCGGATATAAATTATCCGATAAGCAGCTGCTTCAAACGGACAAGGTCGTCGGCATTTACTGCGCCGTCGCCGTTCAGGTCGGACGCCTTTAAATTAATGTCGCAAGCAATGCCCGAAACGTATTTTTTTAAACGTATAAGGTCCCTTATGTCAACAATTTTGTTGTTATCCGCGTCGCCCATTACTATTGGGGTTATGTTTACGGGAACCGTAATATCTTCAAGCGCTATGTCGTATCCGCCGACCCCCGCATAATACATTTCGCGGAAATCTACCGTTGTTGCGCCGCCTTTTTTGGCTTTAAACCGCAATGTAATGGCAGACGACAGCGCGCCGCTTTCGGTAAATGAAATTTTAACGCAACCGCCGATGTCGTTCCCGTCTTTGTCGGCTGAGACAAACTCCAAATAATCGGTGTCATACCGAGCTTCAAGATAAATCCCGTATGCCGTTTCGGCAAAGCTGAGCGCGGCTGTTACGTTAAATTCATCGTCTTCTTCAATGCTTATGTCGGCGTTCTGCGAAAAGGCGCCAAGAGGTTGTAAAGCAATCAACAATGCCGATACGGCTGATATAAATTTTAATAATTTCCTTTTCAAAATGCTTTCTCCGTTGCAGTAGTGGTTAGTAAACTCAATCATATTATATATCCTGCCGCAAGGGTTGTCAATCAGGTAGATATTCCCGAAATATTGTTGTTAAAAGGCAATCCGAAGCTGACCGAAAGCGCCTTGTCAACGCGGAACATTGAAGAATCGTCAAGACTGCCCATTCGCTCCTTTAAACGCTGCTTGTCTATCGTTCTTACCTGCTCTAAAAGCACTATCGAGTCTTTGGAAAGTCCGCAGCCGTTTGCTTCAACCTTGATGTGGGTCGGAAGCTCGTTTTTGTCGTGCTGGCTTGTTATCGCCGCCGCTATAACAGTCGGGCTGTAACGGTTGCCGACATCGTTTTGTATGATAAGCACAGGTCTTACGCCGCCCTGCTCTGACCCGACTACGGGACTCAGATCGGCATAGTATATTTCTCCTCGCCTGATATTCATTTCTGTTTCACGCTCCGTATATGTTTGTAAGTTTATTTTTGCCTGTTTTCTCTACGAATAATCAATATAGGCAAAATTTTTATTTTCCAATACATATTATGAAGCGTGTCGGCTGTTTGTTAGTGCCGTTGGCATGTTAGTACCGTCGGTTTAGGCAAGCGGTAATAAAAGCGCGGCGGTTTCTATGTGCGCGGTGCGGGGAAATAGATCGACGGGGGTGTATTCTTTAAGTTTGTATCCGTTTTCTCTGAAAACCGCTATATCGCGCGCAAGGGTTGCTGGGTCGCAGGATACATATACGACCCTTTTCGGTTTGAAAGAGCGGGTTATTTCGGTTATAAGTCCGCTGTCGCACCCTTTCCTCGGCGGGTCTACGATAACAACGTCGGGGTGTATGCCGCGTTTTGTAAGCTCCGCGGCGGCAAAGGAAGCGTCGCCGCATATAAATTCGGCATTTTTTATTCCGTTTTGCTCCGCGTTGAAACGCGCGTCCTCAACCGCCTCGGGTATTATTTCAACGCCTATTATGCTTTTTGCCTTGTCCGCCATAGAAAGTCCTATCGTTCCCGCGCCGCAGTAAAGGTCGAGAATACTCTTGCCCTCAGGCTCGGCGTATTCCGCCGCCTTTTGATAGAGCAGTTCCGCCATATCTCGGTTGACCTGATAAAACGACATAGGCGAAAGGCGCACCTTAACGCCGCAAAGAACGTCGTTTATAAATCCTCCGCCGAAGATAACCCTACATTCGTCACCTAAAATGACGTTTGTTTTGCTCTTATTTATATTTATCTGAACGCTTTTAAGCGCCGTCCCGAAACGCTCGGAAAGCCGCTTTATAAGCACTTCGCAATGGGGTACGCCGCCGCCGTTTATAACGAGCGTTATCATTATTTCGTCCGTCTTTTGGGCAAAGCGTATGTATATGTGGCGCAAAAGCCCTTTGTGCGAAGCCTCGTCATAAACGCTTACGCCGAATTCCTCTATCCATTCGCCGCAAATTTTTGCCGCGTCGTTGAAAAACGGCGGGTGGATAAGGCAATTTTCACAGGGTATAATGCGGTGCGAATGGTTTGCGTAAAATCCTATTACGCCGTCTTTCCCGACGGGATACTGCGCCTTGTTGCGATACCCGTTTTCCGATACGGCGGGAACGGCTGGTTGAGGCTTTATATCCTCGCCGCCTATTCTTTTTATACACTCGTACACCTTTCGTTCTTTAAGGTGAAGCTCGGCAGGGTAATTTATGTGTCTGAAAACACAGCCGCCGCATTTGTTAAAAGAGGGACAGTCAACCTCTATCCTGTCCCGCGACGGCACGTTAATGCTTTCGCACTTAGCATAGGCATAGGTCTTTTTAACCTTTAATATTTTAGCCGATATTTTGTCGCCCACGGCGGTCATAGGCACAAATACAGCCATACCGCCGTATTTTCCTACGCCGCTGCCCTCGTTGGTTATATCGGTTATTTCAAGCTCTATAATGTCATTTTTCTGCATTTAAAAAACGTTCACTCCCGCATTTGTTACGAAATATTATACCAACTATTTATTTTGTTTTCAAGAAAAACCCGTTTCTTGCTTTTTGCCTTGATATATGGTATAACAAATCATAGTGCGACAGGGGGTAATGCTATGAATATTATGATATGCGACGACCAAAACGCAGAGCTTGAAAATATAAAACAAATTATATCCGAATACGAGTCGTCACATTCGGAGCTTTTTCTTAACGTGAAATACTTTTCAACCCCTTTTGATATGCTGGACGCGGTAGAAAAAAACGGCGCTCCCGATATTGCCGTCTTGGATATTTGTATGCCAGGTATTTTAGGCACCGACGCAGCACGGGAGATTTTAAGCAGGAGCGAAGGCAGTACCGATGTTATATTTTTAACAACAAGTCCCGATTTTGCCGTGGAGGCGTTTGCTTTGCGCGCGTACGACTATCTTACCAAGCCTTATACAAAGGAACGGTTTACAGACGCGCTTGACCGAGCTATTGAAAAAAGGCAGAACCGAATATATATTACCGTTTTGTGCGGCCGCGAGGTTCGCCGTATCGACCTTAGCAAGGTATTATATGTCGAGGTCAAAAACCACAACGCCGAGATACACATTAAACCCGACGACAACGTTAAAACACGCGCGACCCTTACGGAGCTGAGGTCTTTGTTTTTGCAGGCGGATTGCTTTGTGCCCGTGGGCGCGTCTTATATTATCAATCTCCTTTATGTTCAGCGATTGCTTGAAACAGAGCTTGAAATGTCAAACGGGGACCGAGTTCCCGTTCCAAGGCGGTGGCGTGCGGAAATTAAAAAGAAATACTTCGATTTTTACACAAGGGAGGCGACAAACAGATGATACATACAATAATACTTTTGTCGCTCCTCGGACTTACGCATTGCGTTTCGCTTTTTTCAATGACGGAACTGAAATACTCCTTAAAAAAGACCGTGCTTATATACTGCGGTTACTTTGCCGCGTTTGTGGCTACCTTCGTCGTTTTATATTACAGCGGCGGGCTTAACTACACCTATTCTCTCGGTTATATTATCACAATCATAATTTCCTTCTTTTTCTTTCTGTTTGCCTCGTCCGACCCGATGTGCAAAAAGGTGTTTTTATTCGTAAGCTATGCGAACGTTTTCAGCATATTGGGAAGTATTTCGGCGGCTATATGCAACATTATTTTGGCAGGCGAACCGATAAGAACTATCCACTATGTAAGGGGAATTGCAAGAACCGTTTTGCTTATCCCTATTATATGGTTTTATATACGCCGTTTGCGCCCGACGGTACGGTCGGTTTCAAGCAACCGCCGCAAAACGTGGTATTCGATTTCCGTTGTCTCGTTTTTGTTTCTGATTGTGTTTGCGCTTTTTATGATGCTGTTCTTAGACAACCGTATTCATACAAAGTCCTACTTCGCTTTCTTTACAATGGCTGTTATTATCTACTGTTCAACGCTGTGGATAGTTTTCGGCACGATAAGGTCTATGATAGACGAGAGCAACGCGGAGCTTACAAGGCAGAATGTTATGTATCTGCAAGGACAGCTTGAAGCGGCAAAGGAAAATGAGATATACGCAAAAACAATCCGTCACGATTTCAGGCACCACAGCCAAAACGTTGCCGCTATGCTTCAAAGCGGAAAAACCGAAGACGCGCTTATGTATATCGAGAAGTATGATGAGAGTCTGCATGCCGCAAAGCACAACGATTTTTGCCCGAACGTGACAGTCAACGCCATATTGAACAGCTTTTATACCAAGGCGCAAAACGAGGGAATTTCGATAGACATTTGCGCGGACACCCAATCGGAAATAAAAATCGCCGATATGGATATGGTCGCTATCCTTTCAAATCTTTTGGAAAACGCTTTAAACGGTTGCAGGGAAATAGGTGCGGCAGGCAAGATAACCGTTAATATACGCACCGTTTCCGATAAAACCGTCATTGTGTGCAGCAACCCCTGCAAGCCCGAAATCGAGATTGAGAATAATATGCTCAAACATAGGGGAATAGGCATAACAAGTATGCAGTTAGCCGCCAATAAATATAACGGCGATATAAGCTATCACCGCGAAAACGGAATACTTACCGTTTGTGTTATTTTGAAGACATTAGATGTTAGACATTAGACGTTGGACAACGGTGCGCTCCGCACCTGTAATAATTCGTAATGCGCAATGCGTAATTCGTAATTAAAACGTTAATTTAACGGGATAAAAAATTAGAGTTTAGCGGAATGAAATTGAAAAATCGTTAGCGCCCTCTGACGAGGGAGCTGTCAACGCAGTTGACTGAGGGAGAGAAAAACCGTGTTTTTGTGCAGAATTTATTTTTTCCCCCCGTTTAGACATTAGATATTAGAAGGCTCACCTCTTTGAATAGAGGTGAGCCTATTTGTTTTAAATTACAGTATTTTTTCAAATCTTCTGACCGCTTCTTCGGTGGATTTACGGCTGCCGAATGAAGTCAGGCGGAAATATCCCTCGCCCGCTTCGCCGAAGCCTGCGCCCGGGGTGCCGACTATCTGCGCTTCTTCGAGCAGATAGTCAAAAAACTCCCACGATTTCATTCCGCTCGGGCATTTCAGCCACAGATACGGTGAGTTCTCGCCGCCCGTAAATTCTATGCCTTTTTTGCGCAAAACGTCGGCTATAAGTCGGGCGTTGGTCATATAATAGTCTATCGCTTCAAGACAGTGCTTCATTCCCTCGTCAGAGAGAGCCGCCTCGGCGGCGCGCTGTACCACATAGGGCACGCCGTTGAATTTAGTCGCCTGGCGGCGCGACCACAGGTAGGACAGCGCGTTTTCTCCGACTTTAAGTTCGTTCGGGAACACGCTCCAAGCGCACCTTGTGCCTGTAAATCCCGCTGTTTTTGAAAAACTGCATATCTCGACTACGCATTTTTTTGCGCCCTCTGTTTCATAGACAGAGTGAGGATATCCGCCGTTTATAAATGCTTCGTAAGCGGAGTCGAATATTATAAGCGAACCTGTTTCGTTTGCAAAATCGACCCACTCTTTAAGCTGGCCGCGGTTATAAACAGCGCCCGTAGGGTTGTTCGGCGAACAGAGATATATTACGTACGGCTTCTTTTCTATCCCTGTCGGCATAGGCAAAAATCCGTTTTCCATATTTCCCGTAAGGTACTTCACCTTGTGACCGCTCATAACGTTGCTGTCAACATAAACAGGATAAACGGGGTCGGGTATCAGCACCTCGTTAT
>CAKSQT010000001.1 GCA_934486755.1 uncultured Eubacteriales bacterium | reverse complement strand
GAAACCGTTTTCAAGCGTCTTCTGCGCTTCGCTTATTCTACCGCTGTCAAACAGCTCCTTCGCCTTTTTGTAGACCGCGGGATAATCTTCATTATTAAGTTTTTTCGGGTAACCGCTCCAAAACGTGTCCTCGTTTAAGGAAACGGTTTCGTCCTCAATACCCCCGTAAACGCAGGCACCGAGCCGCCCGTTCCCGAGCGGCAATGCTTCATTGAAATTTTCAGCCGGACGCTTATACCACAGGGTATGCTCCGACAGCTTTAAACTGCAACTAATATCAATCACCCTTTTTTTGTATATATATACAATATACAATTTTATGAGTTTACTTTCAAGTAAAATACGGCGATAAAATCAAAATTCAGAGGATTTTGTAGGGTTGCATAAAACATAGGCGATTTTTTTTATACTCAGGCGGTTGAATACGGACGTCTTTGAATTTTAGAAAAAACGAAGGGACAGACAAAATCGCATTAAAACAATTTTGTCTGTCCCTTTTGTCATTCCGTATTTATACAATATCATAAACCTCGACTATTCCGCTGCGGTGGTAGAGCGACGGAGTTATTAAGAGCGAATAACCTCTGCCGTTATCGGAGGTCCATTCAACCGAGCGGTGCCGCGGAACCGCCGTTGCGCCGAGCAGCATCATAATTGCGCCGCCGTGCATAATGACGGCTGATTCGTCGGCGCCGCTGTTCATCATATCGGCAACTATTTTGTTAAGTCCAACACAGACGCGTTTTATAAATTCGGTGTTGTCTTCTCCTCCCGGCGGGGCGGAGAGCTTGCCCGATGTCCATTCGGCAAATTCGGGACGTGATTCAAGCTGAACTGCGGTCTTGCCCTCGAAATCGCCGAAATCGTATTCGCGCATTTCGGCAACGGTATGAATTTCGGTATCGGGGTACAACACCGCCGCGGTCTGACGGCACCTGAGCATAGGACTTGAATACAGTCGGTCGATATTGGGGTAATCAAGATTGTCTTTCAAAAGGCGAAGCTCGTTAAGTCCCTCGGGGGACAGGGGCAAGTCGGTTCGGCAGCCTATATATCTGCCCTCGACGTTTGCGTCGGTAGCGCCGTGCCGTATTAAGTGTATTTTATAGGTTTTCATCAGAAGCACTCCAATAGTTCGGTTATTATTTCGTTTGATACAAGCATACCCTTATCGGTCAGCGAAACGGAATTTTGTGAAACGGTTGCAAGACCCGATTTTTCAAATATTTTTGCCTGGTTCTTAACGCTGTCGGGAATATCGCGCCCGAAGCGGTCGCGGTAATCGCTGAAAAGCACTCCGTCCGATAGGCGTAGTCTTAGCATAATGTATTCTTCCGCGTCGCCGCCGCTGCCGTCGCCGACGGGTTTGCCGCCGCGCACAAACTCACGTATGTCGGACGGGTAATAAAATCTTTTGCCGTTTAAAAACGAATGTGCGGACGGCCCTATCCCGATATATTCGCCGCAGTTCCAATAGTTGATATTGTGCCGTCCCTCAAAGCCGTTTTGGGCGAAATTTGAGATTTCATAGTGGGAAAATCCCCGTTTTTCAAGCGCTTCGCACATATGAAGGTATTGGTCGGCAACGCTGTCGTCATCAGGTATGTTAAGCGTGCTTTTCAGCTTATAAAGCAGGGTGTTTTCCTCCAATTTAAGAATATAGGAGGAAATATGCCGCGGTTCAAGACCGCAGATAAAGTCAATGCTTTTTGAAAGCGTTTCCCTATCGGAATCGGGCAGACCTATCATAATATCCGCAGATATATTGTCAAACCCAACCTTTTTTACCCTGTGTACCGCCGCTGCGGCTTCCTTTGCGGTGTGGGTGCGTCCGAGCGCTTTAAGCTCGCTGTCGTTTCCGCTTTGTATGCCTATCGAAATTCTGTTTACGCCCGATTCGTGTGCCGTGCTTAAAAAAACGTCGCCGCAATTCGGGTTAATTTCGGCGGTTATCTCGGCGTTTGGCAGAATGTCAAAGGAGTCTTTAACGGCTTTCATAAGTCCGCCTATCCGTCCGCCGATTACAGACGGCGTACCGCCGCCTATATAGACAGAAGAAACGGGGCGGTTTATAACGCCGCCCCATTCTTTAATTCTTTCGATAAGTGCGGACAAATATTTGTCTGACAGTTCCGCGTTTAAGAACGAGGAATAAAAATCGCAGTAAGCACACCGCTTTTCACAAAACGGTATGTGGATATAAAGTCCGAGCGGTTCTTTGCCGACAGTCTGCATTATCAGTCAAGTATTTCGCCGATACAGCTGCCTGGAACGCAAGCCGCGTTGGCTTCGTCTGTATCAATGTGCATAGCGAGCTTATATTTGTCGCTTACTCTTGCAACAACATCGCCGAAAACAAGCGCTCTGCCCTCGGTCGGTATTTTAACGCTGACTATCTGTTTATCGGCAATGCCGTACTTTGCGGCGTCCTCGGGGGTCATATGTATATGTCGTTTAGCGGCGATAACACCCTCGGTAAGTTCAACCTCGCCCGCAGGGCCTACGAGCTTGCAAACGCCAGAGCCCTTAATGTCGCCCGATTCTCTCACGGGAGCGGTAACGCCGATAGAGCGTGCGTCGGTAAGAGATAACTCAACCTGAGTTTCGGGACGGACGGGGCCTAATATAGAAGCCTTTAATTCGGATTTGGGGCCTACAACGGTAACCTTTTCAGCGCAGGCAAACTGACCTGGCTGAGAGAGATCCTTTTTAGGCGTAAGCTCATAACCCTTTCCGAAAAGGGTTTCAAGGTCCTCCTTAGTTACGTGAACGTGACGCGCGGATATTTCAACTAAAACTTCTTTTGCCATATTTAAAACTCCTTTAAGTTTAATACATTAATATTTTAACATATTTTGCGATATTTTCAAGGGTATAAAACAAAAATAACGGGACCCGTTTTCGGATCCCGTTTCGGCTTATGTATAGCCTTATGTTTTTATTGACTGATTAGTCCTCCGAAATAGCCTCTACCGGGCAACCGGCAGCACAAGCTCCGCAACTGCAGCACTTGTCAGGATCTATTTCGTAGTGCTCAGCTCCTTCGGCGATAGCATCACAGGGGCAACCCGCAGCGCAGGCACCGCAGCTGATGCACTCATCAGAAATCTTGTAAGCCACTAAAAACACCCCCAAACAAATTGTTTTAATAATTGTAGCAATTATTTTCCGAAAAATCAAGAGAAATATTATTACAAAAATGCATTGAAATGGTATTTTTTAAAAAATTATTTGGATTTTTCTTTTTTCGGCGGTTTTTTTCTGCTTCTGCTTACGAGTTTCACCTCGTCGCGGTGTATTTTAAAGGGCATCATATCGCTGTCGTTAAGGCGGACAAACAGGTTGCCCGTAATAACGTTTGAATCGGTCACGGTTCCGATACCCTGCGGCGTTTCGACGGTCGCCCCGACGTTCGGGGTGAAAGAATTAAGGTACTCATAAGCGTCCTGCTCATATTTAAGACAGCACATAAGTCTGCCGCAGCTTCCCGAAATCTTGGTCGGGTTGAGTGAAAGTCCCTGCTCCTTAGCCATCTTTATCGAAACGGGCTGAAAATCGCTTAAAAACCGTTTGCAGCAGTAAGGCTGACCGCATATTCCGAGACCGCCAAGCATACGCGCTTCGTCGCGCACGCCTATCTGCCGCAACTCAATTCTTGCGTGGAAACGCGAGGCAAGGTCCTTTACAAGCTCGCGGAAATCCACCCTGCCGTCCGACGTGAAGAAGAAGACTACCTTGCTTGAATCAAAAGAATACTCAACCTCCACCAGCTTCATATCCAGCTTGTGAACGGGAATAAGCTCCTCGCATATCCTGAAAGCCTCCGCCTCTTTTTTCTTGTTTTCTTCGAGCTTTTTCAGGTCGCGTTCATTAGCTTTTCTTATCATTTTTTTAAGCGGTTTTACTATTGAACCGTCGCTTACGGTGTGATTTGCTTCGCTTACCGTTGCCAGCTCGTTTCCGTTAGCCGTTTCAACTATTACCTTGTCGCCCTCCGCCACTGTTTTGCCGTTGGGGTCAAAGTAGTAAGCTCTGCCGCCGTCTTTAAATTTTACGGATATTACTTCTGTCATATTATCCTCCGAAGTTTTTATTTTAGAATCCTTTTGTATATCTCAGCCGCCTTGCAGACCGCCGCCGAAAACAAAAGAGATAGATTTATGTTTGTTTTTAAACTGCTTTCAAGCTCGGGAATTGTTCCGCAAAGCTCAAAAAGAGCCTTTGAGTTGGGCGACGCAATGTTTTTTCTTATCTTTGCTGCCGCCGCCGTCTTTAAATCGGAAAAGAACCTGTCGGCTCCGACGCGGTCGCCGTCAAATTCCGATAAAACTTTAAGCATACCGTATTCGTCCGATTTTAAGAAAAGGGAAATAAACCTTTCCGCCGCTTCTTGGGTTTTAGTATTGCCGCTGCCGCCGAGCAGGGCGAGCGCTTTGCCTATGTTACCGCGGCATTCGCTAAGAGCGTTTTTTATTTCTTCTCGGTCGCGTTCCGTTACGGAGCTTATATATTTTTCACCGTCCGATATATCTGGCGCGAAAAGGGAAAACACGGTACAGCGCGATAACACGGTTTCAAGCAGGGCGGATTTTGATTCCGCGATAAGTATGAAAATGACCGTTTCGGGCGGCTCCTCCAAAACCTTTAAAAGAGCGTTCTGCGACTGCTCGTTCATAGTGTCCGCCCCGTCGATTATAAACACGCGTTTAGCCGCAGAGTGCGGTTTTACATACGCCTCCGCGCGCAGTGCGCGTATCTGCGATACGGTTATATTTTTCTTGCCGCTTTCCGCGCCTGTTACGGTTATGTCAGGGTGGGAGGAAATGTCAGCAAGATGGCAGTCTCGGCAGCTGCCGCAGGGTCGGTCTTTGCCCGTACACACAGCCGATTTTGCTATATATGAAGCGAGCGTATGCCTGCCTGTGCCTGCGTCGCCCTCTATAAGTATCGCGTGGGGGAGTCTATCAGAAGATATTGCGCCGCAGACCGACGTTTTGACCCTCTCACAGCCTACGAGCGGGAAACTCATAGCACAAAACCGACCTTTTTCATAGCCTTAAAATATGTTTTGCGGGCAACGTGTTCCGCTTTTTCTGCGCCCTCTCTGTATAGCTGTTCGAGCGCTTTTTTATCGGTTATTATCTCGTCAAAGCGCGCCTTGATCGGGGCGAGGGTATCCGCTACCGCCTCGCCCACGGCGAGCTTAAAGTCGCCGTAGCCCCTGCCGTCAAATTCCTTTTCGACCTCCGTCGCGGTTTTACCAGTAACCGCCGAGTATATATTTATAAGGTTGGAAACGCCGGGCTTATCCTCGGACAAGCGAACGCAGGACTCCGAATCGGTCACGGCGCGTTTGAATTTTCTTATAATATCGTCCTTGGTGTCAAGAATTGCGACCCATGCGTTTACGTTCTCATCTGACTTGGACATTTTTTTGGTCGGGTCTTGAAGCGACATTACCCTTGCGCCTGTTTTGGGTATGTAAGCGTCGGGAACGGTGAAAACATCGCCGTAAATACGGTTAAAGCGGTTCGCAATATCCCTTGCGATTTCAAGGTGCTGTTTTTGATCGGCTCCCACGGGAACATAATCGGGCTTGTAAAGAAGTATGTCCGCCGCCATAAGCGCGGGGTAAGCAAACAGACCTAAATTAACGTTGTCGGCGTGCTTTGCGGATTTGTCCTTAAACTGCGTCATTCTCGCCATCTCGCCGAATTGGGTGTAGCAGGACAGCAGCCACGAGAGCTGTGCGTGCTCGGGAACGTGAGACTGAATAAAGAGGGTGCTTTTATTCGGGTCAAGACCTATCGCAAGCAAAATCGCATAGGTGTTGTATATCTGAGCGCGCAATTTTGACGGCTCCTGACGCACGGTAATTGCGTGCAGATCCGCAACCGCATAGGTGCAGTCAAACTCGTCCTGCATTGGAACCCAATTTTTAAGAGCTCCCAGATAATTGCCGAGGGTCAGCTGACCGCTTGGCTGTATACAGCTTAAAACCTTTTTTTTGGTTTCTGCATTTATAATATCTTGCATAATGTTATACCTCAAATAAATGTTTTCTTATTATTTTATCACATTATAATATTCATTACAAGGATTACATTACGACAAAATTTTGTCTTTCTAAATATTTTTGTTGACAGACTGTACCGTTTTGCGTTATAATCTATCCTTGTAAGGTTGTCTTTTGACAAACGATAACGCGTTTTATAAGGAGGGTTCAATGTGAAAAGGACTTATCAGCCGAAGAAGCTCCACCGCAAGAAGGAACACGGCTTTTTAAAGAGAATGGCTACCTCTAACGGCCGCAAGGTGCTTGCACGTCGCAGAGCAAAGGGAAGAAAGCAATTAACATATTAAAGCCACTTCCACGTGGCTTTTCCTTTTTTAAGGCAAAATATGAGAAGCATTATTAAGATTAAGGAAAATCGGGATTTCCGCCGTATATACGGACGGGGAAAATCCTATGTGGCGCCCAGCGTTGTGGTGTATGTGATGAAAGGCCGCAAAAATTCGGTGCGTTTCGGTATAACCGCTGGCAAAAAGGTCGGCGGCGCCGTTCAGCGCAACAGGGCAAAGAGAGTGATAACCGCGGCTATCCGCTCCTGTATAGAAAATGTGCAGTCGGGTTATGATGTGATAGTGGTTGCAAGAAGCCGTATATTAAATGAAAAAAGCACCTCGGTCGCCGAGGTATTGAAGCGGCAGTTCAAGGCTGCCGGAATATGGTGTGAAAGCCAAAATGAGCAAGCTGTTAATTAGGCTTATAAGATTTTATCAGAAAAATATTTCGCCCGCCAAAATACCCTGCTGTCGGTTCAGACCGACCTGCTCGGAATACGCGATAGAGGCGATTGGAGTTCACGGCGCCGTCAAAGGCACCGCGCTTGCGCTGTGGAGAATATTGCGGTGCAACCCGCTTTGCAAGGGCGGTTACGATCCCGTTCCCGAAAAGCGCAACAAATAAAAAATCAACCTTAGTGTGACGTTACTCGAACCTGTCACACTAACGAACGGATGGTGTATACAATGCAGGCGTTGTTTAATATAATCAATAAGCCTATGGGTTGGGTGCTTGAAGCAATGGCAGGTATGTTCGGCGGAAATTTCGCCGCGGCTGTTTTTTTCTTCACCCTTGTTATAAATCTGGTGCTGATACCTCTCAGCATAAAAAGCCAAAAATCCTCTGTTCAGCAAACGAGGATAAAACCAAAGCTCGATGAGCTTAAAAAGCGCTACGGCGACGATAAGCAGAAGTACAACGAGGCTATGCAGAAGCTGTATCAGGAGGAAAACGTGTCGCTTTCGGGCGGCTGTCTGCCTATGATACTGCGTCTGGTTATAATGATGAGCATTTATTGGCTCATAATGTCTCCGCTTACCTATCTTATGCATATTCCGAACGACACTATAACCTCCGCCGCGGAGGCTCTGAATATCGCCAACAAGGGCGGCTACGAGCTTGCTTTGGTAAACGCCATAAAGGCAGGAAAAGGCGCTGGCAATGCCGCTGTTGCGGAAATTGCTTCTAAGCTCGGCACTATTGATTTCGGATTTTTCGGTATAAACCTTACCGAAACACCCAAATTCTCTTTTGATATTTTCCACGACGCTCAGTTGATATGGGTAATGCCCGTAATCGCGTTCTTAGCACAGATACTTTCAAGCCTTTTGTCGCTCGCAATTCAGAAAAAGACAAATCCCGAGGCTCCGAATATGGCGGGAATGATGCTAACAATGCCGCTTTTGTCATTGTTCATCGGTTTTACGCTCCCTGGCGGAGTTGCGTTTTATTGGGCTTGCTCATCGCTTGTGGGCGGCGTTATACAGGTTCTTGTTCAGAACTTCTACGGACCGCACAAAATGCTTTCGAGAGAGCGTTCAAAGGAACTGTCAAAGCAGTGTGATTTTGAAATCAACCAAATTAAGAAATTAAGTTCTGTTTCAGATACGGATAAATAACAATAAGGAGTGGTCTTCTTGATCAAGGAAGCAAGAGGTTTCGGCTCAACGATAGACGAAGCAAGGGAAAACGCCGTTGCAAATCTCAACGCGGGAGCCGACGAAGATATACAGTTTGAAATAATCACTATGCCGAAGAAAAAGACGCTCGGTCTGTTCGGCGGCAGTAAAGCCGAGGTCAGGGTTTATGTTGAAATACCCGACAAGGCTGTTAAGAACGACAAAAAACAGGCTAAAAAAGCTCCTGTTAAAGCCGAAAAGAAAACGGCTGATAAAAAAGCGCCTGCCGAAAAGCAGGAAAAGAAAAAGCCCGCGCCCGCACCGAGCCGTGTGTTTGACGGGTTCGGCGAGGCGGTTGACGCTGACAAATTGGATCCGCAGTCGCGCGCCGCAAAAGCTGTTGCATATTTAAAAAATATTTTAAATTCGCTCGGCTGCACCGATATTTCGGTAAAGGTTGCCGAAAAAGAAAACGCCGCGCTTATAACGCTTGACGGCGAGGGACTTGGCGTTATTATCGGTCATAGGGGCGAAACGCTTGACGCTCTTCAATATCTTACGGGTCTTGCGGCTAACAACGGCGGCGGATACTATAAGGTAACGCTTAATATAGGCGACTACCGCGAAAAGCGTGAGGAGACTTTGCGCAATCTTGCCGTCCGCGTGAGCGAACAGGTTCTTAAAACAGGAAGAAGCCGCAGTCTTGAACCGATGAATCCTTATGAGAGAAGAATAATCCATACGGCGGTTCAGGAAATAGACGGCGTTGTATCAAGCTCGTTCGGCGAGGGCAGCGGAAGACGTGTTGTTATCGGAGTTGAGGGCGGAGAAATGCGCCCGCCGAGAAGACCGAGAAACGACCGTGACCGCAGAAACGCGCCGAGAAGAAGCAATACGGTTTCTTCGGTTCCGTCGCGCGAGCCCAAGAAGGACAGCGACACGCCGCTTTACGGAAAAATAAATTAAATTTTAATTAAAATCAATAATATGCACCCCAAAAGTCAGGCGCTTTTTGAGGTGCATATTTTAATTGACAAAACGCGTGATTTTTATTATAATACTATTGTTATGTTAAGAATTGTTTTTTGTAATCAGGCAACACTATTAGTATGATTGTAATTTGAAAAACTGATGTGACTGGGAGTGCCTTGTTTGGATAAATTTGTTATCAACGGCGGAAAGCCGCTAATGGGTGAAGTTAAGATAAGCGGCGCAAAAAACGCCGCGGTTGCTATCTTACCCGCTGTTTTGCTTGCGGACGAGCCTTGTGTTATTGAAAATTTACCGAATATTTCCGATGTGTCAACGATTTTTAAGGCTATGAAAAGCCTCGGCGCAGGAATACGGATAATAAATAAGTCTACGGTTGAAATAGACCCGCGTCACGTTAATTCGTTTGTCGTTTCCAAGGAAACTGCGGCGGGTATGCGCGCGTCAAGCTATTTCCTCGGCGCGCTTCTCGGCAGAATGGGCAGAGCGAGGGTGGCTCCTCCCGGAGGGTGCGATTTCGGCGTAAGACCGATAGACCAACATATAAAGGGCTTTGAGGCTCTCGGAGCCAAGGTCACTATCGACAACGGTATGGTTGACGCCCGTTCAGATTCGCTGAGCGGCTGTTCGGTGTATCTTGACGTTGTTTCGGTCGGCGCAACTATAAATATTATGCTTGCCGCGGCAAAGGTCAAGGGACTTACGGTTATTGAGAACGCCGCGCGCGAACCACATATTGTTGACCTTGCGAACTTCCTTAATTCAATGGGCGCAAATATAATGGGCGCCGGAACAAGCGTTATAAAAATACGCGGTGTTGAGCATTTAAAGGGTACGTCTTACAGTATTATACCCGACCAGATAGAGGCGGGGACATATATGGCTGCCGCTGTTGCTACGGGCGGCGATGTTCTTGTTACAAACATAACCCCGAAGCATCTTGAATCAATCGTTTTAAAGCTGATAGAAATGGGCGCGGAAATAACCGAGTTTGACGAGGCTCTGCGCGTCCGTATGAACGGAAGACCGCATAAATGCAATATTAAAACTATGCCTCACCCAGGTTTTCCGACCGATATGCAGCCGCAGATAGCTACGGTTCTTTCCGTGGCGGACGGGACAAGCATAATAACCGAGGGAGTTTGGGACAGCCGTTTCAGATATGTTGACCAGCTCACGCTTATGGGCGCTGATATTCAGGTTGACGGTAAAATGGCGGTAATAACAGGCGTTAAATCGCTAAATTCGGCTCCCGTAAAGGCGGTCGATCTGCGCGCGGGCGCCGCTATGATAATCGCGGGTCTTATGGCTAAGGGTCAGACTGAGATTGAAAATATTGTCCATATTGACAGGGGATATGAGGAAGTCGTTGAAAAATTCAGCGCGCTCGGTGCCGATATTAAAAGGGTGCCGATAATTCCCGATACAGTTGTTTTGAAAAACGCATAAAACCGCCGAACAGGCGGTTTTTACACTATTTGGTGTGGCAGAAAAGGTGAAATCATTGTCTAAAATTTGTCCGCTGTTCAGCGGCTCCACGGGGAACAGTACATATATCGGAACGGAAAAAGGCTCTCTGCTTATAGACGCAGGCGCGTCTATGAAGTCAATATGCGCGGCAATAGAGCGCGCGGGCGGCGATTATTCCGAAATAAAGGCGGTTGCCGTTACCCACGAGCATATAGACCACGTTAAGGGATTAAAAACCTTTTTGAAAAACACGGGCGTGCCGATAATTGCATCCGAAAAAACTTTGTCTGCCCTTGCAAAGGCGGATAGACTGCCGAGCGGCGCAAGGGTAATCCCAATCGGCTCCGAAAGTGTTGAAATAGGCGGAATTTCGATAGGACGTTTCGCCACAAGCCACGACTGTGACGGTTCAAGCGGTTATGTTGTAACCCTGCCTGACGGTAAAAAGGTATCGGTCTGCACCGACCTCGGCGTTGTAACCGATGAGGTGCGTAGCGCCTTGAACGGCTCTTTCCTTACCGTAATAGAATCAAATCACGATATAGAAATGTTAAAGCACGGACCGTATCCGCCCGTTTTAAAAATGCGTATTCTGTCCGAAAGGGGACATATTTCAAACAACGCCTGCGCCTGTGAATTGCCCAGCCTCCTCAAAAGCGGAACGACCCGTTTTATACTTGCCCATTTGAGCCTTAAAAACAATGTGCCTATGCTGGCGAAGAAAACGGCTGAGGCGGCGCTTATGGACATAGGCGCCGAGAACGGACGGGACTATATTCTGTCGGTTGCGTCGCCCGAGGGGAACAGGGTGTCGGTTATATGATAAAGGTTACTATAATAGCCCTTTCAAAGCTAAAAGAAAAATATTTGAAGGACGCGTCGGACGAATATTTAAAGCGGCTGTCGCGCTATTGCAAGTTGCAGGTGGTTGAAATCGAGCCTGAACGGCTTAACGATAACCCCTCTCAAAACGAAATAAATTCCGCGCTTGAAAAGGAGGCACAGGCTGTCTTTAAAAGGATACCCGAGTCCTCCTACGTTGCGGCTATGTGTATAGAGGGTAAAAAGCTGTCAAGCGAGAACTTTGCAAAAACGCTGTCGTCGGCACAGTTTTCTTCGGGCGGTATGACGTTCATAATCGGCAGTTCTTACGGGCTTGCCGATTCGGTGAAGAAAAGGGCGGATATACGCCTGTCCGTGTCGGATATGACATTTCCGCACCAGCTTTTTAGAATAATGCTGCTTGAACAGATATATCGGGGCTTTAAAATCAATGAAGGCTCCGCTTATCATAAATAATTAAAAAGGTGATTTTTATGAGGTATAAGTTTTTGAGATTTCCGAATGGCTTGCGCAAGGCGGTCACTTTCAGTTATGACGACGGTTGCCGCAGTGATATTCGTCTTGTGAATACGTTAAACAAATACGGCATTAAATGCACATTCAACATAAATAACGGCTTCATACCCGAAAAGGACGGCGAATGGCACCTCACTGAGCAGGAAATCCGCGAGAATATTATTAATGCGGGTCACGAAATAGCGGTTCACGGCGAGGAACACCGCGCGTCGGGAAAACTGCGCGCTATTGACGGCATAAGCGACGTGCTTAACTGCCGTCTCGGACTTGAAAAGAGGTTCGGAACGATAATAAGAGGTATGGCGTATCCCGACAGCGGCATAACCGCGTTCGCAAACGGTGCTGATTATGAAAATATAAAGCGCTATCTAAAAGACCTTGATATTGCCTATTCTCGTACTTTGGGCGCCGATAACGACGGCTTTGAACTGCCGACCGATTGGCTTGCATGGGTTCCGACCGCCCACCACGTTAATCCGAACGTTTTGGATTACATAGAAAAGTTTAACGCCATTGAGGATAAAGGCTACGGGGCTTCGCTTACTCCCAAGCTGTTCTATCTGTGGGGTCACAGCTTTGAGTATGAGAATAACGGCAATTGGGAACTGCTTGAAAAAATATGCGAGCGGCTGTCGGGCAAGGAAGACGTTTGGTACGCGACCAATATCGAAATATACGATTATGTAACGGCGTATGACCGACTTGTTTACAGCGCCGACGGAGCCACCGTATATAACCCGACCCTTATTGATGTTTGGATAAGCGTTGACAGCGTTGTTAAGTGCGTAAAATCGGGAGAAACCGTAAAATTGGTATAAAAATTCAGCCGAGGTTCTTTTAAGAGCCTCGGCTTAGTGCTTGTTGCAATTTATTTGATTTCTACATTCGTGTATACTATATCCGCTTTGTCTGTGAGTTCGTCGAGGTATTGCTCGTATTGTGATTTCAGTTCCTCTTCGCTGCCCTCGCGGTCTTTTATAAAATAATTATACAGGTTTGTGCGCGTAAGGGTATCCTGATATGCTTCTGACGCCTGTTTTATATACTCCTTTTCGCTGAAATTCATTTCGCTAAGATACTGCTTCATAAAACGCGAATTCTCGCTGTCTTCCGACATCATTGCGTTGTAATTTTCGGTTATATATTTTTTGGCGTCACTGTATTTTGCGGTCAGTTTCAGCCGTTTTGCTTCGTTCAGGGCGACGGTCTCTCTAATAATGTTTTTGAGAATTTTGTCCGTGCTGTCTACCGTTATTTCGGAAGTGTCATAACCGTTCTTTTCAGCATTCTCTTTTGACAGCCGCTGTGACGACTGCATAAAGTCTACCTGATATTTATATATCTTCTCGTTGTCAACGACGGCAACCACCGTCTTGTCTCTCTTGTATTTTTTGGCTGAGGTGAAAAATTTATCCTCATCGGCGGTAGTGTGATTTTTGGCTATTATACCTGCCGTTCCGATAACGCCGATGAAAATAACCGCGATTAAGGCAGTAATTATCTTTTTCATATAAAAACCTCCTTTTTCATTTATATTCTACCATACCGACCGATTAATTTCCACAGTTAATTAAAATGCAATTTGCCTGAAAAAACACTTGACCTTTTAGGGGTGGTTATGGTATAATGGCTTTACCTCTGAAAGGTTCTTTTTTTTTGCAAAGAGCCGGTTTTTGCGGTCATCGCTTATATTGTACGGTGCTTTTCGGTGCGGACTATATGTTGCGTATCGGTACATTCGGCGTGATCGGACCGAGGGAGGCGTTTACTTTTCCGACGGGGCAACGCTCCGCCAAGGTAAAAGCAAAAAATATTTCCGTAAAGCGGGAGGTGCCGTTATGAGAGTTAAAATCACACTTGCTTGCACAGAGTGCAAACAACGCAACTACAACACAATGAAAAACAAGAAGAACGATCCTGATAGACTTGAAATGAACAAGTACTGTAGGTTCTGCAAAAAGCACACCCTACACAAGGAAACGAAGTAGGAGGCAGCGCGATGAAAGTTGTTAATAAAATTTGCCGCTTTGCCGCTATCGTTTTCGGCGTGGGCGCGCTTGTGCTTTTCTTCACACGCTTTGCCGCAATAGTAAGCGGCGAGAACACGGTGAACCTTGTCGGCGCGCAGTTGGCGTTCGGCAGTAAGATCAAGGTTGCGGGCGCAGAGGTTGATATGGCAAGGTCTTCGGACATTCTGTTCTGCTTCTGGCTTACCGTTATCGCCACGTTAATGAGCGCGTTTTCCTTTAAAGCAAAGGGACTTCGCTATGCGGCTCCTGCTGTCGGCTTGGTATCGGGCATATATATGCTGGTTATCGCCCTTTCAAATCCTTGGAAGTTTGTTGATACCCGTCCGTTGCCCGACGTAACCTCCGTGAAGTACTCGTCTTTTGTACTTTTGACGGCTGTTGCGATCCTTGTTTTTGCCGTTCTCGCCATAGCTTATCTTTTGATAGACGATCATATTGAAGCTAAGGCAAGCGGAAAACTTACCATACCGAAGCGCATAGTCCGTTTCTTCCGTGACTATAAGAGTGAGATCAAAAAGATAGTATGGCCCGGCTTCAAAGAAGTGCTTAAAAACACAGGCATAGTTCTGGTTATGTGCATTATCGTCGGCGCGTTTATTTGGCTTGTAGATTACGGTCTCGGTCAACTTCTTACCCTCATCTTGGGCGCATAAGTCGAAGGAGCAGGTATAAATGGCTGAAAACAACGAAGCAAGATGGTATGTTGTTCATACCTATTCGGGATACGAAAATAAGGTCGCAAGCGATCTTGCCACTATGGTTGAGAGCCGCGGAATGCAGGATCTGATACAGGAAATCAGAATTCCTACCGAAACGGTTACCGAGATCAAGGACGACAAGAAGCGCGAAGTCGAACGCAAGATTTTCCCCGGATATGTTCTTATTAAAATGATCGTTACGGACGACAGCTGGTACGTTGTCAGAAATATCAGAGGATGTACGGGATTTGTCGGTCCTGCGTCTAAGCCCGTGCCGCTTACAGATGATGAAGTGGCGGCTCTCGGCGTTGAAAAGCACAGCGTTGAGGTCGGTTATGCGGCAGGAGATAATGTAAAGATCATCAGCGGACCGCTTGAAGGTTACAGTGGTATCGTTAAAGAGGTGGACACCGAGAATAACAACGTCTGCGTTGTTCTCTCAATGTTCGGAAGGGAAACCCCTGTTGAGCTTGAACTCGACCAGATATCCCTTGACAAATAATTTGTTAATATGCAGAAATGCTTATTAAAAGGCGCGCTTTTGTGCGTTCCTATGCCCCGACACAGGTTTAAGGTGTCACGGTGGGAGGGACGGAATATGACCGTTCCGCCAGGCGTATTACTACGCTGTTACCACGAATAATGGAGGTGCAAATAAATGGCTCAGAAAATCACAGGCTACATTAAACTGCAAATTCCCGCAGGCAAGGCGACACCGGCTCCCCCGGTAGGTCCCGCCCTCGGTCAGCACGGCGTAAACATTATGGCGTTCACTAAGGAGTTCAACGAAAGAACCAAGAACGATGCCGGTCTTATAATTCCGGTTGTTATTACTGTTTATGCAGACCGCTCTTTCAGCTTTATTACTAAGACTCCGCCCGCAGCGGTTCTTATTAAAAAGGCTTGCGGTATTGAAAGTGCATCAGGCACACCTAATAAAACTAAGGTTGCCAAAATCACCAGAGAGCAGGTTAAAAAGATCGCTGAAACAAAAATGCCTGACCTTAATGCCGCGAGCATTGAGTCTGCTATGAGTATGATAGCGGGCACTGCGCGCAGTATGGGCGTTGAAGTAGTCGATTAATTCTCTCTCGTGGGAGGAAAATTCCGATTTAACCACATATTGGGAGGTAAACAATGAAACACGGTAAAAAGTATAATGACAGCGCAAAGCTCATCGAAACAGGTAAGCTCTATGACGCTGAGGAAGCCGTTGCTGTCGCTGTTAAGACAGGAACTGCCAAATTTGATGAAACGGTAGAAATTCACGTACGTCTCGGCGTTGACTCAAGACACGCTGACCAGCAGGTAAGAGGCGCCGTTGTTCTTCCGAACGGAACAGGTAAAACTGTTAAGACCCTCGTTTTCGCAAAGGGCGACAAGGCTGACGCTGCAAAAGAAGCAGGCGCTGATTTTGTAGGCGCTGAGGAGCTTGTTGCTAAGATTCAGAACGAAAACTGGCTCGATTTTGATGTTGTTATCGCAACACCTGATATGATGGGTGTTGTAGGACGTCTCGGTAAATTCTTAGGACCCCGCGGACTTATGCCTACTCCTAAGGCAGGCACAGTAACCCCCGACGTTGCTAAGGCTGTTACCGAAGCTAAGGCTGGTAAGATTGAATACCGACTTGACAAGACAAACATCATTCACTGCCCCATAGGCAAGGTTTCTTTCGGCGCTGAAAAGTTGCAGGAAAACTTTGACGCTCTTATGGGCGCAATAATTAAGGCTAAGCCTGCCGCAACTAAGGGACAGTATATCAAGTCCTGCGTTATCGCAACAACAATGGGCCCTGGAATAAAGCTCAATGTTGCTAAGTTCGGCGCTTAATTAAAAAATATGATTTTTCGTCCGCTGAGATTTTTCTCGGCGGATTTTTTTGGAAAAAACTTTACTTAATATATAAGTTGTAGTATAATTAAATATATCTTTTTGAAATATTAATATTTTTGAAAAAAAGGTGATATGCAAAAATGAGGAGATTTTTTTCAATTATTATGACGGCGGCACTTGCCGCGTGCTGTATGTTTACAGGCAGTGCAACCGCTGTCGCACCGAAGGACGCGGCGGCTGCCGATACGTCCGCCTATAATCAGAGTACGGAAAGTGAAAGCATTGCCGCGGCTGAAAACGTTGCGGTGCAGAATGTCACAGCCGACAGCCCCGCTGCGCTTTCATCAGAGCAGGATGAAATAAGTATAAATTTAGGATATCAACCATCGTTTGATGTTATTAATATGGATGATGATTATTTTGCGCCTGAAATTATTTTTAATGTTGAGCCTGCCGAAAGGGCAAAGGAGATAACCGCCACATCGTCAGACGAAAGCGTATTAAAAACAAAGGTTATTGACAGTGCAGGTCAACTTAGTGTTGCACTTGATCTTGTTTCCTGCGGATATGCGACGGTTAAGGTTTGGCATAACGGCATGGTCATTTATGAACGCAATTTTAGAATAGTCAACAATGAACTTTTAGAAGATGAAACGGTGGTAGTTTATTCCAAGCGTTACAATGACCCGTCAACGGCTTGGCTTGTCACTACCGACGATTATTGTGAATACCGCTTAGTAACCGACAGCGAGTGGAAGGTCTATGACCCCGAAAAGGGAATAACCGAAAACGGAGTATATTTGTTCAGAGAAAAAAGAGACGACGGAACCTATAAAAAAGAGTGCCGCCTTGAAATAAATGACCTGAGTGTAAAAATCACCGAAAAGCAAATGCCTGATAAAGAACTGCTTAATTTTATACAAACATATTTTTATGATAGGTCAATGTATGAGGGTGATGTATGGGAAGACGAATGGTTTAATTTTAACGACATTGGCGTACACAGCCTTAAAGGTCTGTCGTTGCTTGATTTAAGCAAGGTAAAGAATTTTTATGCAATAGATAACTACATAGAGGATATAACAGAGCTTGACAAAATAAAGTTTGCCGACGGCTGCAAAATAAATCTTAACTATAATCAACTTGATCTCGGAAATAAAAAGGTAGTAAAGACCATTTGCAATTTAAGGAAAAAGGGCTATGATGTCACCTTTACAGATCAAAACAGAACTGCTCCCGATTTTAATAAAAATCCCTTAACGAATTTATATAATTTGAACGATTACACGTCGTTAACAATAGGCTATGTAAACACCTATCCTTTGACAGCGGAAGACGCTGTTTTAACCTGCGAAAGCGATGATACCGATATTGTTACGGCATCGTTGGTTAAAGAATATCAGGGTAAATTTTCTTACTCAATAAATGCTGAATTCACGGGAAAAACGGGCAGAACGGCTATTAACATCTTCCTTAACGGCGAAAAAGTAGAAACATATAAAATATGCGCATATAAAGATGAGCTTCCCACACCGATTTTAAAGATTTCATACAACGGTGGGAGCAATCCGTTGTTTTATATTGATTCAAAGGATCAATTAAACGGTCTTACCCTTGAATACAAACAACAGAGCGGTGAGAATTGGCAAAAGCTCAGCGGAGGCCGCTTGATGAATGTGGGCACTTATGAGTTCAGATACAGCAAAGGCTCCGCGGCATCTCAACCTATCAGCTTTGAACTAAAATATGTCGAAACCGAGGACGGATTTGAATTATTCACCAACGGCGAAGGCTGGACGGTTTACGGTAGAGTAAAAGGCGGAGACAATATAATAATTCCCGAGGAATTTGAAGGCAAAAAGATAACCGAAGTACTAGGTAATGCTGTTCCGTATAGTGCAAAAACCCTAACTCTGCCGAAAAGTGTAAAATATATAGATACTACCACCGCTTGGAGCCTTTTGGAAAAACTTACAATTGACCAAAATAATCCCTATTATAAGAGCGTTGACAATTGTATTATTCAAAAGGAAACAGGTACATTTGTCCTGTCAAACAGCAAAAACGAAATTCCAAATGATTTAAGTATCAAACAGATAGGAGAGGGCGCATTTAAAAATCATTTTGTAAAATTAAATATAAGAATACCCGCATCGGTGACATATATAGACTACCGTGCTTTTAACAATCATCCTTGCAGCGGTACAATTGAAGTGGATCCCGCCAATAAATATTTCGTCAGCACCGAAAACTGTATTATAGAAAGAAACAGCGGTAGGTTAATTATAAGTCCGAATGGCGTAATTCCTTCGGGTAAGGGTATTAAGGTTATAGGCGATAGTTCCATAAGATATTGCAAAGAAACCTTAGTTGTGCCTGATGGAGTGGCTGTTATCGAAAACAACGGAATAAATCGAAATTGGAATTCAGACCTTAAAACGATTTATCTCCCTGAAAGTCTTTTGTCGTTGGGATACGGCGCTTTTACCAATTTCTCCGACAACACAACTTTTGTTATATCGGGCGATATACCCTATATTTCCGACAGCGCATTCGGTTCTAATTATTCTAATATCACTATAAAGTGTTATGAGGATTCCGCAATCTACAAATTTGCAAAAAACAAGGGCATAAAAGTAGAATTGCTCACCCGTAAATCGGTAGAAAGCGAGGCGAACGCGCCTGCTAACGTAGAGGTATCGGGCAGTAATGAAAGTCTTGCGGAGGAGGGCGTTAAGCTCTCGGTATCAAAGGCGAATGATGCGCAGGTCGGTACTGCCGTTATTAAAGAACAGCTTAAAAACTTAGGCATAAATTCAACCGCCGCGTTTGACATTAAGCTGGTAAAGGAAAACGGTGAAACGGCACAGCCTAACGCCACGGTCAAGGTAAGCATAGACGTTCCCGAGGGAATGAACGGCAAAAACTGCCGTATATTCCGTGTTGAGGAGGACGGAACTCTTACCGATATGAATGCGGAATTTGTTGACGGAAAGCTCTGCTTCTATACCGAGCATTTCAGCCTTTATATGATAGCGCAGGAAAGGTCAAAGGAAGTAATTGCGGGCGACCTTAACTATGACGGCATAATCGACATACGCGACCTTATAATGCTGAAAAAATCTCTGGCAAAGGGCAATACAATAATGGGCAAGGACCCTGCCGACGTGAACGGCGACGGCGCACTTGACCAAGACGACCTTGTTGCCTTAAAGAAAATGCTTATTGGAGCATAAATTAGAGTTTAGCAATAATAAAATTGAAAATGCCGTTGGCTCCCTCTGACGAGGGAGCTGTCAACGAAGTTGACTGAGGGAGAGAAAAAACCGCCTTTTTATGCGAAAATTTCTCTCCCTCCGTCTTTTTGCTTACGCAAAAATCCACCTCCCTCGTCAGATGGAGGCAGGGGTATCAATCTTATTTTATCTCGCTTAGCTCTAATTTATTTTTAATATTTCGCGCGGAGCGCACATTCGTCTAATGTCTAACATCTAAAATCTAAACTCTAATTTAAGCGTTGCGCTTTTTGTTCATAAAAAAGCCTTTATTTTTAATGCGTGTTGTGATATAATTTATGATGTATATTTATGACTGTCGGGAGGTGGGTTAAATGCTTTCAAGAATACTGAAATGCGCCGCATTGCTGTTGTGTACGGCGGTCGTTTTGTGCGGTTGCAGTATTTTTACCGCGGACACGGACGAGCTTTTAAATCCGCCTGAATTAAGCGGTGCGCTTAAACCGATTGAAAACGCTCTTAAAAAGAGCGTCAGCGGGGATTACACGCTGAAATATCCCACAAACGGCAGTTTCCGTTCGGCGTTTATAAGGAACGACATTAACGGCGACGGTATTCTTGAAGCGTTCTGTTTTTACAGCACGCAGAGCGGCGATACCGTTACATTGCATATAAATATGATAACCAATGAGGACGGCAAGTGGAAATCGACTGCCGAACAGAAGATAACGGCAGGCGGGGTAGACCGTGTTGATTTTTGCGACCTTGACGGCGACGGGGTCGAGGAGATACTCGTCGGTTGGGAGATATACGGCACAAGCGAAATGCAGCTCGCCGTGTATTCCTATTCAAAGGGCGAATTGGCACAGCGAATGCTGCAAAGGTATACATACTTCCTGTGCTGTGATTTAGATGAGGACTCAAAGGAAGAAATACTTTTAATAAACTATAATTCGTCTGAATCAACCAACTACGCAGGGCTTTATAAGCTGAACGGCGACGGAGTAAACGAGGTTGCGGGCTGTCAGCTTGACGGCACGGTAAAGTCCGTGAACGAGCCGATACTTTCCACGCTGTCTAACGGAAGACGAGCGGTGTATATTGACGAGGTCAAGGGTGCGGGCGCTATCACCGAGGTCGTCTTTATGGAAAAGGGCGTTCTTGTAAATCCTCTTTTGAATCCCGAAACAAGGGAAAATCTTGTTACTTTAAGGGCGTCTTCAATATCTTGCCGTGATATAAACGGCGACAATATTATCGAAATACCGATTCAGGAGTTTCTGCCTGCGGCCGGCGGCACTACCGACAGTCTTTACTACACAAATTGGTGCTCATTTAACGGCGAAACGCTTACAAAACAGCAAAGCACCGTGCTTAATTACAACGACGGGTACTATATGATAATACCGACAAAGTGGGTCGGGAAATTGGCGTTTTCAAAGGATATTGACAACCGTTTGAGAGGGATTTACAGCTATGACCCCGAAACACAGACGGTTGGGGAGCAAATGGCATATATCCAGACCTTCGATTTAAAGGATTGGGAGAACGGCGAATATAAAAAATTCGGCTTAACCGAAATAACGCACATAAACGGTATGGTCTATGCCTGCTTTGTGGCGGATCCCGAAGCCATTAAGGTTGAAGAAATAAAGCAGAATTTCAGAATATACGAGTGATTTGTCAGATGTGGAGGCAGCTATGAAAAGACTGATGATAGTTGAAGACGAGGCGGCAATAAGAGAGTTTGAGGCAATAAATCTGCGCCGCGCGGGTTACGAGGTCGTTGAAGCAGGCTCAGGCGAGGAGGCTCTCGAAATATACGACGGCGGCGCGGGCGGTTTCGATATAGCCCTGCTTGATATTTCAATGCCTGGAATGGACGGGTTTACGCTCTGCAAGGAATTGAGAAAACGCAGCGCTACGCTCGGCATAATAATGCTCACGGCAAGAACGCAGGAAATGGATAAAATAAGCGGTCTTATGCTCGGTGCGGACGATTACATAACAAAGCCTTTCAGTCCGTCTGAACTGCTTGCAAGGGTGGATTCGCTTTACCGCCGTGTTGAAATGCACACCCCAACGCCTGCGGCAGGCTCGTCCGACGATATTACTCTCGGCGAGTTTACGCTTAATCTACGCAGGCGCACTCTTACGAAAAAGGGTCTTAATATCGAACTCACTCAGGTTGAGTTCCAAATGGTTGAATACTTTTTCAACAACCCCGATACCGCGCTTGACAGGGCGGATATTTTGGAAAAGGTATGGGGGAGTAACTATTTCGGCGAAGAAAAGATTGTTGACGTTAATGTAAGACGTCTTCGTATGAAGATAGAGGATAACCCGTCGGAACCGAGGTATCTCGTTACCGTTTGGGGAATGGGTTATAAGTGGAATACAAAATAGAAAAATATCTCGGCTGAAAGGAGGCGGAAGAAATGCAGATAGAAATAAAGTTTAAAAGTATCGCCGTGCGGTGGTTTTTAAACGTTTTTCTTATCGTTGCGGTGGTAGTTTGTCTTGTCGCAATCATTTTTTCCGCGGCGTACAGTTCTCTTTATACCGAGCGCGTCAAAACGCTTGCCGAGAACTATACCTCCGAATTTTCCGCGCTTTCGGTCTCGCCTACATCTAATTTCAGCAACAAGGCAATAGATATAGCGTCCTCGTTCCAATACAAAAACAAGGTCGAGGTTCAGGTGATTGATAAGGACGGGGACATTCTTGTAAGCACCACGGGTTTCAGACCCGACGATGAAAAAATGCCCGATTATAACGAGGCTATCAGCAAGGATAAGGACACCGCCTCCTACAAGGGCAAGAACTCCTCGGGCGAACGCATACTTGCCGAAACTACCGTCATAAGGGATCAACGCGGTAAGGTGATAGGCGCATACCGCTGGATAATCTCCCTTAAAGCCGTAAACCGCAAGGTTACCGCGTTTGTTCTGATAGTGCTTCTCGCTTGCGCGGGCATTTTGGTGTTTTCGGGACTGTCGGGGCTGTTTTTTATAAGCTCAATAGTCCGTCCTATACGCAACGTCAGCAATGTGGCGCGGAAAATCGCAATGGGCGATTTTGAAACGAGGATAGACATAGAGCGCAACGACGAAATAGGCGAGCTTTGCGATACCATAAACTATATGGCGGCGGAGTTGAGTCAAGCGGAAAACGTTAAAAACGATTTTATATCTTCCGTTTCCCACGAGTTGAGAACCCCGCTGACCGCAATAAGAGGTTGGGGTGAAACAGCTAAAATGTCCGTCGGAACGGACGAAGCGCTTGTAAACCGCGGACTTGACGTTGTTCTTAGCGAGGCTGACCGTCTTTCGGGGCTTGTTGAGGAGCTGCTTGACTTCTCGCGTATGGAAACGGGCAGACTTTCGGTTGTTTCCCAACCGCTGAATGTTTCAAAACTGTTGGCGGAGGCGGCGGATATGTATACCGAGCTTGCGCGTCAGCAGGGAATTGATATGATATTTACCCGCCCGTCGGAGGAAGTTACGGTGTCGGGCGACCCGAACAGGCTGAAACAGGTTTTCATAAATATAATCGACAATGCCGTTAAATACACCGAAAAGGGCGGTCAGGTCCTCGTGGAACAGATATTGGAGGACGGCTGTGTGCGTATTGCGGTCAAGGATACGGGTCTCGGAATACCTGCGCAGGATATAGACCGCGTAAAGGAAAAGTTTTATAAAGCCAACAAGACAGTCAGGGGTTCGGGAATAGGACTTGCGGTTGCGGACGAAATAATAAAACAGCACAACGGTCTTTTGTTTATTGAAAGCACCGAGGGCGTCGGAACAACGGTAACGATAGTTCTGCCGTTATACGAACCGCCCAAAGAGCCACCCGCAGAGGATATAATTCCCCCGTCGGCCGAAGAATAAAGGAGATACCAATGGCAAAATATACTGCAATCGGCGGTCAGGCGCTGATAGAGGGAATTTTGATGAAAAGTCCCGAAAAGACGGCAATAGCCGTGCGCACGCCTGACAAGGATATTGACATTACATACCTTTCAGGCAAGGGATTGAGAGAACGGCACAAGCTGCTTAGCCTTCCGATTTTAAGAGGTGTTGTCGGCTTTGCCGAGTCGATGATTCAAGGCTATAAGGCAATGATGATTTCGGCTGACAAATCGGGATACACCGATATTGAGGAAGAAAACGAGAAAAAATTAAGCGAAAAGAAGAAAAACGCCCTTATAAGCGCCGTTATGGTGCTTGGCACGGTCTTGGGCGTGGCGCTGGCGGTAATACTCTTTATGCTGCTGCCGAGATTGTTTGTAGCAGGTCTTCAAAAACTGACAGGCTCGCAGTTTTCCGCGGTTATGCGTTCAAGCATAGAACAGCTTTTAAAGCTGTGCGTGTTCATAGCTTACATCTGGCTTGTTTCGTTTATGAAGGATATACGCCGCGTGTTTATGTATCACGGCGCCGAGCATAAGACGATATTCTGCTATGAAAAGGGTCTTCCGCTCACCGTTGAGAACGTAAGAAAGCAAAAAAGATTTCACCCCAGGTGCGGCACGTCGTTTATGATATTGATGATAGTGATAAGCATTGTGTTTTCAACCGTTGTGCAGATGATATTTCCCGGCGTTTACAACATATATTGGCTGTGGGTCGTCGTTAAGATACTGCTTATACCCGTGGTTTGCGGCTTTGGATTTGAAATTTTGCGAATTTGCGGCAGATACGACAATGTACTGACTCGGATAATATCCGCCCCCGGTCTTTGGATGCAAAGAATAACAACGCGCGAGCCTGACGACGGTATGATAGAGGTCGCAATAGCCGCCCTGCGCGCCTGCGAACCCGAAAATCCCGATGTTGACCGCAGTGTTGATAAAATAGAAGAAGATAAAACGGAAGACTCTGAAAATGACGGTATTTGAAGCGTATAACAATACAAAAAAAGAACTTTTTGCGGCAGGAATAGACGATTATGTTTTTGAAGCGAAGCAGATAATCAAGCATATTACGGGATACAGCAATCAAGAGGTGCTTATGCACTACGCGTCACACCTTACGCAGTATCAGCAGAACAATCTGACCGCGCTTATAAAACAGCGTATCGTAAGGTATCCCTTGCAGTATATATTCGGCGAGTGGGATTTTTACGGTTGCACCTTTAAGGTCGGACCTGGCGTTCTTGTGCCGAGGGCGGATACCGAAACGCTTGTTGAAAAAGCGGTAGAATTTCTTAAAGAAAGAGAAAACGCAAAGGCGCTTGATCTATGTTCGGGAAGCGGCTGTGTGGGTATAGCCATTGCCAAGCAGCTGCCCGACGCCGACGTTGTATTGCTCGAAAAATACGACGAAGCGATGCGCTACCTTGAAAAGAACATAACGCTCAACAAGGCTGAAAACGTTACGGCGGTCAAGGGCGATATTTTTAACGGCGATGCCGCTGACGGCAGGTATGATATAATAGTTAGCAATCCGCCGTATATACCGTCCGACGAGATGGAAACAATTTCGCCTGAAACCCATTTTGAGCCTGAAAACGCGCTTTTCGGCGGGGAGGACGGCATGATGTTCTACCGAGCGATAACCGCCGATTATAAAAAAAGCCTTAAAGACGGCGGAATGCTCGCCTTTGAGGTGGGAATGGGCGAAAGCAATTCGGTCGAAAAGATAATGTCCGAAAACGGATTTGAAAATATCGGAACGGTCTGTGACCTGAACGGTATCAAGAGGGTAGTTTTTGGGACAGCGAATAATATAAAATAAGAAATATCAAAGAAAACGGAGGTGCCCTATATGGCAGCAAATAAAACAACAGTAAAACCCGCGGTCAAGGAAACAACGGAGGAAGGAAAGGAAAAAGCCCTCCAAACCGCAATGGCGCAGATTGAAAAGCTCTACGGAAAGGGCGCGGTAATGCGTCTCGGCGAAAACGCTTCAATGTCGGTCGAGCATATTCATACAGGCTCGCTTACGCTGGACTTAGCTCTCGGCATAGGCGGTATTCCGAGGGGCAGAATTGTGGAAATATACGGCCCCGAATCCTCGGGTAAAACAACGGTTGCCCTGCACTGCGTTGCGGAGGCTCAAAAAGCGGGCGGAACCGCCGCTTTTATAGACGTTGAGCATGCGCTCGACCCCGTATACGCCGCAAACCTCGGCGTTGATATTGACAGCCTTTTGGTCTCCCAGCCCGATTCTGGCGAACAGGCGCTTGAAATAGCCGAGGCGCTTGTGCGTTCAGGTGCGGTTGATATTATAGTAATCGACTCGGTCGCCGCGCTTGTAACAAAGGCGGAAATTGAGGGCGATATGGGCGATTCGCACGTGGGTCAGCTTGCAAGGCTTATGTCGCAGGCTTTGAGAAAGCTTACGGCGGCCCTATCAAAAACAGGCTGCGCCGCAATATTTATTAACCAGTTACGCGATAAAATAGGCGTTATATACGGAAGCAGCGAGACCACCACGGGCGGCAGAGCCTTGAAGTTCTATTCAAGCGTGCGCATAGATGTCCGCAGGTCGGAGGCTATTAAGAACGGCACCGAGGTTATCGGCTCGCACACACGCGCAAAGGTCGTTAAAAACAAGGTTGCTCCCCCGTTTAAAGAGGCGGAATTTGACATTATGTACGGCAAGGGCATTTCGCACGAGGGCGAAATTGTTGACGTCGGCGTTATGACGGGAATACTCAGCCGTTCGGGAGCGTGGTTCTACTACGGCGATACACGCCTCGGTCAGGGCAGGGACAATGTTAAGCAGCTGCTTATTGACAATCCCGAGCTTGCAAAGGAAATAGAAGAAAAGATATATAAAGCGGTAGACGACGCTAAGAATAAGAAAGCGGAAAAGGCGGAGGAAACGTCTTCGGTAGAACCTACTCCCGCCGAGGAAATAAAAAGACCGCATAAAAAAATTGATATAGATATAGCGGTAGACGATTGATGACGGTAGTTTCTGTAAGCAAAGAAAAAAAGCATTTAATGCTTATTGCCTTTGACAACGGCTCGGAAATCAAGATTGATACCGACGTGTTTTTAAACAACGCGCTCGGCGTAGGTTCGGAGCTTAGCGCCGAGGATATTGAAAATCTTGAATACGAGTCGGATTATGAGCGTGCAAAATCACGCGCGCTGTGGTATCTTGACCGAAACGACCATACCGCCAAGGCGCTGTACGATAAACTCACAAAAGCAGGTTTTGAACGCAAAGCATCGGCGGCGGTAATAGCAAGACTGACGGAGCTTGGCGTTGTAGACGACCGCAGGTTTGCGGAAAACTTTGCGGCGCGCTGTGCCGAATGTAACGTTTCAAGGCGCGAGGCGGCTTATAAAATGATGCTCAAAGGCGTGCCTAAGGAAATCGCTTCCGAGGCGCTTGACAATGAAGACGCAGACGAGAGCGAACAGATAGCCGCGCTGATAGCGAAAAAATACCGCACTAAAATAGCGAGTGAAAACGGCGTTCAAAAGGTATACGCCGCTCTCATACGAAAAGGCTTTTCCTACGGAAAAGTAAGGGACGCACTAAAAAAATACAGCGAAGAATTATTATACGGTGAGGATTTGGAATAATAATGTATAAGATAAGTATGGTATCGCTCGGCTGTCCGAAAAATCAGGTGGACGCCGAAATGATGCTTGCCTCGTTAAAGCAGAACGGTTTTGAAATATCCACCGAGGAAGCCGAGGCTGACGCAATTATAATAAACACCTGCGGCTTTATTGAGGACGCTAAAAAAGAGGCTATTGAAAACATTCTCGAAGCGGCGCAGTATAAGAAAAACGGCAAGTGCAAGGCGCTTATTGTAACGGGCTGCCTTGCAGAGCGCTATAAGGACGACGTTACCGAGGAAATACCCGAGGTCGATGTCTGCGTAGGTATCGGATCCAACGGCAAAATTGCCGATATTGTCCTTTCCGCTATTGAGGGCAAGCGCCAGAACACCTATGGCGATAAATACGCGCTTGATTTGAACTGCGACCGCATTTTAGGCGGCTATCCGTTCAGCACGTATCTTAAAATAGGCGACGGGTGCGATAATTGCTGTACCTACTGCGCCATACCGAAGATAAGAGGACGTATGCGCAGCCGAAAAATTGAAGACTGCGTTGAAGAAGCGCGCAAGCTCGCTTTTAGGGGCGTGAAAGAGCTTGTTGTCGTGGCGCAGGACACCACCGCCTACGGCGAGGATATTTACGGCAAGCCTATGCTTCCCGAGCTTTTAAGGGAGCTTTGCAAAATAGAGGGACTGCATTGGATACGCACGCTTTACACATACCCCGAGCGCATAAGCGACGAGTTGCTTGAAACGATTTCAAGCGAACCCAAACTTGTAAAATATCTTGACATACCTATTCAGCACGTAAACGCCGATATTCTTAAAAGAATGAACCGACAGGGCAGTTACGAAACGCTTTCAGGGCTGATTGACAGAATAAGGGCGAAAATACCCGATATTACGCTCAGAACCACGCTTATAACGGGTTTCCCCGGCGAAACCGAGGAACAGTTTAGCGAGCTTGCAAGATTTGTAAAGGAAAAACGGTTTGACAGGCTCGGTTGCTTCACCTACTCCGCCGAGGAGGGCACGGCTGCCGCCGAGTTCCCCGACCAGATAGACGAGCAGGTAAAGGTTGACCGAATGGAAAACATAATGGAGAGCCAGCTTACCATAGCCGCCGAGAAGAACGAGGAACGCAAGGGAACCGTCACCGAGGTGCTTATAGAGGGCTGGGACGATTATATTAAATGCTATTTCGGCAGAACCCCTGCTGACGCGCCCGAGGTTGACGGAAAGATATTCTTTATGTCGCCGCGCCAGCTTAAAATAGGCGATTTTGTAAAGGTTGAAGTAAACGACTGCATAGATTACGATTTGTTGGGAGAGTTGGTCTGATGAATACACCGAATAAACTTACAATTGCAAGAATAATAGCAACGCCGATATTTATGGCGGCGCTTATGATTGATTTTCCGTATCACTACGCCGTGTCGCTGATATTGTTTGCGGCGGCGTCATTAACCGATATGATAGACGGAAAAATGGCCCGCAAATACAATATGATAACCGATTTCGGCAAATTCTTGGATCCGCTTGCCGATAAAATGCTCACGACCGCCGCTTTTCTCGGGTTTATAAAGCTCGGAATAGGCTGGCAGGTAACCTGGATATTGTTCATAGTTCTTTTCAGGGAATTTATGGTATCTTCTTTAAGACTTGTCGTTGTTTCGAGCGGCGGCAAGGTAATAGCCGCTAATATGTGGGGCAAGCTGAAAACTGTTACACAGATGGTCGGAATTTGTATTGCGCTGTTTGCGCACATACTTATTGACGATCTCGGAATAAACGCGGCGTCCTTTGTCAGCTTGTGTGATATAATAATAAGTGTACTTTTCTGGATCTCCGCCGTATTATGTATTATATCGGGCGTTATTTATTTCCTCGCCTGTAAGGAGTATATCGATCCTACAAAATAATATGTTTAATTCGGAAAATGGGGGTTATCGAAGTGTTTGACAGACTTCGCGAGGACGTCAACGCGGTGCGCGACAGGGACCCTGCCGCACGCAGTTTTATAGAGGTATTTTTGCTTTATCCAGGCGTAAAGGCGATAAGAATGTACCGTAGGGCGCATTTTTATCACACGCACGGTATGCATTTTCTCGCTCGCTTTGTTTCACAGCGCGCGGTGAGAAAAACGGGAATTGAAATTCACCCAGGAGCCACTATCGGCAGACGTCTTGTAATAGATCACGGCACGGGTATCGTTATAGGCGAGACCGCCGAAATAGGCGACGATGTGCTGATATATCAGGGCGTAACGCTCGGCGGTACGGGAAAGGACGTCGGCAAGCGCCACCCGACTGTCGGTAACAATGTTATGATAAGCGCGGGCGCAAAGGTTTTAGGGCCGTTTAAAATAGGCGACAATTCGCGTATTGCCGCGGGTGCGGTCGTTTTGGAGGAGGTTCCGCCGAACTCAACCGTTGTCGGCGTTCCCGCAAGGGTGGTAAGGCAGGACGGTAAAAAGGTTTGTCCTCCGCTTGACCAGATACACATTCCCGACCCCGTTCAGCAGAAAATCGACTGCCTTGAAAGTAGGGTGAACGAGCTTGAACAGTTAATAAGCAATTTCAAAGGAGAGTCAGAATGAGGATTTTTAATACTCTTACAAGACAAAAGGACGAATTTAAACCGATAAACGACGGGGTCGTAAAAATTTATGCCTGCGGTCCTACGGTATACAATTATATTCACATCGGAAACGCAAGACCGCTCTGCGTTTTCGATGTGCTTCGCCGTTATCTTGAATGGCGCGGATATAAGGTAGAGTTTGTTCAGAACTTTACCGATATAGACGATAAACTGATAAAAAAGGCAAACGAGGAGGGCATAACCGTTCCCGAGGTTGCCGAAAGATATATAAAGGAATTTTGGACCGACGCTCACGGGCTTAATATAAGAGAAGCTACGGTTCATCCGCGCGCCACCGAGAATATTGATGAAATTCAGCGCATTATATCCGTACTTGTGGAAAAGGGCTATGCTTATGAATCGGGCGGAGACGTTTATTTCCGCGCCAAAAAGTTCAATGAATACGGCAAGCTCTCGCACCAGCCGCTTGAAGAGCTTGAAGCGGGCGCAAGAATAGGCGTTGCCGAAATAAAGGAAGACCCGATGGATTTCTGCCTTTGGAAGGGCGCGAAACCGGGCGAGCCTTACTGGCAGTCCCCTTGGGGCGACGGAAGACCTGGCTGGCATATAGAATGTTCCGCTATGGCTGGAAGATACCTCGGCAAGACCATTGATATACACTGCGGCGGTCTTGACCTTATCTTTCCGCACCACGAAAACGAAATAGCGCAGAGCGAGTGCGCCAACGGCTGTGAATTTGCGCATTATTGGATGCACAACGGATTTATCAATGTTGACAATCATAAGATGTCAAAATCGCTTAATAACTTCTTTACCGTCCGCGATGTAGCAAATACTTACGGCTATGAGCCAATACGTTATTTGATGATTTCGTCGCAGTACAGAAGTCCGATAAACTATTCAACCGATATTATCGAACAGGCGAAGAATGCGCTTGAAAGGCTCTATACCTGCCGCGATAATATAGATTTTGCGTTGCAGAACGCAGCGGAAGGCGGCAAGGCTCCCGAGTTCCTTAAAAAGCGCGAGGAAGAATTTATCGCCGCTATGGAGGACGACCTCAACACCGCCGACGCGATGGCGGCACTGTTCAATCTTGTAAGAGATATAAATACATTTATAGCCTCCAATAACGAAAAAGCGGCTATTGAAGCCTGCGCCGAGGAATTTGATACTTTGGCTTACGTTTTGGGACTTGTGTATAACCGCGGTTCAAAAACCCTTGACAGCGAGGTTGAAAAGCTGATAGAGGAGCGCACAGCCGCAAGAAAAGCTAAGGACTTTAAAACGGCGGACGCAATACGCGACAAACTCAAAGAAATGGGTATCACGCTTGAAGATACCCCGCAGGGTGTAAAATGGAGCCGAAGCTGATAAGGCGCGAACCGCTCGGCAAAGGGTTTCATATTAACGTTTCCGATAATCACACCTTCGGAACCGACGCGGTAGTTTTAAGCAATTTCGCTTCGGCACGGAAAAAAGACCGAATGGTCGATCTCGGCACGGGCTGCGGTATTATACCGCTTATTATGCTGAGGGACGGACTGCTTTCGTCGGCTGTCGGCGTTGATATAAGCGGCGAAGCTGTATCGCTTGCCGAAAGGACAAGCTGTGAGCTTAAAATTGATAATTTCGTGCTTATCGAAAGCGATTTAAACGACCTTAAAGGCAAGCTGGAATTCGGCTGCCACACGCTTGTTACCTGCAATCCGCCTTACAAGGCACCCCATGCGGGTCTTAAAAATCCCAACAGTGTTCACGCTGTCGCAAGGCACGAGGTCGCCTGCACGCTTGAAGATATAGTAAGTGTGTCGGCAAAACTTTTGCAGACATCGGGCAGACTTTGTATGTGCCACCGCCCCGAAAGGCTCTGCGAGCTTATGTCGCTTATGTCGCAGTATGGCTGCGAGCCGAAAAGATTAAGGCTTGTCTGCCAGCGGATAGGCGAGGAGCCGTGGCTTGTGTTGGTTGAGGGCAAGAAGTGCGCGAAAAAAGGTCTTAGAATACAGCCGACGCTTTATATTGAGCAAAACGGCGAACTTTCAGAGGAAATGAAAAATATTTACGGAGCGTATAAGGAGGCGTATTTATAATGTCGGGAAAGCTTTACGTTGTGGGTACGCCGATAGGCAACCTTTCGGATTTCAGTCCGAGAGCCGCCGAAACGCTTGAAAAGGTTGACTTTATAGCCGCCGAGGATACTCGGGTTACGGTAAAACTTCTTAATCATTTCGGAATTAAGAAAGAAATGCTGTCATATTATGAGCATAATAAGAATGACCGCGGCGGGGCGATAATCGAACGTATTTTGCGCGGTGAGAACTGCGCCGTTGTGTCCGACGCGGGTATGCCCGCAATATCCGACCCTGGCGAGGACCTTGTAAGGCTCGCATACGAAAACGGTATTCCCGTTGAGTCGGTGCCGGGACCCAGCGCTCTTGTAACGGCGCTTGCAATTTCGGGTATGCCTAGCGGACGGTTTTGCTTCGAGGGCTTTTTGTCGATGAACAAACCGTCAAGGCGGGAGCATTTAAAAGAGCTTGTAAAAGAAAAACGAACGATGATATTTTATGAAGCGCCGCATAAACTGCCCGCAACACTGAAAGATATGCTCAGTTTTTTCGGCGACAGGGATATAGCGCTTGTAAAGGAGCTTACCAAGCTGCACGAAACGGTGGAAAGAACGACTCTTTCTGCGGCGGCGGAGTTTTACGGGGAAAACACTCCGCGCGGCGAATATGTTATAATAGTTTCGGGATTTGACGGAGAGGAAAACGAAGAATATACGCTTGAAGACGCCGTGGCGCTTGCAAAGGAGCTTGCGGCGGGCGGAGATTCGGTGTCTGCGGCGGCGCGTGAGGCGGCGGCGCAAAGCGGAATAAAAAAGAGCGATATATACAAGGAATTAATCAGGGGATAATCTATTCGATTTGGGTGTGAATATGGACGATAAATTCTATAATAAAGAAAACGAAATAAATAACGAAGGATTCAGCTTTGAGGACGACGGTTTTGAGGATATAATGAGCGACAGCCATTATTACGGCGGCGGAACCAAGCGTTACCGCAAGAAAAAGCACGGAATTTCGGGATTTTTCCAGAAAATCGGCGATTGGTGGAACGCGCGCAAAAGATGGCAGAAAAGAACTATAATCTCAGTAGCTTCGGTTTTGCTTGTCATTGCTGTCGCTTTCGGCGCTTTCCGAATAATATTCAACTATAACTATAACGATATTACCAAGGACCCCGACGACCTCGGTTTTAAAAACGTGATAGACAGCAAGATAGTCAATGTCGCGCTGTTCGGTATAGACTCGCGCGACCCCAAGTCGTTTAAGGGTCTGTCCGACAGTATAATGATACTGAGTATCAACACTGAAACCAAGGTGATAAAGGTTATTTCGGTTATGCGCGATTCGCTTGTGCCGATAACCAAGGACGGCAAAACCGTCTACGGCAAGATAAACAGCGCCTATTCAAAAGGCGGACCCGAGCTTGCTATTAAGACCCTTAACACAATATTCGGTCTTGATATATCGGAATACGCCACAGTCAATTTTTACGGTATGACCGATATTATAGATGCTGTCGGCGGCATTGACGTGACCCTTGCCGACGGTGAAATTAACGTTATGGGCAGGGAAAACGGCAAAAGCGTAAACTTCGGTATAAACGGTATGATAATGGAGCAGTGCGGATATATGGGTATCGACCCGACGCCGTATTTCATTTCAAGCGCAGGCGAGCATCACCTTAACGGCGTGCAGGCTGTTGCCTATGCGCGTATACGCCACGCCGCAAATGTTGAGGGTACCAACAACGATCAGGGCCGTACCGACAGACAGCGTTACGTTATGGAACAGCTTTTCAATAAGGCAACGACGCTTTCGGCAAAGAAATATGTTAAACTCGCTAAGGCGCTCATTCCGTGCAGTGAAACCTCGCTTTCCTACACCGAAATAATGGGACTAGCCACAAATGTGCTTTTAAAATCACCCAAATTCGAGCAGACCCGCGTTCCGCTTGACAAGTATCAGATGCCGTCCAAGACCGTAAGCGGCTACGGCTCCTGCATATACTACGACCTTGATTACGCTTCAAAAATTATCCACGCTTTTATTTATGACGATATAAAGCCTGAGGATTATATTGAGCAAAACGGTGTTGAAAAGAACGATTGGTACGCAAAACGCGGTTCAAGCGGCGGAAGCACGTCTTCTTCGGTTCAAAGCAGTTCGCAGTCGGTAACGCCGTCTTCAACCGCACCGTCGTCATCAAGCTCGGATATAACGCCGTCGGTTTCGTCAAGCGAGCCGAGCAGTTCCCCAAGCAGCGAGGCGCCGTCTTCAAGCTCGTCAAGCAGCGAGCCGAGCACCTCGTCGGAGGACAATTCCTCAGCCGATACCTCGTCGGACAATACTTCGACCGATATTCCCGACGGCACCGAGGAATAGGAAACAGGAGGTAGAAAAAATGCCTGTAAATTTATATGAGGCGGTTTGGATATTTCTTATATACGCTTTTCTCGGTTGGGTAAGCGAGGTCGCTTTTGCCGCCGTTAATCAGGGAAAATTCGTAAACCGCGGTTTTTTAAACGGTCCCGTTTGCCCGATATACGGCTTCGGTATGCTCGCCGTAGTCGTTGTGCTGTGGCCGCTCAGAAAAAACGTGCTGCTGTTGTTTTTAGGCGCGGCTGTGCTTACAACCGCTTTGGAGTTTGTAACGGGTCTTGTGCTTGAAAAATTCTTCCACGACAAATGGTGGGATTACAGCAATATGCCCTTTAACATAAAGGGATACGTTTGCCTTAAATTCAGTATTTTGTGGGGTCTTGCCGCCGCCTTTATAATAGGCGGTGTCCACCCGTTCATATACCTTATTATAAGCAAAACGCCCATAGTCCTCGGAAGTGTTTTGCTTGCGGTTTTTTCGGTTATATTTGTTGCGGATTTCGTGATAACGCTTATAGAACTGCTTAAACTTCCGAAAAAACTCAACGCTATGCTGGAAGTTGAAAAAATGCTCAACTCTCTTTCCGATAAAATAGGCGAGAATGTGAGCGATAAGGCAATAACTGCGCGTGAAAAAGGCGAGGAATTTGTTGACGGCAAAAAGCCGAAGCTCGACGAGCTTAAAGCGGAGTATGACGCCAAAGCCGCCGAATATAAACGGATTATGAGCGAAAACATAGTACATAAACGTATATTTAAGGCTTTTCCGCGGCTTAAAAACGGCAGATATAAAAATCTGTTTGAGCGTATAGCGGTACTCAAAAAAACGGATAAGGACGGAAAGCAAAATGGCGGCGACTAACTGTGAAAGCTGTGCTAACTACTGTTATGACGACGAAAGCGAATACTGGTACTGCGATATGGAGCTTGACGAGGACGAAATGCGCAGATTTTTGTCCTCGCAGACCTTTGACTGCCCCTATTTTAACCTTTATGACGAGTACGGTATAGTAAGAAAACAAAACTAAGAACAGGTGATTTGTGTGTTTTATGTTTATCTTGTGTTGAGCGCGGTGCTTATACCTGTTTCGGATATATTCTTTGACGTTCTGCGTGAGAGTTATTCGTGGTGGCTGGTTCCGCTGTTGTTTGTCGGCTTTTTTATAGGTCTTGTTATTCTTCATCTTGCAATTTTTGCGCTTTCGGTCGCCTTTGTTAATGTCAATTCGCCTGCCGAGCGCGGCGCAAAATATTACCGCTTTGCCGTTAATATAACCATTCCTCTGCTTTTAAAGCTGTGCAGAGTAAAGGTCAACGCGAGCGGTGTTGAAAAACTGCCTGAGAACAAAAGGTTCTTGCTCGTCTGCAATCATCAGCACGATTTTGACCCCATAATGATAATGTCCGTACTGCCGAACGCAGAGCTTGGGTTTATCGGCAAAAAGGAAATCTATAAAACAATGCCGTTTATCGCAAAAATAATGCACAAGCTGTACTGCCTGCCGATAGACAGGGAGAACAATAGAGAGGCGGCAAAGACAATAATATCCGCTTCGCGGCTTTTGAAGGAGGATAAGGCGTCGGTAGGGCTTTTCCCCGAGGGATACACAAGCAAGACCTGCGAGCTTTTACCGCTCAGAAACGGAGCTTTTAAAATAGCCTATAAGGCGCACGCACCGATAGCGGTATGCGTAATAAATAATACCCGCGCAATTCCGCACAGAGTTATAATAAAAAAGACCGAGATAGAATTCCGCGTGCTTGACGTGATAAACCCCGAACAGTTTGAGGGGCTTCACACCAACGGGCTTGGCGAGATAGTTTATAACGAAATGAATAATGCGTTAAAGGATATAAGAAAAGAGCGCTGACCGTATGTCAGCACTCTTTTTTCATTTATACGCCTATTTTTTTCCAATATTTCTTTGTGACCTTAACGGAATAGTCGTTTACGAACTTGTCGGTCTGTTCTTTTATTACGCCGTCAAAATTTTCGGCGATAATATCGGCTTGCCACGCAGGAACTCCGTTACCCTCAAACAGAACGACATAGTAGGCTTCTTCGCCCGTGATAACGGTGCAGTCGTTTTCCTTGCGTTCATCGGAAAACGCCCATTCTTCAACCGCGCTTTCAAGAACGCCCGTCTTCAAGTTGCGGTAAAGACCGCCGTTGTCATAACTGTCGGTGTCCTCGCTGTTTTCAGCTACAAGGCCTTTGAAATAGACCTGTGTTTTGGTGCTGTCGTTCCACGATTCAAGTACCGAATTTGCGGCGCGCAGGGCATATTGCTCCGAACCGTAGGTTTTAAAGTTGAACTTTATAAGTCTTATGTTTTTTGTGGCGTATTCGGCTCTTGCGGGGAGCGATACAACGCAGTAGCCTGTATATTCGCCGTCCTTTTCGGTAACGGCGGTATCGCTTACAGCCGCTGTATCTGAAAACGCCAGCTTGTCAACCGTTTTGTTTTCGCCGTAGTCATAGCTTGACGCTCCCAACTGATAATAGGTGACCTCAGCCATAGAGCGTTCAAGGTCAACGCTGTATGACTCCTTGTAGTCCTTAGTTATGTCTTCAAGCACGGCGTTTATGTATTCGTCAAAGCTCTTTGCCGATTTGGCTTTTTTGCCGTTCTCGGCATATTTGAATACGTATTTTTTGCAGGTGGCCGACATATATTTTTGCGGTTCTTGCTCGTATTTTGCGTTTATTTCATCATCGGTCATAACGGTGCTGTCATAAACGCTCTGATAATATTTGTCCGCAAGCATATTGAGTTTAAGGCAGTCGCGCACGTCCTTTTCGGTAACGCCCCTGCCGTACATAAACGCAAGGTATTCGCGCAATGACTCGCTTCTGCCGTCGGCGGCGTTCTGCTTTCTTTCAATTGTGCGGTCTATTTCGGCGTTTTCCTCGTCATCAAGGGACAATCCCGCCGATTTTGCCGCTTCCGCAAGCGCAACCTTTTGCTTGACCTTATCGGTTGCCGCGGTCATAAAATGGTCGTACCACGTGCCGTCGCCGTAATAGCTTTTTTGCTTTTTAAGCGACTTTGCCGATGAAAGCCCCATATCGTTAATACTGTCATAATTCTTGTTGACAAAGTTTCGGTATTCCTCATAGAAGAAGTAGGACATCATTGAGTTGTTTATTTCATAGTTCTGCGATGTTACGGTGCTGTGCTTCCTTAAAAAGTAACCCTTGTCCGCAATGGAATTAAGGGATATGTAAAGAATAAGTGCAACCACAACGCCTATCGCAATCACACCGCAAACAATCCTGAATATTCGGTCTATAAGCGGAATTTGCTTTTTTTGAGATTTTTCCATAGTCTCGGCTCCTGTTAAATGTTGTGTTGCACTTATTATATAACATTATTGTAAAAAAATCTACCGTAAAATTAAGCCTGATTTGCAATGCTCGGTGTAAATCCGAGGTCTTCAAGCGTTTCCATTGCGGTTTTCACGCAATGCTCACAGCCGTCTACTGTTACGGTTTTGTCTTCCTTTGATACCGCGAATTTAAGCTCGGCGCGTGTAAGCGCGGCGGTTATCCTGTTTACACAGGCGTCGCAGTGTATGTCGGGTACGTTGATTTTTGTTATCATTTTTGTTTCCTCATTTCATCAATTTTTGTATGGCGGTCACGAGTTCGTCAACGACCTCGCTATCGCCGTTTTTTATTCCCTCAAACACACAGGTGTGTATGTGGTTTGAAAGTAGCTGTTTGTTGAATGCGTTGAGAGCCGCTTGGATTGCCGATACCTGAGTAAGTATATCGGTGCAGTAAGCGTCGTTCTCAACCATTCCTTTAATTCCCCTGACCTGACCCTCAATTCGGTTAAGGCGGTTTATAAGGGTGCGGTACTCCTCCTCGTTTCGGTGCTTTTTCTTGGCGCAGCAGTTACATTCGCTCATAGCTTTTTACCCCTCAGTCTTAAAGCGTTGCACACAACGCATACCGAACTCAAAGACATTGCAAGACCCGCAATCATCGGACTTAAAAGCGGTCCGCCGAAGGCGTAAAGCACGCCCGCCGCAACGGGTATGCACACGGTGTTGTAGCAAAACGCCCAGAAAAGATTTTCCTTTATATTGGTTATCGTAAGGCGGCTCAGGCGTATCGCCCTTGCTACGTCGGTCGGGTCGTTTTTCATAAGCACTATGTCGGCGGATTCAATGGCAATATCGCTGCCCGAACCGATAGCACAGCCGATGTCGGCGGCGGCAAGGGCAGGCGCGTCGTTAATTCCGTCGCCTATCATCATTACTTCGCCGTATTTTTGTTTAAGCTCGGCTACCTTTTGAGCCTTCTGCTCTGGCAGCACGCCTGCATAGACCTCGTCTGCGCCGACAAGCCCCGCCGTATATTCGGCGCAAATTTTGTTGTCGCCTGAAAGTATAACGGTTTTAACGCCGAGTTTTTTAAGACGTTCAAAAGCGGCGGCGGAGGTCGGTTTTACCCTGTCCGCAATTCCTATTATTCCGAGCAATTCGCCGTTTTTCGCAACAAATATTACCGATTTTCCCTCTGCCGAGAGCTTGTCCGCGGCGGCTGAGTCGGCTGATACACCGTTGTCGCTTAGAAGCTGTATATTACCTAAGAGAACTTTTTCGCCGTTAAGTTTTGCGGATATTCCTCGGCCTGGTATATTTTCAAATTCTTCTGGTCTTTCGTCGGAGGACAGCCCTTCTGCCTTTGCGTAATCGGTAACGGCGTTTGCGAGCGGGTGGTCGGACGCCGCCTCTACCGCCGCCGCGGTTTTAAGCAACGTTTCTTTGTTCTCTGAAATTATATCGGTAACCGAAGGCTTGCCCTCGGTAACGGTACCCGTTTTGTCAAAAACCGCAACCTTGGTCTTGTGGGTGGTTTCAAGCGCCTCGCCGTTTCTTATCAGTATACCGTTTGAGGCTCCCAGCCCCGTTCCCACCATAATTGCGGTCGGTGTGGCAAGTCCCAGAGCGCACGGGCAGGCGATTACCAGCACACCCGTGAATACTTTAAGCGCAAACGCAAGATTTTGACCCGATATAAGCCATACCGCCGCCGCGATTACCGCAATAGCCATAACGGCAGGTACGAAAAATCCCGCAACCTTATCGGCGGTCTTTGAAATAGGCGCTTTTTTATTCTGCGCGTCCTCCACGAACTTGATTATTTTGGCAAGCGTGGTGTCGTCGCCCGTTCTTGTCACTCTTACATAAAGCACGCCGTTAAGGTTAAGACTGCCGCCTGTAACAAAGCTGCCCTCGCTTTTCTCAACGGGCAGGCTCTCGCCTGTCAGCATTGATTCGTCGGCGCTGCTTTCGCCCTTTTCAACCTGTCCGTCAAGCGGTATCTTAGCGCCGGGCTTTACCAAAAGCAGATCGCCTGCCGATATGCTTTCAAGCGGCATTTCAAATTCTTTGCCGTCTTTTATTACCGTTGCGGTATCGGGGGATAGCTTTATAAGTTTTTCTATCGCTCCTGCCGTCTTTTTCTTGCTCAGCTCCTCAAAATATCTGCCGAGCATAACAAGCGTTATAACCACCGCAACTGATTCGTAATAAAGACTGTGAACCGCGTGGTGGTTAGACCCTATAAGATAGGTCATAACAAGGCTGTAAATAAACGACGCGCCCGAACCCACCGCAACGAGCGAGTCCATATTCGGTCTGCCGCGAAACAGCAGGGAAAAGCCCTTTGTGAAGAAACGCCTGCCGATGAACATTACGGGCAAGGTCAGCAAAAGCTGTGTTATGGCAAAATTATACGGGTTGCCGCTCATACTGATAATTTTCGGGATAGGAAGCCCGTCAAACAGCATTTGCCCCATAGAAATATAGAGCAGAACGGCGCTCAAAACCGACGCGGTTATTATAGACGCGAGCATACCGTCCTTCTTTTTGTCTGGCGATTTCGGTTTCTCGGCTTTTTTATTTTCAGCCGATATTCCGAAGCCTGCCTTCTCAACAACCCGTACAAAGTCGTCGGGTCCCGTTTTTTGTTCGTCATACGTAACCGTCATTTTTTGGGTTATTAAGTTTACGTCACATTCGCTGACTCCGTCAAGCCGCGAAACTACACGTTGAACCGAACTTGAACACGCGGCACACGACATACCGCTTATTATATATGTTTCATTTTTCAATGTAAGCGCTCCTTTCACGGTTATTATATACCCCCTTGGGGTATTTTTCAAGTCCTTTTTACAAATTTATTATTGAAATTATTTAAGAATAATATACTAATTGCAACGGTATCAAATTATTTGATATGTATCAAATTCTTATAGGTTGCGGGTAAGAATTGCTGATTTTATAATTAAAATGTAAATAATGAAAGGGGTATAGTTATGCATTATAAACAAAAAGCGACAGTCAGTTCACTTTCCTTGGCGTTGTGCATCTGCATTGTTTTAAGCATTTTCACGGCGTCGTTTTCGGCAAGCGCGGCTGTGGCGTATAACGGCAACGGTACAAAAGAGTCGCCGTATTTGGTGGAAACACCCGAACAGCTTGACGGAATGAGAAACAATCTTTCCGCTCACTACAAGCTGTCAAACACGGTGGATATGTCGTCGTTTTCCTCGGCGTTTCAGCCGATAGGAACTATGGCAAAGCCGTTTACGGGCAGTTTCACCTGCGAACTTAACAGCGACGGAACGCCGAAATACATAATTAAAAACTTGAAAATTGACAACAATAACGGTGCCGCCCATCAGGTTAAGAACAACAGCGGTTACGCTAACTATGTTAAGAATAATAACAAGTGGGAGGCGGCTCTGTTCGGTGCTACAACAAGCGCGTCACTTGAAAATATTTATGTTTTGGGCGCGAAGATAACAAGCAACGTTTTGGGTCAGCACCAAATGAACCCCGACCATTCGTTAAATCCCGGTCAGGGAGATGAAATGGGTACAGCCGTTTTGGTAACCTATGCCGAGGATACTTATATTTCAGGTTGCGGCGTTACGGGCAGCGTTACTTCCCGCGCAAATAACACGGGCGGACTTGTGGGGCGCGTCAGCAACTGTATCGTTGAGAACTGCTATTCAAATGTTGAAATAAAGGGAGCAGGCTTCTGGAATCAGGGTCTGTTTATCGGCAGTATATCAGGCGGCAGCGTTAAAAACGTTCTTGCCGAGGGTTCGTACGTATTTACGTATACTTCCGACCTCAGCTCCTGCGGCGGATTTACGGGCAGCATAGGAGAAGGCGCGGAAATTGAAAACGCCGTTTGTATCGGCACTTCCGACTTGGCGCCTTTTACAAACAGCTGTAAGGACGCTTCGGTAACGCTAACAAAGTGTTATTCAAACGTTCAAATTAAAAGCGCTTCCGAAATCGGCGACGCGTCGGCTATGTATACAGCAAACGACTGCGGCTTTGCGGGCAACGGAAACCAGCCTAAGTTTGCAAAGGTTTCCGCGGCGCAGGTAACGGCGGCGGCAGAATCGGTCAAGGCAAACTTTGCCTATATTACCGACGGCGCGGCTTATACGCCCGGCGCTGTTTCCGAGGTCGTACCGAGCGAAAGCACAGGTACGGACGGAACTTCACAGGAACAGGGAAGCTCTGATTCCTCCGAAGAAACGGTAATAAGCGTAAGCGAACTGGTTGCCGAAATAGAAAAACTTCCCGAGGCGGAAAAACTCACCCTTAAAGACAAGGACGAGGTAAAGAAGGTAAAACGTGCCTTTGATAAGCTAACCGACGCGGAATACAACGAGATACCCGCCGAGCTGGTCGCTAAGATGACAAAGTGCTACGACTCAATGTGTCTGCTCATAATACCCGACATTGTAAAAAGGGTAAAGGCGCTCCCTGACGTCGGCAAGCTGAAAGCGGCGGACAGGGACAATGTTCTTGAAATATACGACGATTACACATTCCTTGACGAGGCGCACAACACGTTTATTTCTTCCAAGATCGTCTCCAAGCTCAAAGAGGCTTACGAGGCGGTAAAGGATATGGCTGACCAGAGTGTGAGCAGCCGCGCGCTTACAACATCGGAAAAAGTCATAGTAATAATACTTATTGCGCTTATAGCGGTAATACTTGCAATGAATGTCCTGCTGTGTATCTACTTTTTCAGAAAGAAAAGGGCTCTTACAGGAGTGGATATAACAGATGGGGACGAGGAAAATACGGGGGATGAGCAAAATGGGTGAAAAATCACCGTTACAGAAAAAACCTAACAAGTACATAACAAGCCTGCCCTTGCTTTTGTTGGCGCTTCCTGCGTTGTTATGGCTGCTTGTGTTCCACTATCTGCCTATTTTCGGCGTGGTCGTGGCTTTCCAAAACTTCAATTACAGGGATAAATTTGCTTCCCCGTTTGTCGGTTTTGAAAATTTTGAATACTTCTTTAAATCGTCCGACGCGTTCAGGGTCATCCGCAACACAATAGGATACCACATACTTTTCCAGTTGGTTTCTATGCTGCTCGGAATAATAATCGCCCTCCTTATGTATGAGATAAACAGCAGGGGCGCGCTTAAATTCTTCCAGACGACAATGGCTATGCCGAGTAATATTTCGTGGGTTATTATGGCGTATATCGTTTATGCGTTCCTTAACTATAAAAGCGGAATTTTAAATTCGGTAATAACAAATCTCGGCGGCGAGGCGATAGCGTGGTATAACGAGCCTAAATACTGGCCGCTTATACTCCTTGTAACGCAGGAATGGCAGACTATCGGTATGGGTTGTCTTTTGTATTATGCTTCTTTAATGGGAATAGACCACCAGCTTTTCGAGGCGGCGGAGCTTGACGGCGCGTCGCACTTCAAGCAGGTGATACATATTTCTCTGCCCTCTATCAAGCCGATAATCGCGTTTATGATAATAACCTCAATGGCGGGCATACTCGGCGGCAACCTCGGCCTTTTCTATCAGGTTCCGATGGACTCCGCGGCGCTTTACAGCGTTACCGATATACTCCCGACCTATTTGCTCAGAGGTCTTAAATCGGGCAAAATGGGCGTAACGGCGGCGGTAGGTCTGTTCCAGTCGGTTGTAGGATTTATCTGCCTTATGCTTTCAAACTTCTTCGTCAAAAAACTGGACGAAGAAAGCGCATTACTTTAAAAGGAGGTGCCGAAAATGTCTGATAAAACCATTCGCAAAAAAAGTCCCCTGCGTAAAAAGATTTTAAACTATAAAGTTTTTATTTACGCCTTCTTCATACTTTTGTCGGTGATATTTATAGTGCCGATGCTGCTCTTGTTTTCGGTAGCCTTCTCGTCTGAGGCAGACGTGCTTGAATACGGATTCAGGTTTATACCGAAAAAATTTGTTTTAACGGCGTTTGAATTTGTCTTCGCTTCTCCTATGACTATGATAAACGCGTACAAGGTAACATTGATTTACGCCTTCGGCGTTACGCTCATAAGCGTTTTTGTTATGGCAATGTGCGGATACGCACTCGCGCGCGAGGGATTTGCTTATAAGAAGTTTGTAAACACCTATTTGATAGTTACAATGTTTTTCAGCGGCGGACTTGTTCCAGGATACATAGTCCGCACACAATATCTCGGCTTGCAGGATAATATGTGGGTATATTTCTTCAACTGGACGATAGGCGCATACACGATTTTCATTTTCAGAACCTTCTTTAAGCAACTTCCGACATCGCTTATAGAGTCGGCGTCGCTCGACGGTGCAAGCGAATTCCAGATACTTGTTAAAATAGTAATTCCGCTTTCAAAACCGATTTTGGCAACCTATTATCTCTTTGGACTGCTCGGACGTTGGAACGATTACGAAACAAGTCTTTACTATATCACCAACAAGGACCTTTACACCTTGCAGTATATGCTTCAAAAGGTTCTGCAAGAGTCGGATATGATAAAGCAGACAATGCAGAATATACCAGGCTACCTCGATATGATAAAAACCCTGCCGAATGAAACGCTTAAATTTGCGATATGCGTTCTCGCGGCGCTTCCGATGATGATTGCGTTCCCGTTCTTCCAGAAGTATTACTCAAAGGGAATGATGATAGGTTCCGTAAAGGGATAAAAAATTATAAAACCGCCGTTTTCGGCAGATTGGAGTATTACAATGAAAAAATTCAGATTATTAAGCATCTTAATGGCGATCGCGCTGCTTGTTTCCTGCTTTGCGGGCTGCGGCAGTAAATCTGGCGGAAAATTCACCGATGATGAAAGCAAGGAGGTCACTCTGCGCTTCGTTTTCGACTTCTCTCCGCAAAAAGACCTCAGCATGGTGAACGACGAGCTTAATAAACTCGTGGAAAAGAAGCTCCCCAACACCAAGCTCGAAATTATATGTGACAGTTTGAGCGATAAGTGGCAGCTTTGGATGGCGGGCGACACCAGCTTTGATATAGCGAGCCTTGGCTTAAACCTTTCCCTGCTTGAAGAGATAACCAAAAACTCATTCATTGAGCTTGACGACCTTATTGATACATACGCTCCTACCGTAAAGGAGGAACGCGAGGGAATTTACGCCGACCAGTATTATACAGGCGAATACAACGGCAAGCTCTACGGCATACCGAATATCCAGTATCATATAAAGGAAACCACCTCGCTTAAAATATCACAGGCTGTATTCAGCTATTTTGATACCGCGGCTATCGTTGCGGCGACGCACGCAAATCCGCATACCGATGAAAGCTTCTATAAGGTGCTTGACCAAGGTTTGAGCGCGGCAAAGGCGGCGGGCAAGCTCATTCAGCTTAACACAGATGAGCTTTATTCAAACAACATCGCAAAAAGAGGATACACCTTTATCGGCGGCGAAAACTCCAATATCTGTTTTGACCAGACCTCCGACAAGGTAAAGATAATCGACTTCCACGAGACCGAAGAATTTAAACTCTGGATAAAGTGGATGAACAAATGGTACCAGGACGGATACATAAGCAAAGACGTTCTTACGGGAACCTCTTTCGGAACATCTGATTATGCCGGACAGATAGCCGGTCTTCGCGGCTCACGCAAGGGAGCGGACGAAAATTGGGTTATTGCTCCTATGGCAGGCACATCCGACCCGTATGTTGTAGTTCTTGACAACCCCGAAAACGATATGCTTTCAAGCCACAACGTAGGCTCGCTTATGACCTATCTTACAATTCCTTCAACCGCCGAAAACCCCGCAAGAGCGATGAAGTTTATAGAACTTTGCCGCACCGACGAGGGCAAAGAAATTCTCGATATGCTGGCATACGGCATTGAGGGCACCCATTATGAGAGAACATCGGATAACGTTGTTAAGGCGTTCGACTATGTAGGTCAGGGAACTTCTTCTTCAAAATACGGCATACCCAACTGGCAGGTAGGAAATATGTTCAAGTTCTCGGCGGTTTATCCGTATGACCAGACAACCATTGATTACGGTAAGGATTATTTTGAAAACAAGCTGCCCAAGGTTAAGAAGGGCGTAATGTACGGTTACTGCTTCGACCAGACCCCCGTTGATATTAAAATGAGCAACATCATCTCAACAAATAAAGAGCTTGAAGCTCAGCTTACCACAGGTGTTATAAAGGATTATCAAAGCACCTACGACGAAATGAATTCTAAAATCAAGTCGGCAGGAATTGACGACGTAATCAAGGAATTCCAGAAACAGGCGGACGAATATATCAAGTCCAAGAAATAGTATAAACACAGTTACCGATGGCGGCAAAGCCGCCATCGGTAGGCAAATTTAGGCCGACGGAAATCCTCTGTCGGTCCGAAGAAAGGAAAAGGGTATGAAAAACAGGATTATTTCGCTGATTCTGACGGTATTTCTCGTATCCTCCGTATTGCTCGGCACCGTCGGCGTAAACGCCGCGTCGGACGCCGTGCTTTCGGTGGGCGCTTTCAAGGGAAGTTCCGCCGTGTCAAGCGTTTCTCCCGGCGAAAAGCTGACTGTTTCGGTTTCGGTGCAGAACAGCAAAGCCATAAGCTCTTTACAGCTTAAACTAAGCTATGACCCTGATTTATTCACGTTTGCGGAAAACAGCGTTGACTGTCTGATTGCGGACAGGGACGGCGTTGCGCAGTCCGCCTGCAATACGAAAAGCGGAACCGTGACGGTGATATGGGATACCACCGCGCAAAACACCGTTTTAAACGGCAATATATTCAATATGCTTTTCACCGCCGAAACGGTCAAAAGCAACATAAACGGCGCGTTTAAGATTACTTCGGCTGTTATGTATGATAGCGAGAATAAAAAGATAACAAGCGATATATCGGCGGCAGGTGTGAATGTGGTAATTAACGCTATAACGTTTACCGAAGATGAGCTTGCGGCTTACAGAAAGCTCGAAACAATAAAATATCCCGACTCCAAGGCGGATATTGACGCCGCAAAGGCGATATTCACTAAGTATACAAACGAAAAGATAAAGGCGTTCTTTAATTCCTATCCCGATTTGTACGAATACTACCGCACCGCGCCTACAAGGTATTACAAGGCGCAGGAAAACGCGGGTTACGCCGAAATAGACAAGGCGATTGCCGCGTTTGTTGAAAAATATAAACGCATACTCGCAATTCCCGAGGGTCAGGTAACGCTTAACGACAAGACCGAGGTTACCGCCGCGTCAGACGAACTCGGTTTGATGAGCGACGCCGCGCTTGCCCGTATGGACAGCTCGGTTAAAGAAAAGATAAACTCGTTAAAGGCTGAAATAAAACAGCTTGAAGCCGACGCGCGCAAGTATTCAAAGGCGGTTCAGGAATACGAGGAGTTTAAGGAGAACTTCAAAACGGTGCTTGAAGCCACCGAAAACGATATAGCGGGCAACTACAAGGAATACGGCTCAATGGTGGTTGAAGCCATAACCTCGTTTGACCTTATGTCCGACATAGCGCAGGAATTGGGCAAAAGCGAGCGCGAGCATTTGAGCGAGCTTATGGGTTATGTCAATAAATACACCGCCGAGGATGAGGCAGAGCAGGCTCTGCTTGAACAGCAGCAGGAGTTTCTTAAAAAGCACGCAAAGGTGCTTGCCATAACCCAGCGTACCGTAACCGTTTATGACAAGACCGCTATTGAGCTTGCCATTGCGGATATTGACGCCCAGCCCGAGGCACTGCGTGAAAAGCTCGCAATGCGAAGGAGCCTGCTTGAAAAACTGCTTGATAAAATAGCAACTCTTACCGTCCCGTCGGGCGACTCAAAAGGCAATTCTTCAACCGTAACTAAGCCGTCGCAGGCAACATCGTCGTCGGCGTCTTCGGGCAGTAATAATAACAGCGGCTCATCGACCGCAAATACGGCGGTCAAGAACGATACAAACAGCGACAGCGCAAAAACGGTGACCAAAACCGTTATAAGCGAGGTTCCGCAGATAATTCTCATTCTGTGCATTATTCTTGCGGCTTCGGTGCTTATGCTGGCGTTCCCCGCGGTTCTCGCGTGGCAGTACTTAAAACAGAAAAAATACGAGCAAATCGGAGGTGAGGTACTGTGACAAACGTTTCAAGAACAAAAAAGATAATCTGCGTTGCGTTAGCGGCTATACTCTGCGCGTCGGCGCTTATCATCTCTATGAATGTAAAAGCGGATATGGTTACGGTATCAAAATCCGTAAACCCGCAGCTTGAATTTGCCAAGGTAAAGGCGGATTATGCCACAATCGACGGCGCAAAAAGGGTGTTCGATGACTCCGACGGAAGCTATGAGGAATCGGGCGACGAATCAAGCCGCCGCTACACAATAAAAACCAACAGCTTTGCCTGCTGGTATGACGGCGATCAGGTTGACTACGCATACCTTAAAATACCCTTCAACTACCGTGTTGACGACGAGGCGACCGTTACGGCGGAGGTAACGCTTAATTCCTGGTCGGCGTTTGCCACAACCGCCTCGGCAGGCATACTCCTGCGTTCAAGCCTTAACGGCAGAGCCTCAATGGCGCTTGCGCACGCACGTCCCGAGGCTATGCTTATGGTTTCAAGAACCGAAACAGGCAAGGTTTGTAACTCCAACCTTAGCTATAAGGAGCCGCCGAGATACGATAACGGAATAAGGCTCCGTATGACCTTTGTTACAACGGGCAAGGGCGTAGGAAAGGTTAAATCCGAATATAACTTCACCCCGTCCAATCCTAAGTCATGGGTCACCATACAGTCGGGTGTGTTTGTGAAGTTCGATAAGGATATTTACATAGGCTTGGGCGCTTCTTCGACCGACAGGAGCGACCTTGCAACCGCCGTTTTCAGCGATTTCAGCGTTGAGGTAACGGCTTATGAAGGCTATCAGCTTGACGAAGACCCCGATAATCCGTCATCGTCTTCTTCGTCCTCCTCGTCAAGCGAGATAACCCTGCCGCCAGACCTTCCGCCGACAGAGGATATTCTGTTAAGAGAGACCTTTACCGACGGTTCAATGTTCGACGGCGAGGAAAGCGTTGAAAACCCGATATGGCAGACCACCGCTTCCGAAACAACGGTAGAGCTTAACAAGGATAAGACCAACCGCTATCTTGCTATAACCCCAGTGAGCGACGGGCTTTGGTTTGCGGGCAGTACCGACTGGACCGATTATTCCGTTTCGTGCGATATTACCTTCCCAAGCGATATTTCGCTTACAAACACCAACACATTCGGACTTATCGGCAGACTTAAATACAACAAAATGCACGGCATATCGTCCTATTCGGCGGTTCTTTCAAGCAAAACCCAAACCGTTGTCGAAGAGGTTGACGGAACGCAGGTCAAGCACACCAAGATAATCCAAACGCTCACCCTCGGTTACGCTAATATGATGACCGATAAATCAAAGGCTTATCAGACGGCGCTTAAAACCGTAACGCTCAACTATCTTGACGCCGAGGATCCCGAGGCATACGACCTTATACTTTCGGGCAAGAAGAACAATCTGCGTATGGATCTGCTTGACAACACAATAAAGATTTATTGGAATGACGAGGAAGTAATTTCCTATGTTGACGATTTAAGCGAGAATACCAACGCAAACCGCATTGAAATACCCGCATACGGCAATATCGGCTTATACGGCTCAAATGTTACCGTTAATGTGGATAATATAACGGTTCGCAAGCTCGAAGACCCGCTCGGCGGAGATTTTGACAACTTCATCGGCGGACGTTGGAACGAGCCGATAAGCAAGGAACTTTATCAATATTATATTGATAACAAGATTTCATTCTATTAACGGAGGGATAATGCAATGAAAAGAACATATAAAATTACAGCGTGTCTTGTTGCGTTAGCTCTCTGCCTTACGTATCTGCCGCTGTTTGCCACCGCCGAAACGGTGACCTTTAAGCAGATAAACGTTATAGAAAGCGAAGACTTTTCGGCGGCGACCGATAAGCTGACCAACGCTTCAAACATAACCGACGGCGCACTCACCGTTGAAAAGGATAAAGACGTTCAGGTAGCTGATAAATGGTGGTGTGGCGGCAACAAGCCGACCAAAATTTCGTTCGACCTCACCAATGTGTCGGGTACGGGATATTTTTTCTTGACCGATAAAAACGGCAACGCGGTCGGCAACACCGTCAGAAATAACGACGGCGGACTGTTCGCCACAAAGGCGACGATGACCGACGGCACCGTTAAGGAAATAGGCGGCGACTGGGCAAATAAATTCTGCGGCTGCTTCTGGGTACCGCAGGACAACAGCGTTTACGCCGAGCTTGAACCGTTTAAAAAGGCTCATTATGAATATGAGTTTTCATATAACGGAACCAAGGTCACAATAAAGCTCAAAATAAACGGCGTGCTTAAATATCAAAGCGGCGATATTATGAAACTGTCGTCAACCTCAACGCAAATTGCCTTGGGCGACGATACCGCCGAGGCAACAAGAAGTTTTGATAATTTAACCGATATTACTACGCTTGTGCCGATGTTCAGGTCAACAGGCTCAATGAAGCTCGACAACCTTAAAATTGAGTCCTATGCGGTAACCGCAAAGCAGTTTATAGCCGAAAACACCGTGCTTAATAAGGCGGTTGACAGTCTTACTCTTGCCGATACCGAAGCTGTTACAGCGGCTTACAACGATTACAATAAGTTTGACAGCAATGTTAAAACCGTTCTTGAAAAAGCGAATGTAAGCAAGGTCGTTTCCGCTCAAAAGGACGCGGTCGATAAATTAAACGCCAAGATAGACGCAGACGCTTATAAGCAGAAATACGGCGAGGTGTTAAAAATTGAAACCTCAAAAATGACCGATGAAGATATAGCGCTTTTCGGCGAGGCTATGTCGGTCTACGAGAAGTTAAGCGAATACGCAAAACAGAACCTTGCCGCCGAAAAAGCGCTGATAGACGCAAAGGGCGATTTCGTAATCACCAATATGGCGAAATTCACTCCCGTGGATTTTGAAGATTCGTGGTTTACCGAAAAATATGTAAAAACCGAGGGTACGGCGGATTATGTCTTTGAGGATACCGAGGACGGCGTTAATAACTATGTAACTCTCGGCAAGGAGTCCGCAGTCGGCGTTAATCAGAAGTATTGGACTAAGGGCAACAAGCCCGCTAACGCTTCCGCTTCGTTCAGGTTTGAAAAGGGAACGGGAAACCTGTATTTCCTTTATGACGAGGAGAATGGCATAGGCGCGGGTATCTGCTTCCGTTCGCAGGACGGCGGATATTTTGTAAAAGCCGTCTCGACTGATAAGACAATAACATTTACACCGAAAGATAACGATTCAAAACTCGCTACGGTGGTAAAGGACCCTGCTTGGGTAGCCAATGAGTCTTACCGTCTCGGTAATTGGCAGAGAAATATGTGGACAAAGGTTGACGCAACCTTTGATTACACAAATTGGGAAAGCAAGCGCGAGGTTGCGGTAAGCTATATATTGACTCTCTACGGTTATCAGCATTATACTGCCGAGAGCGGATATAAAGAGCTGTCCGAGGATACCGAGATAAAGCAGATAACTCTGCCCGCTAAAAAGATAACCTACACTTTCCCAGAGGGTACGGGTCTTACCCTCTCTCCGAAAATAATATCCCAGAACGCAGGTGTTGACGTTGACAATATAACCGTCAGCGGAACCTTTAACGATTCGCAGGATATGGGAAGACTGTTTGAGGCTAAGTATTCCTCTTTAATCGGCAAGACAACCGAAGAACTGACCGACGCGGATAAACTGCTTCTTGAAAGCGCGCTTGACGATTGGAATAAGTTAGACTCAAAAGCAAAGGATTATCTTTTGAATAACGGATTTGCTGCTAAACTGTCGGTTTTCCTGAGCGATAATGCCGAAACTGCGGCGTTTAAGCAGAAATATGCGGCTCTTGAAGCGCTTGACGCCGCCGACGCGCGTCCGTCCCACAGCGCTCTTGTGGAACAAGCTGTTGCGGAGTATAACGGACTTGACGATATGTCCCGCCTGATACTTTCGGGATTTTATGAGCATATACTTGAACTCAAAGAAGCAATTAATAACTATTTTGAACCCCGTAAGGAAGGTGATTATACCACCCATTTTACCGACGATTTTTCATCTGGTTCCTTAAAGCAGTGGGCAAAATTCACCAAAGATACAAATAAGATAACGGGAACCGAGAACTTTGAGGTTGTAACCGACCCGACCGATCCGACGAATAAGGTTATGAAGGTAAGCGCCAACGGCGGATTTATAACCATACGCGACGAGCTGTGGGCAAACGGCGGCGTTATGACGAATGTGTCTTTCCGAATGAAAGTTACATCGTCTACCCTTGAAGGCAACGCGTTTAACAGAACGAGCTTTATGCCTTCTTTCCTTGACGTTAATAATTATACAAGTATTGGATATAACGCGACAGGCACAATGGTTGCGGCAAGCACAATTCAGGACGGCGCGAATAACGGCGGTTCAGGCTGGATGGGAAGCCTTGACCACGAAGCGCTTACAGCGTCCGATTGGATAACCGTTACAATAAACTATAACGGAATAAGCGGTTCAATATCGTTTACCGACGAACACGAAAATAAGCTCTCCGCTATTTTCGGAATGCCTTTGGAATACGGCAGACTTGCTTTCGGTTTCGGAACGCCCAGCACTTGGAAATCCTATGACTATTACGTTGACGACGTTGACGTAGCCTTCAAAAAGGGCGACTATGACGTAAACGTAGCACCTAACGATATTCAGGTCTTCTATTCGGGTAATACCGAAATGAACCCCGGCGATATGGTGACCGTTACGGGCGAGAACATCGGCAAGACCGTAAGCGGCGTTGAGATTATGCAGATTGGCAATACGCTTGAACCTGCTAACGCCTCCTATATCGGCGAGCAGTCCTTCCAGTCGAAGGCGGCGGAGGGCGGCGCACAGCCGACTTGGAACGACGCACAGGCTCAGACCCTTGAAATCAAGCAAAAGACCGCGACTTCGGTTAAATTCATAATACCCGAGAACTTCCAAAAGGGCGTTTACGCGGTCAAGCTCAAAGCCGTAAATAAGGGTCAGATATCCAATATGACGGGGCTTACCGTTGACGATGTTATTATCTACATCAATAACCCTCATATCCAATTCACCGTTTCCGATGAGGGCAAAACCGCAACTCAGGGCGGCTGGATAAGGGCGCAGGGCAGTAACTTGGCGCTTGTTCAGGACGTAACAAAGCTCTCTGCGGTAATAACAAACGGAACGTATAAACGCACCCTCGGAATAACCGAGCTTTATGATGACGAGTATTCCGTTAAAATCGCCGTTCCGAATGACGTTCCCTACGGTAAATATAACCTCATTGTTTATAACGGCTACGGCGACAATACCGCGTGGTCCGAACCGTTTGAGGTCACGGTGGGCGCCTCTCCGCGCGATTCTTGGAGCAAGACCGTGTTTAACGTTCAGGATGAAAAATACGGCGCCAAAGGCGACAGTACCACGAACGACACCGCGTCGATAATATCGGCTTTGATAGACGCGGCTGAAAACGGCGGCGGGGTTGTATATCTGCCGAGAGGTATTTACCGTGTTACCAACACCCTCACAATCCCCGAAAACGTTGTGTTTAAGGGCGAGGGTATAAACCGAACCAAAATAATGTATACCCCGACTGCTTGGATGATGGGCGACGCGCCTGACGCTTACGTACAGTATACAAGCAACGTTTCGATAGAAGGAATTGCTTTCTATGGGGTAAGGCATAAATCAATATTCCGCGGTTTTGCAAATAAAACGTTCAGCGGTTTGCAGAAGATGTCCGAAAACGTTTACATCAAGGATGTTTACCTGCACTTGCAGGAATTAACGGGCGCCACCACCTCCGGTGACGGTACCCCGATAAAGAACTCGGGCTACACTACGGTTGAAATGGCTAACGACATACAAGCCGAAACCAGAAAAGTAAACGGCAGAAACACCGCCTATCTTGATATGGGCAGGGTAGAAAACGGTCAACTTTCCGATTTTACACTGTGGATGGATATAGGTTGTATTCAGGGCGTAAACGGAGATTGGAGATTTTCACGTTTTGAAGGCAGTGATTTCTATTCCTGGTGCCCCTGCGCTTCAACGCAGGCGCTTATAGTTGAAAATTGCCGCAATCCCGAAAACGGCGGCGGACTTGCGCTCAGCGGCGAGATATACGTTAAAAATGTCGCATTTAAGGGATCGAGCAGAAATAACCACGAGGTTACCACGACCGACGGTACCCACCTGCTTGACGGCGGCGTAATGCAGTTCATAGGCGATAACGCCGCAATAATGGGCTCCGCCAATGTTGACGAGGTCACCTACCGCCTGAAAGATAAGAACTATCAGTCGGGTCAACTTGTAGGATATGACGTTTATGTTATATCCGGTCAGGGCGTCGGTCAGACAAGACGTATAGTCGAAAACAAAGGCTCCGACATTAAGGTGGATAAACCTTTTGCCGTACGTCCGAACCGCAACTCCCTTATAGCCATTCAAAAAGCACGTTCTAACGGATATTTCATAGATAACTCCTATGAGAGCGGCGGCGCCGCAGGAACCTACGGTTCTATCATCAACACCGTGTTTGACGGCAATACCTATAAGGAATTCGGCGGTCAGATATTTAACACCCATGAGGGCGTAAACTGGTACACAAGTATTGTAAACGCAACGCTTGACGACCCGTTTTATATGCACGGTCAGGGCTTAGGCAATACCGCGCAGGGTCAGACCGATTGGGGTCATTGGCAGTTTATGCTGATGCACGGATTGCGCCCGCTTTCCTCAATGGCGTTCCTCTTTAAGGGTAACACATTGAACGACGGTTCTTATATGAGTGTTATGGGCAACCAGAACTACTGCCGCGATTTCGTTATAGAAAACAACTACTTCGGCGCCGACGCGAAATACGGCATAGAATTCGGAAATGCCGACGGCAGCGACGGCGTGTACCTGCGCGGCAACACTTACGACAGCGACGAGTGCTACAACACAAGTCTTGTGAACCGAATTTCCTCCGAGCAGTATGTAAACGTTGTAAATAATTTCCGTTATATGTCAGAGGAGGACTATAAACGCACAGGCGGCACCGATATGGGCGACGTAAACGGCGACGGCAGAATTACCGTTAAGGACGTTACTCTTATCCGCTACTGCATTCTCGGCAAGGTAGAGCTTACCGACAGGCAGATTGCCCGTGCCGATATGGACGGCGACGGCGAGATAACCACTAACGACGCAAACCTGCTTCGTAAAAAAATATTGGGACTGTAATTCGGTAAAAAAATATCCTCAAAGCCTCCCCTTTATTTAAAAAGGGGAGGTATGTGATAAAATCCAAAAATTACATCACCCAAAATTCATTTTTAGTTGTATAATAGAATTGATAATTGCTTTGCAAAGGAGTGTTGTTCTTGTATAAATACCGTATAGCCGTCTGTGACGACGAAAAGTTAATAAGAAACGGTATAAGCAAGTTTATAGGCGAATCCTTTGAAAATGCCGAAGTTGTCGCGTCTCTCAGCGACGGCGAGGAGGTTATCGAGCTGCTTAAAACAAGCAGCGTCGATATAATCATAACCGATATACGTATGAAAAAGGTTGACGGTATAGCGGTGGCGGAATATATCGCCGAAAAATCGCCGCGCACAAAATTCATTTTCATAACGGGTTATCAAATGTTTGAATACGCGCAGAAAGCCATTAACCTGAAAGCGTCGGGCTTTGTTTCAAAGCCTATCGACTTTGAGGAGCTTAAAAGGCTTGTTAAAGCCTGTATGGACGAAATGGAAAAGACCACGAACTTTGCTATCAGCACTTCAAACCGAATGGTAATGCTCCATAACAGCGTTAAGGAAAATATCCGAAACTACTATTACGGCGAAATGAGCCTTCAAGCGTTCAGAAAGGCTATTGAAAATCAAGACCCCGAAATACTTGAAAAAAATGCCGAGCTTGTGCATTTCAGCGCGGCGTCGGGCGAGATTAAAAGCGATGACCCTTATAGAATTTGGGACGATTTCGCGGATATGGAAAATGAATTTTTCAAGGCGTTTACGGTGGTCGGAAACAGTAAAAACGCGGTGCTGGTGATAGTTTTTTCACGAATGGACAGCGTTTCCTACCGCAAAATGACCGACTATTTAAACGAACTTAAAAAGAACGTTAAAATTGCCTGCCGGGCGGAATTTTCCTATAACTGCATACCGCTTGACAATGTGTGCGATATATACGTTCAGAACGATAGGTATTTCACCGAGCTTTATCTGGACCGAGCCCTTGCCAAGAACGGCGAAGGCGTGAAGGACGCCGAAAAAATAATGATGTATTCGCTTTCCTTTAACAGAATACGCTCCGTGGCGGATGAAATTTTGAAGTCTGCCGTAAACGAGGACCGCGATAAGGTGCAAAAAATAAAACACAGCCTTGAATCGGCGAGAATAAGGGACGATTTTAAGGATATATTCAAGGAAATGCGTTCCCTGCGGTTTGAACGCACCAACGGCGATTCCGCGGTTATCACAAAGGCTATTGAATATATAAATAATAACTACGGCAGCGAAATTTCACTCAATACGCTAAGCGACCATCTGTGCATAAGCACGGCGCATTTCAGCCGTATTTTCAAGCGTGACACAGGCAAAAATTTCAAGGATTATGTGACGGATTTTCGTATAAACAAGGCAAAAGAGCTTTTTGCGAAGGGCAGATATTCCGTCAAAGAGGTGTCCTACAAGGTCGGATTTCAAAATCCCCTCTACTTCGGGCAGGTGTTTAAAAGAAACGTCGGAATGACTCCGCACGAATACTCCGTAAAATCGCAGTCGGATAGGTGAATTAATTGTTTCATTTCAGAGGAACCGTTCGTTACAAAAATTTCAAAAGAACTCTTTTTATCATAACTTTTGCGGTATCGGCGATAGCGCTTACCCTTTTTGCGTTCATTTTTGTCGGGAATAAAAAGTCGCTTGATAAACAGATGTATATAGCCGAGACCGAACGGCTTACCCGAATGAACGATAACGCCGTTGTTTCAATAGCCCGTATTTCCTCGGCGGCGGCGACCTATGCCACTATCAAGATCCCCGATAAGAGCGAAAGCGACTATCATACAAGAATACAAAATATAGAAAAACAGCTTTCTACGGGTATGTATATGATAGATTACATAAGCGGCGTGCGCATTTCCTCGGATAACGACAGCGTAACCGTCGGAAATACGGAGCCCTATATGTCGGAAAAGCTCGGCGAATATAAAAACCTTGAAATGTATAAATCAAATAACGGTTATATGACCTTTGTTTTGAAAAATAACGCCTACTCATATCAGAATAAGGTATATATAATTGTAAACACAATGTTTTTCGGCAAACAAATCCTCGGCAGCGACGATATGGGCGACCGTAACGGCTTCGTATGCGACGAAAGCGGCAATATCGCCGTATCGGTGCGCACCGATACGCTTGATAAAAACATTGCGGACTTCTGCGAAAGCAAAATAGATCTCTCAAAAAATGTTGATTATGCTCAGGGCAAAGCCTGCAAGGTCTATTCCCGCAAGCTCGATAACACCGACCTCAATATAGTTTCTATCTGCTTTAAGAATTATTATAGGGCGAATTATAATTCCCTTTATCTGCGGCAGTTTATGTATTTTATTCTGGTGTTTGTCGTTGTTGTCGGCACGGCTTATTTTATCTCGGTTGCAACTTACAGACCGATAAAGCAGCTGCTTTTCTCGCTTGACGATTATTTTCCGCTGTCGCCGTTTGAAAGCATTGACGAGGTATCCTACGTCCGAAATTCGGTAAAACAGCTCGCCAATAAATACGCAACTGCCAACGCCTCGGTGGACAGGCAGGTTGCGGCGTTAAGACAGCAGCAGATAATATCCCTGCAATTACAGCTCTCGCCGCATTTTATGTATAACACGCTTGATGCAATAAATTGGATAGCGCTTGACGAGCTCGGCGCGGATAATAAAATATCCTACTGTATTCAGCGCACCGTTAAAATGCTGAGAAGCGGTATTGACGTTACGAGTATGTTCTCAAACGTCAAAAGCGAAATAGAGGTTTGCAAAAGCTGTTTTGAGGTTCTGCAAATAAGGTTCGGCTTAAATATCAATTTTGAAATTCCCGATATTTCGGGCGAATTGGGCGATACGGTTTTGCTTAAAAACTGCCTGCAACCGATAATCGAAAACGCCGTTTATCACGGCTTTGCAAACGAGGACGTGCAAAACCCGCGCATAACCCTGAATATAACCGAAACCGAAAACGATATTACCGTTTCGGTAAAGGATAACGGCGTCGGTATGACCGAGGAAAAACTCGCCGAGCTTATCGAATATATCAACGCTCCGCTGTCAAGCGAGTGGAAACACGTGGGACTGCGTAATGTTAATTGGCGCCTGCGGCTGCTTTACGGCGATAATTACGGCTTGAAAATTCAAAGCGAAGTGGGCGTAGGAACTATCTGCTCCGCCGTAATGCCTAAGGTTGAATTGGATATCAGACATTAGAAATTAGATGTTAGATTTTAGACGTTAGATATTAGACAAATGTGCGCTCCGCGCGGATATAAATTAGAGTTTAGCGAAGATAAAATTGAAAAATTTGTTGGCGCCCTCTGACGAGGGAGCTGTCAACGAAGTTGACTGAGGGAGAGAAAAAACCGTGTTTTTATGCGGAATTTGTCTCTCCCTCCGTCTTTTTGCTTGCGCAAAAATCCACCTCCCTCGTCAGAGGGAGGCAGGTATATCAATCTTATTTTTTCGCTAAACACTAATTTTTTATCCCGTTAAATGGATTATATTAATTACGAATTGCGAATTACGCATTACGCATTGCGAATTATTACGGGTGCGAAGCACACCGGCGTCTAATATCTAATATCTACTATCTAAAATCTAATTTGTCAAAAAAATATATGATTATCAATTTTTTTATACTTTTGCAGACTATGTGCATATCTTATAATTTATTTGTAGAAAGGTTGGTATAATCTTTCAAAAAAATCTTGAAAGGCGGCTGAAAAATGCGGTATATGAAACCTGTCATTGAATTTACGGAACGTTGCCCTAACGATACTTTGGCAGATCTGACTTCGCAGACGGATAACGGTTTTATTGACACTGATCCCGATAATTTCGGTCCCGTTATCAAGTAAAATTTTTAGGAGGTTTATAAATGCGTACAAAGAAAAAACTACTTTCACTATTTCTGGCACTCGCAATGGTCTTAACCTGCGTGTCGTCGGTTGTTTTCGCCGATAACGCGGGCGTTTCCGTCGCGAAATTTAATGTATTCAAGAGTACAACGCTTGACGGTATTGATGAAGCAAACGCCGTTTTTGATTATAACGACGTTGGCAGTCATACAATGATTCAAAGCCCCGCTTCTGAAAATGCAGATGATTATGCTCTCTGTTTGTCCGATGATCTGAGGGGTAAATTGGCTACGGCAACGGTTAAACAGTGGCCGACAGGGAACAAACCCATAACCGCCGCTTTTGATATGACAGGTGGAGCCTTAGCAGGGTATAACTTCGGATATTTCTTCCTTAAAGACAAAAACGGTAACGCTATCGGCACCCAGATGAACTATCAGGACGGGGCGTTGCTTGTTAAAAAGATATCGCTTGTAAACGGAACTGTCGGAAACACTAACGAAAAATACTGCGGATTTGGGTATCTTAACAGTACAGACTCAAACTATGCTGAAATTGACCCGAGCAAAAATGTTCATTATGATTTCAACTTTAAATATACCGATACCGCGGTTACAATAACCGTAACTACAAAGGGAACGGCATTATATACAGTTGGTACAGAGGTTAGTGTCGGCGGCTCAACGTATACCGCCACAGGCGATGCCGAGGCTAACGCTACTATATCATATAAACTTAGCGATTATAATCTCGATGTTGAAACCCTGACCCCTATGTTTGCCACAGCTGGTAATAGTGGTGTAGCGGTTACGGGTAAGATTTATGTTGACAACTTTAACGTTACTTCCTATGCTGATGAAGCGCTCAAATATCTTGATTTAAACGAGTTGTTCACCAAAAACAGCGAAGATGTAACCGCTGACGATACCGATAATTCGGTTGCCGCGCGCGAAGCCTATGCAACCCTTAGTAATGATGTTAAGGCGGTTCTTAACGCCGATAACGGCGCCGACGTATTGGCTTTCCTTAACGCGGTAGACGCGAAAATAGAGTCCCTTTCGGTTCCCGAAAAGGTTGCGGCGTATAAAAACGCTTATGCGGCGGTACTTAACAAGTCTGTTGACTCTATGACAGAGGACGATTTAATTACCTTCGCAAAGGCGGTAGACGCCTATAACGCGTTCACCCCGTTAGTACAATCTGACAGCGAAATAACCGCCCTTAAAGCATTGATAGATGCAAAATCCGCTGACGTTTTGGCAAATATCAAAACCTCGCGTTCGGTTGATTTCTCGCAAAGCAAGTGGATACGTGATAACTATTTTGCAAGTACCGCGGCTACTGTTACCGACGCTGATACGTTTGTTACATATACGGGCAACGCCGAGTTTGCTTCAACCGACGGTACACCCATTACTCATTCGGAAGTAACCTGGCAGTATCCCGCAGGTGCTACAACTGTTAAATTTTATCCCGTAAGAGGTAATTCTACCTGCCTGACCGCAAAGGGTGATACCGGCGCTTATGAGTCTGGGTATCTCTGCTGGGTTGCTGAATATGAAGGCAACGCCAAAACCTTTGCGTGCGAATACGGAAACAATTTGAAAGGCAGAGGTGCCGATAACCGTATGGGTCTGTGGAATATTTCCGCAACCAAAACACCTCAAAACGGTTGGGTCAAGTTTGAGTTTGATTATGACTGGTCACAGTATTCGGCTTCTAAAAAACTGACGGTTAAAACAACTGCTACATTCAGCGGTAAAAACGTTCTTTATTCGGCGGGTGTGGTTGAAGGCAGTGTTTATGATAAAACCGACGATACTTATAAGTCAACCGTATACAAGACCTATAAACTGACCGATGACGAACCCGCGAATGTTGCGTTCACGCTGGCGTCAAACAGCACAATAAACATAAAAGCAATGGGTGTTCAAACCGCACAGGCGGCTGCTGATGAATTTAACCTTAAATATTCCGCTATAACTGCCGACAGCGCTGATTTTGTAACCGCTAAGGCGGAACTTGAAAAGCTCGATACTAAGGCGGCGGAGCGTGTATCTGCCGAAATTAAGAACGTTCTTTCGGCTGCAACGTCTGCAACCTTTGTGTCTGACGATTTCAGCGACGCTTCAAAGTCCGAGAAAAATTGGATAGGCGGCGTTGTAACCCCGTCGTTCGACAAAAATCTGACCAGCCTTTCCAAGAAAAATACACTTTTACTAAATTCGGGCGATGAAGCAACTCTTACAGAGGCTGTATGGCCTAAGGGCACAAAACCCGCCTATATGTCCGTTACTTACAGCGGTATTGGTACCAATCAGTATATAATGTTCGCAGGCGATAAGACTGTTGCCGAAAAGGGCGGCTTCGGTTTGTTCCTTGAAGGGGTTGCACATAAAACAGCGACTCTTAACAACGGCGCTTTTGCCGTACAGGGCAATGAATTCTTTATCGGATCGGGTCAGGCATACAACGAAAACGGCACTATGAACAAAGCGCTTAAATCAAACGCGTACAATAACACCTATTGGACGACACTTGATATGAAGTTTGACTATTCAGTTGCAGGTAAGGTTGCCGTTACAATGGATATTTACATTTACAGCAACGATAATTCTGACCGCGTAGTATTCTCCTCGGTAAAACGCACCTACTCAGTAGGCGATATGAGCGATTTCCGTCCGTACTTCTATGCAAACAACGGAACACTCAAAATAGCCGACTTTAAGTATTATACCGAAGGACAGCTTGCAAAGAACACCGTATTTGCAGACGAAGGCGCAAATATCTATCTCGGCGATACCGCCAAGGGCGCGCTCTCGTTCTCGGGCTCGGTTGCGGTTAAAGATTCTATCGCGTATAAAGCCATCACAACCGAAAATTATGCCGCCAATCTCGGCAAATCGGTTTTAATAAACAACGAGGATATAAATATAGCCGCCAACAAGATTGACGCGCTCCTCCCGATAATCGAGATAGGCGCACAGGTTTGGGCGAAAAAGGTTCCTACTGCCGCCGATATAAAGACGGTAAACGCCGCTGAGAACGCCTCAACCTTCGGCGTGGTTATATCGGGAACAAATGTTGACCCGACCCTTGACGCGTCAAGGATTTCCGTACACACCAAGCTCTATGTTAAGCTCGGCGGTTATACGGTAGAATCGAACGAAATCACAATGTCACGCAACAAGGCGCTCCGCAAGACCGCGGCTTACTATGTAACCCAAGGACAGATAACGGCTTACACCGCCGAGAACGCGCTTGACTCAACAAAGACAGATATTACAACCATCAAAAATGATGTTTACACCTGTCTTGGAATAACCGAGTAAGGAGGAACTGTTATGAAGAAATATACAACACCCGTTTTGGAATTTGAAGCGATAAGGCAGAAAGAAAATATTTCTCTCGAAGTCGGAGTTGATGAGATTTACAACAGTTCAACCAATCGGGAAGATTATGACTTTGATGATTAAAAACCAATACAACATCAAAATATAACAATACCGTCAGCTCTCCTCTTTTAAGAGGGGAGCTGAAACGGCAATAATATTTTCCCTACATAGAGGTGCTAAAATGAAAAGAATAACAGCGATTTTATTGTGTATCATAGCCCTTGCGGCGCTCGTCGGCTGTAAGAAAAAAGCCGATAATAATTCGTCAAAAACCGCACCGTCTTCGTCCTCCGCACCGTCAGATTCTGTCTCGCAGGAAAGCGGCACCGCGGCAGACGAAAGCAAAGCGGAAAGCGACAGCAAAAATAATGATAAAAAGGACGGCAAAACCGCCTCAAAAAGCGGTTCAAAGGCTCAAAACAGCGGCAAAACAGGCAACACCTCAGCCGACTCCCAAAGCAAAACAATTTCAAGCGGAAACAGCGGCGAAAAGAGCGAGGACAGCTCCAAAACCCCGTCAACCGCGCCGTCAAGCTCCGAATCGTCAAGCAATATAATCGACACAAATCCCGACAATTTCGGTCCCACTATAAAATAGCCTTACTATTACGGCAAGCGTTGACACCAAACTTGCCTAAAACTGCATTAGTCACAAACAATTTAGGCTGACGAGGGTTCAACCCTCGTCAGCCTAAATTTATCACGAATAATATACAAGCCGTTATACATATCTTCAAATAGGCTGAAAGGTGGTATAACAATGAAATTTTTTATAATAACTAAAAAGCAGATAATGCTGTGTCTGGCGCTCGTATTGGCAATAACGGCGACGGTCGTCGGCTCGGCGGTCACGTTTGCTGGCAACGACCGCAAGCTGCCGATATATTGTGTGGAAACCGACAAAAAGCAAATAGCCATCTCCTTCGACGCCGCGTGGGGTAAAGGTTGATTAGGACGCGGATAAAACGGCAGTGTTACAGATTTTTTGACCTGAATTTGTGGGGTGTGGTTCCCGATTCCTTTGCAAAATTGCGGTGAAAGGTCGAAATGTCGGTAAATCCGCACTCCGAGCAAATTTCTTCAAGTGTTTTTTCGGAGGAGATCAATAGGTTTTTAGCCTTTGATATTCTCAGCCGCGTTAAGTATTGGTGCGGGGTTATACCTGCCGTTTTCTTGAATTTTTTAATTATGTAATCCTTAGAATAATTAAGTTGGTTCGCAAGATTTTCTATAAGAAAGTCTTGCGAATAATTTTTTTCCATAATTTCTTTCATAAGGTCAACTAATTTGTCAGAGGTGCTGTGCTTAACCGGAATTAAATTATTAATAATTTGCATAAATAAAAATGTCTTTTTGAAATTATTGCCCTTTGCGTCAATAATCGACTGATTTAAACTGTTTATCAGCGGCATAAATTCACCTGTTGAAAATGTGCCGCGTATCGGTATGCCGTCGGGATTTGCGTTTACTGTGCCTGTAAAATGTATGAAAAAGTAGTAGGGTTCAAGACTTGCTTTGTGTCCCTCCTGCAAACCGCCCGATTTTTGTATGTAATATTCGCCTTTATTTAATGTAACCTCTTTTCCGTCCTCTTTAAATGTCAATGTGCCGTTAAGTATCAGCAACAGCACGTTTTCAGACGAGACTCGGTTTATATGGCGCTCGTAGGGCGAAAACTTTCTGAAACCCGCAAACATATAGGTTGGAACCGTTGTAAGATCGAGATATTGCTGCAAAACAAACCCTCCTTGAATAAATTCCGAATGTATACTAACACAATAAGACGCTTTTTGCAATAGTTATTTCTCATTTTGCAATTGTGTTTTTTATAATAATAGGATAATATATGAGCGATAAGGGTATATTGTTATATTTTTACTGTATAAAACGGCAGAATTACCTTTAAAATATGCTGTAAAATTAAAACTATTTTTGCAATTTTTGGTATAAGAGGGGAAGAATTATGAGCAATCGCAAAGCAGTATTAAAATATTTTGAAAAATACAAGGATTATATGGACGCACGTGTAAACGAGGGAATAGAAAAGTACCGCAAGGGGAATTTCAAAATCAAAGTAACCGATGATGTCGGTAATCCTGTTGATGCCGAAATATCGGTTGAACTTAAAAAACACTCCTTCGATTTCGGCGCAAACGTATTTATGCTCGATACGCTCGGCGACTGGGCAAATATTGACCCCCAAAAATACGGCGACCTTCCTATTTTGCCTGATTATGCGGAGAAAAACGAACTATACAGGAAATATTTTTCGGACTTATTTAACCTCGCCGTTTTACCATTCTATTGGGGCGATAATGAGCCTGAAAAAGCGAAAAAACGTTATTTTAAGGATGAACCGCATATCCACAGGCGTCCTCCCATAAGCGAGTGTATTAAATTCTGCAAGGAGAATGATATCAAAGCCAAAGCGCACTGTCTTAATTATGACGGATGGGACGCGCAATGGGTAAAGGAATTAAAAACCGTTGACGGGGTAAAGCAAGCGCTTGAAGACAGAATGAGGGAATGTTCCGAATATTTTGCAAAAGATATAAAAGAATGGGAAGTTACTAACGAAACCCTTGTGTTGTACCCGCATCCGTTCGGTCAGACAAAATTCTTCTTTGAACCCGATTTTGTTAATTGGTCGTTCAAGACCGCAAGAAAGTATTTCCCGAACAACGAGCTTATTATCAATGATAATCACGAGACTGTATGGGAGCATTATCTTCATACAAGAAGCAGTTATTATATGCAGATAAAACAGGAGCTTGAACATGGAACACCGATTGACACCATAGGAATGCAGTATCATTTCTTCTATAAGCGTGAGGATGAAATGAAAATGGCGGAGAAGTTCTACAACCCAAAATTTATTTATGAGGTTCTTGATACTTACAGCGATTTCAATTTACCTATGCAAATAACTGAAATAACAATACCGTCTTATTCAAATGAGGCGGATGATGAGGAAGTACAGGCAGAGATAATCAAAAACCTCTATAAAATCTGGTTTTCACATCCCAACATGGAAGCAATAGTTTATTGGAATTTAGTTGAGGGGTATTTGGGACCGATACTTGATATGACCCAAGGCGAAAATTTTTACTACGGCGGATTTATGCGAAACGATTTTACATTAAAGCCTGCGTACAAAGCAGTGTACGACCTTATACATAATGAGTGGCACACCTCGGATTTTGCAAAGGGCAGCGAGCTTGATTTCAAAGGATTTTTCGGCAAGTATAAAATCACAATTGAAATAAACGGAAGGAAATCGGAGCATATCCTTGATTTTAATAAAGACGGAAACAGCGAAATAACAATTAAAGTATAATATAATTAATTTTAGACCGACTTTTAAGCCGGTCTTTTTTATTATATTTGCACAAACGCGAAAGATATCGCTTTTTGCAAGTTTTACTTCTTATTTTGCAATTGTGTTTCGGTATATAATGCTGTATTATATGTGTAGTAGGTGACAAATTGGTGAAATTTTGTTCTGTCAGAGTGCAATCTAAGGTGCAAAATGACAAATTATCCCTCTAAATGTCAATCTTGAAAAATGGAATTTTTTTGCAATTTTTGAAAGGGGCAATCAAAAAAATGAAAATGAAATCGCTATTTAAGGTAACGAGCATTTTGATGATTACGTGTTTGAGCGTTTGTGTCTTCGGAATCTCACAGTTTTCGGTGAAAGCGGCAGGGTTCAGCGGAAAGGGCAAAGGCACGGTTAAAAGTCCGTACCTTGTAACAAATGCACAGCAGGTAGACGAAATAAGAAACAATCTTTCTGCAAACTATAAACTGGCGAATAATATTGATATGTCGTCGGTTGCGAATTTTGTCCCAATAGGAAAATTCAGCGCTCCGTTTACGGGCACTTTCACCTGTGATAAGGCGTCTGACGGCACTCCTAAATACATAATTAAAAATCTCAGCATAGACCATAGACCGACAGGCTCTACCCTTGCTGAAAAGTACAGCGGTTTCAAAAGCGACGGTTCTATGGGCTGGGAAGCAGGATTTTTCGGTCAGACAAAGGGAGCAACGCTCAAAAATATTGTAATACTTAACGCAACTGTTAAGAGTACCGTTGAAGGCAACTCCCAAATGAACAGCGACTGGTCAACAAATCCGGGACAGTCGCTTGAACAGTCAACGGGAATACTTGTCGGAACGGCGCTCAACACAAAAATAACAGGCTGCGGTTCTTCGGGAACGGTAACAAGCGCCTCAAACAATGTCGGCGGTCTTGTCGGAACACTTTCTGCCGAAAAAGGAAAAACCGCAAGTATCAAAAACAGTTATTCGTATGCAAATGTCACCACGACAGGCGTTTGGAATTCAGGCGGTTTTTGCGGCGGCAATGAAACATATTGGGGCAAATATAACGGCAAGGTCAACATTGAAAATTGTTTTTATCAGGGCAGCTTCACAGGCGGTTATACCAGCGCGGGCGCGTTCTGCGGACCCATGACAGGGGATTCGTATGTTAAAAACTGTTGGGCGGGCGGCAAAGTAATGACCAGCTCCTCGGGGTGTTTCTACGCCACCGATGTTTACGGCTCAGGTATTAAGAAAAACACCGAAGCGTGTGAAAACTGCTACACAACCGCAGTTATTGAGGGAAGAACAAAATCACAGACTAATAAGACGCTTACAAAGAACAACTGGATAAGCGACGCCCCAGGCGGCTTGGAAATAGGTTTTGCGGCAGGCTCTATGGCTGAAATTAACGCAGCGTTTAGCAGCATATCGGCGTGGAAGGTAAGCGACGGGGCGTATCCTCAGCTTAAAGACGTTCATCCGATAACTTCTCCCGATTCGTATGTTCCGCTTGCGGAAAGCGGTGCGGGGACGGCAAGCGGTTCGGATAATTCGCAGGCTCAGGCGGGCGACGCTCAGACTGAAAGCGGAGCGGACAGTCAGACCGATACAGATACGGACGGTGCTGAGAACACCGAAAATACAGAGTCGGGCGGCGTGTCAACGGTCGTTGAAAATAAGGGCGCCAAGGTAAGCCTTGCTGAAAAGATACTTTTTATAGTATTGGCTGTGATTATAGTTGTACTTATCGCATTTACCGTTTTGGTTATTGTTAAGTGGCATCTGCTTTTAAAACGTACACGCGCAGACGTACTTGACGATACGGTTGAAGACGCGAATTAGAAACGGGGATATAAAATGTCTTTAAAAAACAGTAGATCCAGAAAACTTAAATATAAAAACAATGCCGTTTATCTGCTTTTCATACTTCCTGGGCTTTTGTCAATGCTTTTGTTGCATTACGTCCCCGTTTTCGGTATGGTGCTTGCGTTTAAGGAGTATAACTACCGCGACGGAATATTCGGAAGCCCGTGGGTAGGTTTTAAAAATTTCAAGAACTTTTTTGATTCTGGCGATATGCTCAGGGTCATAAGAAACACAGTAGGCTATAACATTGCGTGGATGTTGATAGTAAATCTTGCGCTTGGTATGTTGGTCGCGTTGTTGCTTTATGATGTTAAATCAAAACACGCAAACAAGCTGTATCAAACGGCTATGCTGATACCGAACTTTCTTTCGTGGGTCGTAGTAGCCTATATCGGATATGTGTTACTTAGTCCTACAAACGGTGTGATAGTGCTTGCCCTTAAAAATATGGGGTTTGACACGATTAATTTTTACAGCTCGCGTGAATCGGCGAAATATTGGCCGTTTATACTGACGTTTTTTGAGATATGGAAAGATGTTGGTATGGCAAGTCTGTATTACTACGCGGCGTTGCTTTCAATAGACACTTCGTTGTATGAAGCCGCGGCGCTTGACGGGGCGGGTAAATTTAAGCAGATGCGTTACATTTCTTTCCCCGAGCTTATGCCGATGGCAAGTATGGTGCTGATACTCCGTATGGGTCAGGTGCTGGCAGGCGGAATGGACATATTCTATCAGGTGCCGCTTGATTCGGGCGCTTTGTATTCAACGACCGAAACCTTGGCAACATATCTTTATCACGGATTGGCGGGAAAATACACCGTCGGCGTTACAAGTGCGGTCGGAATTTTTCAATCGGCAGTAGGTTTGGTCCTTCTTATTGTTACTAATACAATAATCAAGCGGACAAATCCTGAAAACGCGGTTTATTAGGGGAGGGTTATTATGAAGGACGGAAAAGTATATCCGATAGTTTTACATATTTTTTTCGCGATAATGACCCTTATATTTTTAGTTCCTGTGCTGATGATACTTATAATTTCGTTCACTGGCGAGGCGGAGTTTTCCACATACGGCTTTTCATTTATACCGAAGATCTGGTCGGTTGCGGCATATAAAATGCTGTTTGAAAACATAGCGGTTATGGGCAGAGCAATTATATTTACGATAATTGTTGCACTTCTCGCAACTGTGATAAATATAGTTGTCAACTGTGCCTTTGCCTATCCCCTTACAAGGGACGACTTTATTTTAAAAAAGCCTGTAAATGTCATTCTGCTGGGTACAATGTTTGTAAGCGGCGGTTTAATGCCGACGTATATGGTTTACACACAGCTTTATCATATGAAAGACAATCCGATGGTGTATTTGTTGCCTGCTGTCGGTGCGTGGGGCGTTATAGTTTACAAAACGTTTTTTAAGGGTGTGCCGAAATCGCTTATTGAGTCGGCGGAGATAGACGGGGCAAGTCAGTTCAGAACCCTGTGGAGCATAGTGATGCCGATGTCAAAGCCGATAATCGGAATGAACTTTTTCACAGGTGTTGTCGGAGGTTGGAATAACTGGCAGACCTCACTAATCTATATAACGAAAAAAGAGTATTGGACAATACAGTTTTTAATGCAAAAAATACTTAACAGCGCCGACGTTCTTGTTAAAGCGCTTAAAGAATCAGGGGTAAGGGATACCTCGGCAATACCGCTTGAAACTATGAAATACGCTATGTGTATCATAGCCACTATACCGATTTTGCTGCTTTTCCCGTATATGCAAAAGTATTTTGCAAAGGGAATTGCCGTCGGCTCGGTAAAAGAATAATTGAAAAGGAGCATTTTTATGAAAAAACAGTTTGGCAGAATAATTGCGGCAATACTTTCGGTAAGTATGATTGCGGCACTCTTTACGGGCTGCGGCGGCAAAGGCGGCAAGGTCGTATTAAAATGGGGCTTTTCAGGCGCGCTCGGCTGTAAAGATGACGAAATAGTACACAAGGAATTTAATAAAAAACTGAACGAACTTATGCCTGGCGTTCAGGTTGAGTTTATTGACCAGACAAATGAAAACTGGTCGCTCTGGATGAACGCGGGAGATCAGGTTGACATTGCGTGGTCGGGTTACCTCTACGATGTTGAGAGTGAAATTACAAAGGGCGCTTATTCCGAGCTTGATGACCTTATAAATGAAAAGGATACTCCCAACATTTATCAGGAAATGAAGGATTATGCCGAGGATTATTACAGCGGTACATATAACGACAAGCTCTATATGTTGCCTATTCAGCAGCCTATATTCCAGCAGTCGGCACAAATTGATATACCCGCCGAACTTTATCAGTATATGGACGTTGACGCACTGTTAAATGCGGCGCACAGTTCTACGAAAACGACCCGCGCGGTGTATGATGAGATTACAAAGTTCCTTGAAAAAGTTTGGGCTGCCGACGCCTATGATACCGATACGATAGGTAACGGTATTGATGTAATTACAATAGGTAAAATCCTTGCGACAAGAGGATATGACTTTGTAGGCGCCACATCAATGAACGGCGCGTCGCTTTGCTACGACGCATTTGACGATAACGCGCAGCTGGTAAACTTTATGGAAACAGACGCATATAAACTTTACCTTGAATATGCGGGCAAATGGTACAATGCGGGCTATGTTCCTGAGGATGTTCTTACCTCAAACGGCGGCGGAACAAGGGCATCGGTTATATGGGCAGACGGTTCGGGAATGTGGTACGGAACCGACAATCCCGAAACAGGCGAGGCAAGAGGCGTCAAATACATACTTAACAACGGTGAAATAGGTACTTACGGACTTTTGCTCGACACGACCGAGCAGCAGTTTAACGGGGTTTCTATTTTGGGAAGCGAAGCGACATACCAGGTTATTCCGATAACCGCAAAGTATCCCAAAGAAGCTATAAAACTGCTTGACCTTATGCGCTCGCCTAAGGGTACGGAAGGCAACGACCTTGCGAACCTCCTCTGTTACGGATTTGAAAAGAACAGCGAGTACGCTAAGGAGTATAACACCTATCACTACACTCTTACAGGCGACTGCGCGCAGGGCGTTGACTATACGGTGCAGCCGAGTTCTTCCTGCAAATACGGCAAGTGCTTCTGGACGGTTACAAACGCATATCTGTTATACCATACGCCCGTTGTTCTTGACGGTCAGTCCGAGTGGGCGCTCGAATTTGAAAAGAACGTAAGACCAACGCTTCACAAAACGCCTTATTACCGTTTCAGAGCAGACCTCTCGTCAATGCTTACAGACGTTTCAAATGTTGCAAGCGTAATTAAAGAGTATAACGATCAGCTCCTTTCAGGGCTTAACGGAAGCAAATATACCGCGACCTACGATCAGATGATAAAGAAGATGAAGGATGCCAAGCTTGACGATGTAAAATCAACGGTATCCAAACAAATGCAGGAGTACAAAGCAAAATAATCAAGCCTTTGTCAACTAAGAAAGGAGTACAAGGTGAGAACTGGTATTTTTAAAAAGATATTTGCCGTTATTCTTACGCTTACAGTTATCCTTCCGATTGTTGCCATAACCTCGTTTGCCGATACTTCGGTGTCACTGTCTGTTGAGGACGTCGGGGGAGTAAAGGCAAACGACGCGTTTCAGGTATCCGTAAAATATACAGGAAGTGCCGCTGTGCAAATCAGCGGTATTTCCCTTGTAATTGCGTATGATGAAAGCAAAGTGGCGTTTTCGGGCAACAGCGAAAAGATATTTGTTAAGAATATGGACGGCTGTACCATAAGCAATAAAAACGGTAAGGTAAGGCTTATTTGGGATTCTCTTGATAAAGTTACCTTGACGTCGGGTAAACTTTTTCAATTTACCTTTGCCGCAAAATCCTCGTTTTCGGATACGGTAATCACACCGTCGGTTGAAATGCTGTATGTTTTTGAAGGCAACGCTATGAAGGATATTGCCGTAGGGACTATGACAGGCGGAAGCATAACGGGTAATGCCGTCAATAATGTTAACGCGGTAATAGCGGCGATAAACGCAATAGATAATCCCGTCGTTTATACAGATGCCTGCAACGAACGGATTATATCGGCTTGGAATAAGTATACGGCATTGAGTGGCTCCGAAAAACCGCTGGTAACCAATTACAGCACGCTTGCAAATGCGATTAAAGAATATAACCGCCTGCGCGAGCAAAGCGGAAACGACTCTGTAAATGCTGAGGTTGAAAAATATAAGCAGGAGCATAGTTATGCTTTGTCACGCACCAAGCTCAATGTGACGACAGATAAAAATGCCGACGGCAGTTTTAAGGACGTTGTTGCTCTCGAAACCGCTATAACCGAAATGGAAAAGCTGTCGGTTCAGGCTCAGGCAAAACTGATGCCGCAGAAAAACACGCTGAAAAGCGTTCTTGCTTTCCTGAAAGCGCAGATTAAAGACGAGCTTGAAGAACAGGAAAGGGCGGAGCTTGAAAAGAAACAGCGCGCCGCCGCCGAAGAAGCGGTGAACGATTATTTATCCCAGCCGTTTAAATGGGTTTTCGACCTGACGCCCGAAACGGTCAAAACAGGTGATGAAACGGGTGTGCGCAACGCACTTTCGGCGCTCGGCGATTACGAGATAAATAAATATGCCGTAGAAATGCTGGCAGATAAAAAGGAACTGCTCGAAAAGCTCATAAAGAAGATCGAGGAACTGAAAATATCTCAAAATCCTGAGAAAGCCGCCGAGATTAAAGCGGCAGACGCTTTTAAGGATAATTTTTCCTATGTTTTGTCGTTAACGCCCGAAACGGTTACGCGTGACGATGAGATTGATGTTAATATCGCAAACTACGCTTACGAAATGCTTGACGACGGCGTAAAGGCTCTTTTGCAGAATGAGGGACAACTGCTTTCCTCGCTTATGGACGCAATAGCCGAGCTGCCGCAGGACGATACCGACTCGGACGAAGATTCGGACGGCGATACAGCCGCTGAGATTGACGAAAACGACAACAGCGGCGATTCCGAGGGCGGCGTAAAAGAAATAATAAAACGTATCAAGGATTCGGCAAAATATACGGTAAAATTCGTTACACGCAATATGAGCAATATAATTTGGGTCATGCTTGCGGTAATCGGCGTGTTGCTTATTAACTTCGGTTTCTGCTACGGATTTTACAGACGTGCTTTAAAGCACCCCATTGATAAGGAGGCGGATATAGATGAAAGCTAATGTAAAAATATCACCGAAACATATAACCGTTATCCTGCTCGTAGCGTTAATGACCGTGGGAATAGTGCTTTCCAATATGGTTATGACCCGTGCCGAGAAAATTGATGAAACCAATCCTGATTTGGAGCTGATAAACATTGACGGAAATGTCGAAGTTGAAAACGGCGCGGGCGCATATACTCCGCAAGGCGATATAAAGCAAAGCGGCGGCAGTTACGATATGCGTTCAAACGCATATTGCTACTGGGGCAGCACAGATGACGTAACATTCGCTTACAGAAAGTTTAATGTTGCGCCGAGGGACAGCGATTCTCTGACAATAGAGGCTACTATGAACAGCTTCGGTCCTGAAAACGCGGGCGATTCGGTTAATATAAACGCGTCATCGGGAATTATGATAAGAAGCTCGCTGTCAAACGACGCTTCGGGTGTTTTTCTTCATTTAAGAGCCGAGGGTCTTATGATAGTCTACCGTACTAAGACGGGAGGAAGCTGGAAGTTTACTTCTGCCAAAAACGTTTCATTCCCGTTCCAATTGAAAGTTGTTGTTCAGAAAAATTCGGTTGAGTGCCGATATAAAAACAGCGGAGATTCAAATTGGCGGCTTGCGGGATATGCTTCAATGGACTATACAGGCCCTATATATGCGGGCCTCGGTCTGCACTCGGTTGATGAGGCAACGTTCGTTAAAACAAATTTCAGCGATTTGAAGTTTTACGGCGAGGGCACATATACAGGCAGTGATGATGAGCCGAGTTCATCGGGCTCGGATAAACCTACCGAACCTGTCGATCCCGATTTGGACCTTTCGGGGAATGAAAACATTGTTTTATACGAAACCTTCTCCGACGATAAAAAGCTCGCCATAGGCAAGGACGCAGGCACGGGTGCCGATAAAAACTATAAATGGACCAGCGGGCAAAAACAGTATGATTATACCAAAAGCGAAGGCACTGTCAATGAGGCGGCGCCCAAGTATGCCGACAAAATAGTACAGGACGGTAACCGCTTCCTTTATAAACAGCTTATGCAGGATTCGGTTGATTTTATAGGCGATGAAAGCTGGTCGGACTATAAGGTAAGTATGGATTTCCAATACACCGAAAAATGCGACCCCAAGTCTAAAAATGCCAATAACTTTATTGCACTCAGCGCCCGAAGCCGAATAGTAGAGTGGTACGGCTATTCGGATTATGCCGCCACCGTGCAGAATGAGAGTATCGGCAATAGCGACCAAATGACCGTGTCGCTTTATAAACACGTCAACAGTCCCGTTAAATGGGAAAAGAACATAACGGGTACTCGTCTTTGCGACCCTGTGCCGATTGATAATATTATAGGCGACGGAAAGTGGCACAACCTTGCTATCTCGGTTTTCGATAATATTATATGCGTCTATTTTGACGGCGAAAAGGTTATCGAATTTACTGATGACGGTATGGCGATGAAGAGTGAGCTTACCTCAGACGCGGGAAACTGGGAAGAAATTATCGGCTTCGGCAGAGTCGGAGTAAAGACCTTTGAGACCGACTGTTATATAGACAATATTATAGTTGAATTGACTCCCGATGAAATCAACGGCGATTACGATAACTATGTCGGCGGCGGTTGGGAAGACCCCATTCCCGATACTGTAAAGGATTGGACAAACGATAAAAAATATTCTTATTATTTTAACGGTATAAACGGCGATAATAAGTTCGGCTCTAAAAAGACTAAATAAGGAGGAACGGCAATGAAAACAAAAAAGTCATTTAAGTCAATTTTTGCACTTTTGTTGGCAGTTATAATGCTTGCCGTTTCCTCGGTAAGTCTTTACGCCGAAAGCAATAACGATAAGGACGATACAGGCTCGGATCCGTTTGACCCTGTCGGCGAAGTCAAAACAAGCACCGACTTCGAGGACGGCAACGTGTCAATGTTCTTCGCCAATGATTATGCTAACGTTAAAAAGTCGGAAATGTCGGCTGTGAAAAACCCGCTTAAAGACACGATTAACAGCAGCGATACAGCGGCGAAAATAACGGTACAGAACACCTCCGAGGCAGGTAAAAACGGTAATAATGGTATATATCTTCTGTCATCAAACTTTTTGCAGAGTGACGCGACGCTCTATTCTGTCAATTTCAAGGTGCTGCTTGAATGTGATGACGCTAACTACAATTACCGTTATCCCACGTTTGTTTACGATTATAAGGATAAGGAAAATTGGCGCGGAATAGCGTTGCGTTCAATAAGAGGCAAAATAACGGCGGTTCCTGTCGGCAAACCGTCGGGTCAGAACGGATACACAAGCCCGTCATATTCCCCCGGATTTAATCAACTTGAATATAGGGCGGTAAATTCGGACTCAACAAAGGCGCTTCCCTTTAAAACCTGGGTGCAGGTATCCGCAAGATATTCAAAGGGTACGGTGAAAATTACCCTTGTCAGTGAAGACGGATATATGCAGCTTTTCAATCAGGAATGCGCTCTTTCCGATTCACCGCAGACAAGAATAGGCTTCACCCATATGAGCGGGTCTGTGTATATAGACGATCTTGATGTGAATATTGCGGGGTATGAAAATTCAACCGCGGCGGATCTGTTTCTTAAAAAGCACAGTCAGATATTCAACTACCGCAGTTCAACAATTTCAAATGACGAGGCTGAGGCCCTTGACTCGGCTCTTGCCGATTGGAGCGGTTTGTCAGATGAAGTTAAGACATATATACCCGAATCAAAGGTGTATCTTGACGAACTGAAAGCAAAGCTCAACAAGGTGAAGGATAATGATAAGTACACCCATATATCCGAACGCCCTTCGGCTGATTATTGGTCAACGAATAAAACATTCACATTTGAGGACAGTTTTGACGATGAATCCTCTCTTTCGAGATATATAGATGTAAAGGATACAGGCGATTGGTTGGGCGATACTGCCGCGGTATCCGCTGACAATGCGTTTTCAAGCTCGGCTGTTTCGTTAAGGGAATCAGCGTTTAGGGTTAAGGACGAACTGCTGCCCGAAAAAGCAAGAATGCAAACGGTTGATTTCGATTTCTATGTTGAAGCGGACACGCCGCTGCCGTTTTATGCAAATGCATATATAGGCTGTGCGTATTACTATAACAGCGATAACTACCTTTACACTTATCTTACTAATATGCCTGACGATAAGGACGCAAACGAATTCAGATGGTACCGTTCAACCTACGGCACGTCGGGAACTATCAGTCCTTACGGACCGTTCGGAAAACTTGTAAATACAATAGACCCTAATAAGCCGATACACGTGCAGTATCAATACGGCGATAAATCAACCTTAATGGTTTTGTCACAGGGTGAAACGGTATTTATTGAAAAAGAGTTTAATGTATGCGATATAAGGGGTCAGTTTGCTTTGGCAGGCTGTGCTAAAACCTTTAAATGCTGGTATGATAACCTTAAAATCACCTACATAAAAGGCGACTGGGACGAAGACACCGTACAGGACGGCATAAACGTTTACTTTTCAGGTTCGACATATCAAGCACCGGGCGACGCGGTTCTGATAAGCGGAGAAAATCTCGGAAACGTTGTAACGGACGTTGAAGTTATGCCGTATACCGTATCTTCGGCAGACAGGAAGTACTATGATTATTTAGCCTATAATACCTCGGGCGTTGTAAACGGTACATATTCCGCTGACCCGTCGGCGATTGATTGGGTTCAAGCAAAATCCGTTGCAGTCAGCATTGTTCAGACTACCGAGGACTCCGTTAAATTTGTTCTTCCTAAGAAAGATGAAAACGGCGATCCGATGCCGCAGGGCATATACGCGGTAAGGATAACGGGAATAGACGAAAACACAAATAAGGTTCAAAAAACCTTGCTTATCAATGCTCCGAATATTGATTATACCGTCGGTGATGACGGTAAACGCGTTTCGCAGGGCGGATATATCGAGGTTGTAGGAAAAAATTTGGTTTTCCCGATTTCTAATACAGAAACAAATAAGAATTACAGCAATTTAAAAGCCCTGCTTGTAAATAAAAACGGAGCAGAGGTAAAGGAACTCGGCGTGCAGACGGTATTTTCTAACTACAACGTCAGACTTTCCGTTCCGCAGGATACGCCCAAGGGTGAATATGAGCTGTGGCTTTACAGCGGTTACGGCTGGTCGGTTCCTTACAAGATAACCGTTGATGAAAGCGTTGAGCAAACGTTGCTTAATATGCCCCAGGTAAACGTACTTGATAATATTTATACGGGTACTGCAATAACAGGCTCCAAGGAACAGAACGTTACGCCTAACGTTCAAAAACTGCTTGATGTATTAGGCGGTCAGGGCGGCGGTGTTTTGTACTTCCCGAAGGGTATTTACCGCTTTACGCAGCCTATCATTGTTCCCGAAAACGTTTCGATAGTAGGCGAAAGCACCGAAGAGACCATATTTATATGGACATCATTTAATTGGGCGCACAGAAAACTGCCGACATACCTTATCGGCGCAACGCAGAATACGGTAATCAAAAATCTTGATATCTATGTTCACAGGACTGGCGGTGTAATATCGTTCTTCGGTAAAACTATTGAAAACGTTTATATTGACAGTGTGCGAACATTCAGCCAGAGACTTTCGGGTACCACTACATCAGGCGGTCACAGCGGTTCCTTCTATACTATTACGGAACTGCAAATTCTAAACGCAACCGAAAGTATGGGTTGGACAATATGGACGGACGATACCGCCGCACTTACAAATTTCCAGCTCAAAAACAGCGATTTTAACAATTATGCGTCAAGC